>CAXTEX010000006.1:0-41567 GCA_964243445.1 uncultured Caulobacteraceae bacterium | reverse complement strand
ATGTCGCGGTGGGTGAGCTTGAACCATGCGCGAGCAAAGGCGTCGGCGAACTGGTCCGGATGCTCGTAGAAGCGCCGCGAAACCTTCTCGTAGGCCGGGTCGAAGCGTAGCGCCAGATCGGAGGTCAGCATGGTCGGCAGGCGTGTCTTGGACGCATCGTGGGCGTCCGGGACGTCGGCGGCCGCATCCTTCGCCTGCCACTGGAAGGCGCCGCCCGGGCTCTTGGTCAGCTCCCACTCGAACTTGAACAGGTTGTCGAAGTAGTGGTTGCTCCACTTCGTCGGGGTCTGGCTCCAGGTGACTTCCAGACCGGCGGTGATGGCGTCCGCCCCGTGGCCGGCGCCATGCTGGCTTCTCCAGCCGAGCCCCTGGTCCTCAATCACGGAGCCCTCGGGCTCGGGGCCGACGAAGGACGGATCCCCGGCGCCGTGGGTCTTCCCGAAGGTGTGACCCCCAGCGATCAGCGCGACGGTCTCCTCATCGTTCATGGCCATACGCGCGAAGGTCTCGCGGATGTCGTGAGCCGACCCGAGGGGATCGGGCTTGCTGTTGGGACCTTCAGGATTGACGTAGATCAGACCCATCTGCACGGCGCCGAGCGTCTTGTGCAGCTGGCGTTCGCCGCTGTAGCGCTCATCGCCCAGCCACGATCCTTCGGGACCCCAGTAAAGCTCCTCCGGCTCCCAGGTGTCGGCGCGGCCGCCGGCGAAGCCGAAGGTCTGGAAGCCCATCGACTCCAGGGCGACGTTACCGACGAGGACGAAGAGGTCGGCCCACGAGAGCTTGGCTCCATACTTCTGCTTGATCGGCCAGAGCAGCCGGCGCGCCTTGTCGAGGTTGGCGTTGTCCGGCCAGCTGTTCAGCGGTGCGAAGCGCTGCTGCCCGCCGCCGGCCCCTCCGCGGCCGTCGGTGATCCGGTAGGTGCCTGCGCTGTGCCAGGCCAGGCGGATGAACAGGCCGCCGTAGTGGCCGAAGTCGGCCGGCCACCACTCCTGCGAGTCGGTCATCAGGGCGTGGAGGTCGGCGATCACCGCATCAAGGTCTAAGGTCTTGAACGCTTCGGCGTAGTTGAACATCTCGCCCAGCGGGTTGGACCGCGGCGCATGCTGGTTCAACCCTTCAAGGCGCAGGTTGTCAGGCCACCATCCCCGATTGCCATGAGCGCCGCGCCCGCGGCCCACCGGGCACTCGCCGCCTGCGATGTTGTCTTCGACCTTCGCATCCATTTTGGTCTCCCTTGAGCCCGTTCATTGAAAGATTTAGCCGCTCCCGCGCCGGCGGCTGCGAGTCTGCGTCTTCGCTGCAGAGGGGGCCCATGGCGCCCCGTTGGCAAATTGATTATCCATATGAGGCCGATTGATCCAGCCTTCGTCGGCTCGAAAGCCCGGCTTCACAACCTTCTGCTAGCTAACCGTGGTCTTCTGGCTCGCTCCCGACTTGGCTATTCGGCGTCTTGGAAGCGGCTTTTGTGGCGCCCGGCGGCCGTCGAGCAGCGTTGACGCTGGACAGACTGACGGACAAGCTGCAGCCGCAGCGCCCTCGCCGCTCCGCTGGATATGCACCGTGCTCCTCGTCCATCACCTCAACAATTCCCGTTCTCAGCGCGTGCTCTGGCTGCTGGAGGAGCTCGCCGTGCCCTATGAGGTCAAGCGCTATGAGCGGAACGCCAGCACCATGCTCGCGCCGCCTGAGCTGAAGCAGGTCCATCCCCTGGGTAAGAGCCCGGTGATCACCGACGACGGGCTGACCGTCGCCGAGACCGGGCTGATCATGGAGTATATCTGCGACCGTTATGGCGAGGGCCGCCTGGCGCCTGCGAAATCGGCGGGCGTGGACAGCGCCGAGCGGCTGCGCTGGCTCTACTGGCTGCATTATGCGGAAGGCTCCGCCATGCCGCCGCTGGTGATGAAGCTGGTGTTCGGCGTCATGCCGCAACGCGCCCCGGCCCTGATGCGGCCTCTGGTGAAGTCCATCGCCAGCCGGGCGCAAACCGGCTTCGTCGATCCTCAGCTGAAGCTGCACATGGATTATTGGGAGGGCGAACTGGCGGCCAGCGGCTGGTTCGCCGGTCCGGCCTTCAGCGCCGCCGACGTGATAATGAGCTTTCCGGTCGAGGCCGCCGCCTCCAGAGTCGGCTTCGAGACGCGTCCCAGGCTGCAGACCTTCCTGCAAGCGATCCACGCGCGGCCGGCCTATCAGCGCGCCCTCGAACGCGGCGGTCCCTACGCCTACGCCTGACGTCCCGGCTCCGCTGGCAGCGTTGCATGGGGCTCTGCTAGACCTAGTCGCGGCCGTGGTCGGCCAAGGAGCTCCCCATGGATTATCGTCGCCTCGGCGCCTCGGGCTTCAAGGTTCCGGTGCTCAGCTTCGGCACGGGCACGTTCGGCGGCAGGGGGGAGTTCTTCCAGGCCTGGGGGTCCACTGACGTCGGCGAGGCGCGCAGGCTTGTGGACATATGCCTGGATGCCGGACTGACCATGTTCGACAGCGCCGACATGTATTCGGGCGGCGCAGCGGAGGAGATCCTGGGCGAAGCCCTGAAGGGCCGCCCGCGCGACCAGGTGATCATCTCCACTAAGGCGACGTTTCGCGTCGGCAAGGACCCCAACGCCGTCGGTTCCTCGCGCTATCATCTGGTCGCAGCGGTGGAGAAGGCGCTCAAGCGGCTGCAGACCGACTACATCGACCTGTTCCAGCTGCATGGCTTCGACGCCATGACGCCGCCGGAAGAGGTGTTGGCGACCCTGGACCAGCTCGTTCGCGAGGGGAAGATCCGCTACACGGGCGTGTCGAACTTCTCGGGCTGGCACCTGATGAAGTCCCAGGCGACGGCCGACCGGTACGGCTATCCCCGCTATGTGGCCAATCAGACCTACTACTCCCTGATCGGGCGCGACTACGAGCACGAGCTGATGCCGCTGGGCCTTGACCAGGGCGTAGGCGCGGTGGTGTGGAGCCCGCTCGGCTGGGGTCGGCTCACCGGCAAGATCCGCCGCGGCCAGCCGCTGCCCGAGACCAGCCGCCTCCACAAGACCGCCGACGCAGGCCCGCCGCTCGAGGATGAGTACGTCTACAAGGTGGTCGACGCCCTGGATGCGATAGCCGTGGAGACGGACAAGAGCGTTCCGCAGGTGGCGCTGAACTGGCTGCTGCAGCGCCCGACGGTTTCCTCGGTCATCGTCGGTGCGCGCACGGAAGAGCAGCTACGCCAGAACCTCGAGGCGGTCGGATGGGACCTGACACCCGATCAGGTCGCCCGTCTGGACGCAGCGAGCGCTAGGCCGGCGCCCTACCCCTACTGGCACCAGGCCGGCTTCGGCGAACGCAACCCGTCGCCCGTGGGGTGAGCCGCAGGCCTCGACGCCGGCGCTCGACACGCCGGCTTCACGCCGCCTCGCCTCGCTCCAGCCGAGCGTTGGTCAGGGCGCGCTTCAGGCCGAAGGCGGCGAGGAAGTAGTGGAGCGCGCCCCATAAGCCGAAGGCGTAGGCCAAGATCACCCCCTGACGCGTGGCCAGCCGCACCGCCGTCTTGCAAGCTGCGTTGGCCGCACCCGGGCCGCCGACCTTGCCCAGCCCGCCTGGACAGGTGATCTGGAAGCCACGGGTGTCGGCGCCGAAGAAGCCGTGGACCGCCGCTGCCAGGCCGGGCTGGTCCGGGTGCGCATGGTGGAAAGCGGCGAAGTGGTCGATCATCCAGCCGACGAAGGGCGGCCCGACGCCCAGGCCGATCAGGTTCAGGAAGAGGAACAGGATGGCCGTGGCCGTCGCCCGTCGGTGCGCCGGAAACGCGTTCTGGATGACGCCGTAGGTCGGGCCGAGATAGACGCTGCCGAACACGCCCGGGACGGCCAGCCAGGCGATGGCCATGGGCCAGGTGGGCGCCGTGTAGATGGCGACCACGAAGGGGTAGGACAGCGTCACGCCGATCGCAGGGACCAGGGCGTACCAGCTCGTGGCGCCGGATCTCGCCAGGCGGTCGGTGACGAAGCCGCCAAGCAGGGCGCCGACGCCCTGGCTGCCTGCGCCGACGAGTCCGGTCATCAGCCCGACCTGCGCATAGTCGAGCTTGAAGGTGCGCAGGAAGTAGGGCTGGACGAACTGGCCGCCGCCGTAGCCCGCGAAAGACACCATGGTGATGCCCATCATCACGTTGAAGATGGGCCAGCGGCCGAACAGGCCGGCGGCCACCTGCCAAGTCTCCCGCAGCTCTCGCCCTAGCGAGGCGCCCGCCACCGGCTGCGGTTCCAGCGCGCGGGGTACGGGCTCCGAATGGCCGCGAGGCGGTTCGCGGATCAGCAGCCGAATGGCCAAGGCTACCAGGACGCCCGGCAGCCCGATGGCCGCAAACGCGACGCGCCAGGAGAAGTGCTGGGCGAGCCAGCCGCCGACGACCGCGCCGAACAGCGTGCCGAGCGGAATGCCGAAAGCGTAGACCGACAGCGCGGAGGCTCGCTTGCGCGGCTCGTAGTAGTCGCTGATGAGCGACTGGGCCGGCGGCGAGAGCCCGGCTTCGCCGACGCCCACGCCGAAACGGCAAGCCGCGAGCGCCGCGAAGGAGCCGGCGGCGCCGCACAGTGCGGTGAAGCCGGACCAGACCACGATGGCCGCGGAGATGATCTTGACACGCGAATATCGCTCGGCCAAACGCGCCAGAGGAACGCCGAGGATGGTGTAAAGAAGTGCAAAGTAGAGGCCTCCTAACAGGCCGAGTTGTGTATCCGATATCTTCAGGTCGACCTTGATAGCCTGGCCGATGGACGCGATGATCGTCCTGTCGACAAAGTTCAGCGTGTAGGCGGCAAGGAGAAGACCGAGAACGAGGCGCTTATAGCCGTCGCTGAATTGCGGCCTTGGCGCTGCATCGACGATGCCTGACATCGTTCCCCCCGGTTGACCGGACGTTCATGCGTCCGGTCTTTGTTGTCGGCGAGTGTAGGGATCGACGCATCGGAGGGAAGGCGTTTCAGCCCGACCGCCGTCGATTGTCACCGTCGTCCCGCGGCCGCGGGACGGTCCATGATGTGGCTGAACTAAGACACCGGGCTTGCGCGATGACGCTTCGACGGCGCCGATCATCGCCGCCGCTTGACGTGTCGGGCGGCCGGAGCACAGTGGGCGACAAAGAACAAAGATGGGGGGCTGACTTGATCCGGACTCTGATGGCTGCGACCGCGCTCGCCGGCGTGATGGCGGCGAACGCGCAGGCCGCGACGACGCCCACCCCCTTTTCCGGCGAGACGGTGTTCGGCGACAGCCTGAGCGACTCGGGCAACATCTCCATCGTGGAGGGGCTGCCGCAGATCATGCGCTTCACCACCAATCCGGGCTTCACGGCGGTGGAGGACATCGGCAACTTCTTCGGCCTGGCGACCAATCCGTCCTTGCGAGGCGGCACCGACTTCGCCTTCGGCGGCGCGGGCGTGAACACCGACTCGCCCGGCACGCCGTCCAGCATCCCCACCGAGACGCAGCAGATCACCAGCTATCTGGCCGCCAATCCGCAGCTGAGCGGAAGCGAACTGTACACGGTGTTCGGCGGCGCCAACGACATCTTCTATCATGGCACTGCAGTCGCCGCGGGCGAGTTCGCCGCCGCCCACAGCGCCGGACTCTCGCCCGCAGCCGCTTCGGCCTTCGCCACCGCGATCGCCCAGGCCGAAGGCGTCGCCGCGCCGGAGTCCGCCGCCCAGGCGCTCAGCGCCATCCAGTCGGCCGCCGCCCAGGAGGTCACCCTGATCGGCAATCTGCAGAAGGCCGGCGCGCGCTACATCATCGTCTTCAACCTGCCCAACACCAGCCTCACGCCATCGGCCGTGTCTGCCGAACAGCTGGTCCCCGGCACCATCGCCGAACAGTCCACCCTCTCGACAACCTTCAACAGCGTGCTCAACGCAGGTCTCGCCAACGCCAAGGTGGGCATCATCCCGGTGAACACCTTCGCCCTGTTCAACGAGGTGCTGGCCAATCCCACGGCATACGGCTTCGTCAACACCACCGTGCCGGCCTGCACCACATCCAGTTCGTTGAACTGCACGCCGCTGACGCTCGTGAACCCCACCGCAGCGTCCGACTTCCTGTTCGCCGACGGCGTGCACCCCACCACCACCACCCACGCGCTGTTCGCCCAGGTGGTGGAGAGCGAGATCATCGCGCCGCAGCAGATCTCGCTGCTGGCGGAAGAGCCGCTGGCCACCATCGAGGCGGAGCGCAACGCCGTCGGCGCGCAGCTGCTGGCCGACCAGCAGGACCCCTCCCCCGGCGTGCACCTGTTCGCCAGCGGCGGCTACGTCGGCCAGCGCTTCTCGGGCCAACGCTACACGCCCTCGGCCCACGACGACGACGGCCTGATCACCGCAGGCGTCGACTACCGGCTGAACCCGCAGGCCAACATCGGCGCCGAACTGAGCGGCGGCACGGCGAGCGAGGATCTGAACGGCCAGCTGCGCCATTTCCAGACCGACACCATTTCCGGCTCGATCTTCGGCCAGTACGTGCGCGGTCCGGCCTATCTCGGCGGTCAGGCGAGCTACGGCGACCTGCACGTTCATGACATCCAGCGCCTGTTTAAGATCGGTCCGGCGACCCGGGTCGAGAACGGCGACGTGGACGGGGAGACCTCCTCAGCCAGCTTCACCACCGGCTATTGGTTCGGCGCGCCGGCGCTGCGGGTCGGTCCCTTCATCACCGGCGCCTATGAGCGGGTCCATCTCGACCAGTATGACGAGGCCGGCCAGGACAGCACCGCCATGACCTTCGGGGCCCAGACGCGCGAGTCGCTCATCGGCGAGGGCGGCGCACGGGTGCAGGGTTCGCTCCCGTTCCGCAACGTCTTGCTCCATCCCTACGCCGAGATCGCCTACGCCTATGACGGCGACGCGCGTACCCGCGACGTGACGGCCGGCCTGAAGACGCTGGCGGGCGAGTTCGCCATCCCCGGCTACTCTCCGGATCGCGAGTGGGGCGAGGCCCAGGCGGGGGTGAACGCGACCTTCAGCGCCCGCTGGAGCGGCTACGTCGCCTATCAGGGGCGTTTCGCCGGCGCGTCGAGCAACTATGACGGCGGTCAGGTCGGCGTCCGCTACGCCTTCTAGGCTCGCGCGGCGAGGGGATGGCGGCGATCGGTCAGGAACTCCCGGGCTGACGACTTGTTTTCGCCCATCTCACCTCGATACTTCGTGCGTCCGTCGGAGCCCGCGTCATGAAGCCCGAATACCCAGGCCAGTTCGCCGGCGGGCCCGAGCGTCCCTCCATACCGCCCTACCCCACGCCGATCCGGCTCGGCAGCGAGGCGCACAAAGCCCTGTTCTGCTCGGCGCTGCTTGACACTTTCAACCCCTACAAGCCCGCGGTGATCGACTGGCCCCGACTGGATCCGGAGGCGCAGCTCCGGGTGACCAGCCTGCCGATCTGGGACATCGCCGTGCAGACCGAGAACCGCGCGTCGCTGCGGATGCTGGCGTACGCCAAGCTGGTGCGCGATCCGCTGGTGCGACAGGCGCTGGAGTTGAACGGCTTCGAAGAGTCGCGCCACCGGCACGTGCTGTCGGCGCTGGTGCAGGCCTATGGCATCCAGCTGAAACCCGAGGAGGTGGTCAAGCCGCCTCGCGACACGGAATGGGCCTACATGGTCACCGGCTTTTCGGAGTGCGTGGACAGCTTCTTCGCCTTCGGCCTGTTTGAGGCGGCGCGCCGCTCCGGCTTCTTCCCGCCGGAGTTGGTGGAGACGTTCGAGCCCGTGGTGCACGAAGAGGCGCGCCACATCCTGTTCTTCGTCAACTGGGTGGCTTGGCGGCGGCGCACGATGCCGCTTTGGCGGCGGCCGTGGTTCGAGCTGAAGGTGATGGCCGTGTGGCTGTTCCTGGCCTGGGAGCGCATGGGCCTGGCCAAGGACGTAGGGTCGGCGGAGGAGGCCAACTTCACCGTCGCCGGCGGCGAGGCGGTCGCCGACGTGGACATCCCCGGTCTGATGGACCTGTGCCTGTCCGAGAACGACCGCCGTCTGGCTCCCTACGACAAACGGCTGATCCGTCCGACGTTCTTCCCCCGTCTCGTGCGGCTGGCGCGGCTGTTCCTCGGCAAATCGCGTGAACAGAAGGCGGCGCTGGCGGCCGGCTGATCCGCGTGTCGATCGCCGTGTCCGCTGGCGACGTTTGCTCCAAGCGTGCTAATCGCCCGGTCGTGAAGTCTGTGAGACATCCAAGCTGATGGGCGGTCCGTGGTCCGACCTGCCGCCTGCAGAGCCACCGAAGCGGGACGAGCGGGCCCGCTGGCGGCCTGTGCGCCCGCGGGGCGTTCGCGAGCCCTTGGTCAACAACTGGCGCGGGCTGTTGATCATCGTCTTCCTGCTGTTCGTCGCGCCGATCCTGGCGAACTGGCTCAGCCACATCGTCATGAATCTGTTCTCCCACGGCGGCTCCTGACCGGCTGGCCGGGAATGTAGCGACGTCTCGACAGCTTGAAGGCGGGGCGGTCCCGGGCCTAGGTTGGCGTCCCCTCAGGAGACGCCCGTGATCGCCACGCCTTCGCTCGACCGTCGCCGCCTCCTCGGAACCGCCGCCGCCCTTTGCGCCCTGTCCCTCGCTCCGGAGACGAGGGCCGAGGCGGCCGACGCGGGCGGCGCCTTCAGCGCTGATCTCGCCGCTTTCGCCGATGAAATCCTCACCCTCTCTCCCGAACAGGCGACCCAGCTCGGGGTCGATGGGGGCCGGTACGCCGGGCTGAAGGCCAGGCTCTCAGACCTTTCGCCCGCAGGCGACGCCGCCTGGGCCTCGCAGGTCCGCTCCATGCGGACGCGGCTGGGACGGATCGACCGCAACGCCCTGCCGGAAGCGGATCGCATCCGCTACGACACCGTGCTCTACGCCGCGGATCGCGGGGTGGAGGGGCTCGCCTTCCGCTACGGAGGCGGCGCGGCGGCGGGCTTCGCCGGCGGCGCTCAACCCTATGTGGTCAGCCAGCAGAGCGGCGCGGTGACCTCGGCGCCGGAGTTCCTGGACGCCGAGCACCAGATCCATCAGCGGACGGATGCAGAGGCCTATCTGGCGCGGGTCTCGGCCATGGCCCGCCAGCTGGACCAGGAGACCGCCCGCATCCGCTCCGACGCCGCCCACGGCGTCGTCCCGCCCGACTTCATCGCCGCGACGACGCTGAAACAGCTGCAGGGCTTCCGCGCCACGCCGGTGGGGGAGCAGCGGCTGGTCACCTCGCTGACCCGGCGTGCGGCCAAGGCCGGCATCGCCGGTGACTGGGACGCCCGCTGCACCCGCATCGTGGAGGCGGAGGTCTATCCGGCGCTGGACCGGCAGATCGCCGCCTTTGCGGCCGCGACCGCCGGCTCGTCCCACGTCGCTGGCGTCGAGCGGCTGCCGCAGGGCGAGGCCTTCTACGGCTGGGCCCTTCGCCTCGGGACCACCACCACCCAGTCCGCCGCCGAGGTGCACGCCATCGGCCTCGACCAGAACCGCATCATCCAGGCCAGGATGGATAGCTTACTGCGAAAGCAGGGGCTGACTCAGGGGACGGTCGGCGAACGGGTCCAGGCGCTGAACAAGGACCCACGCTTCCTCTATCCCGACACGGACGCGGGTCGCACCCAGCTGATCGCCTATCTGAACGCCTGCATCGCCCGCATCCGCCCGCTGATGCCTCAGGTGTCGCACCTCGCGCTGAAGGCCGACGTGGTGGTCAAGCGCGTGCCGGTCGACATCCAGGACGGCGCAGCGCTCGGCTACATGAATTTCGCTTCGCTGGATGGCTCACGGCCGGCGATCTACTACGTGAACCTGAAGTCCACCGCGCTCTGGCCCAAGTATCAGCTGCCGACGCTGACCGCCCACGAGGGCATTCCGGGCCATACCTGGCAGGGGGCCTATCTGGCCGAACACCATGCCGAGATACCGCTGATCGTCTCGCTGATGGGGTTCAACGCCTTCGTCGAGGGCTGGGCGCTCTATTCCGAGCAGCTGGTCGACGAGCATGGCCTGTACGAGAACGACCCCTTCGGCGAAATCGGCTATCTGCAGGCCCAGCAGTTTCGCGCCTGCCGGCTGGTCGCAGACACGGGCCTGCACGCCATGGGATGGACCCGCGAGCAGAGCGTCAGTTTCCTCAGCACGCAGACCGGCAAGGGCGCCGACGCCATGACCAGCGAGACCGACCGATATTGCGTCGCGCCGGGCCAGGCCTGCGGCTACAAGACCGGCCACAACGAAATCCTGCGGCTGCGCGAGCGGACCCGCTCGGCGCTCGGGCCGCGCTTCGACTTGGCCGCCTTCGACGATGCGGTGGTGAAGACGGGCGGCGTGCCGCTGACGGTGCTCTCCACCGCCGTGGACGCCCACATCGCGCAGGTTCAGGCGTCGAGGGCCTGATCGAGCCTGGCCGACCTTGGCGGGCGCGTCAGGCTTCGCGCTCGTCGTCCACCGCCTCCGACGTTTCGCCATCCAGCACGGCGAAGGCCTCGGTGAACCGCTTGAGCGCCTGGACGGAAGCCTGCACCCGCGCACCGGCGCCCGCAACATCGCCGCGGGCACCTGTCAGCACCGCGAGATTGGTGCTCGCCAGGGCGTCGGCCAACGCCTTCAGGCAGGCCTTGAGCGCGACGAGGTCTTCGGCTTCAGCGGCATCCTCGGCAGGATCGTCGTCCTCGGCCAGGAAGTCTGACAAATCGACCACGATCGTTCTCCATGTCTCAGGTCCGGTGCGGGTCAGGTCCGGGCGAGGTCGGCCGTGAGTAGCCGGGTCTTCATCGCCGCGACCCAGTGCGCAAAGCCGTCGGCGCCGGACGCTGCCTGGACCTGGGCGACGCCGCCGGCACCCTGAACCCCGGCCAGGGCGACCCTTAGCATGTCCGGGTCCCGAACGGCGTCGACCTGTTTGGCGTAACGTACGCGCAGACGCTCCAGACCCGCATCGTCGCCGGCCAGGCTGTAGGCTATGGCGGCGCGCAGGAGCTTGGACTGTTCGGGATCGCTCAGCGGGGCGGCGGAGCGGAACCGCTCCCCCAGCGACACTTCGAGCAGCTTGCCGGCCTGGGGCCAGTCGTGCTTGCCCCATAGCACGTCGCCCCGGGCGGCGAGCGCATCGGGCGAGCGATCCTCGTCCAGGATCTCCAAGGCGTCATCATAGCGGCCGAGCCCGGCCAGGGCGCGCGACTGGATCACCCGCCGCTGGGACTGCAGGGCGGCCGGCAGCAGGGTGGTCCGCGAGGCGTTCAGGGCATCCAGCGCAGCTTCCGGCTGGCGGTTCATCACCTGGATCAGCGCCAGATCGGTGTCGACCTGGGCGCGGGCGACCCCGTCGAGGCGGTTGTCGGCCTGGTACTTCAATAGCTGGGCGGCCTGGTCGAGCAGGTCGACGTCCACCAGGCGCCGGGCGAGCTTGCGGACCATGGCGTCGCCGTCCGCCCCGACCGGCGTCAGGTCCTTGAAGTCGAAGAACAGGCCTAGCGCCTGGATCGGCGCCAAGCCGTCGGCGCCGCCGTCCAGGAACAGGCTGCGGAAGTCGCTGGTCAGATCGCCCTGGACGGATGCGGCCGCAGCGAGATCGGGCGAGCCGAGATTGGAGCTGCGCAACGCCTCCAGCGCCTCGCGATAGCGCCCCTGCGAGACGAACAGGCGGCCGAGCGCGCGCGCGGCCTCCAGCTCAGTGGCGTCGCCGCGCCAGCGGAAGCGGATGGAGGCCAGGGTCGCGGCCTCCTCGCTCGCCGTGAGGCGGCCCTGCGCCTGCTGCAGCTCTGTGGCGTAGAGCAGCGCCGGAGCCGACACTGCGCCCTCCGAGCTCGTCTCCGCGGAGGCGTAGAGGGCGGCGGCCTGATCGTTGCGCCCGCTCGCCTGGGCCAGCCGGCCCAGCGCGAGCTGCAGGCGATCGTTATCGACGCCCTTGGGATGCTGGGCCGCGGCGGCTTGAAGCGCCTGGTTGGCGCCGCCCAGATGGCCGAGCGCCAACGCCGCGCCGCCCTCGGCCGTGAGGAAGCGGACCCGCCAGGCCGGAGCGACCTGGCCCAGGACGCTTCGGCCCGCGGCGAAGGCCTGGCGGGCCCCGGGATTGTCGCCGAGCCTCGCCGCCGCATAGCCGCGCCAAAGCGCGCTGGCCGGGTCGTCGGACAGGGTCGGAGAGGAGAAATCCGCCTGGGCGTCCTTGTAGCGCCCGGCCATCGCGCGCGCGGCGCCGCGCAGCCCGCGGAACTCCGCCGTCGCCATCACGGACGGATCGGTCTTGGCCAACAGGTTGAGCACGCCGATGGCCTCGTAGGACAGCTCCGAACCGACCAGGAAGCGTGCGAAGCCGATGCGCGCCTGGGTGCTCGCCCCCTTGCCGCGCGCGCCCTCGTCCGATGCGCCCTGCAGCAGCACGTCATAGCGGGCGAGAAAGCCTGCGGGACCGATCCTGGACCATCCCTCGAAGTCGACCAGAGCCGGGAAGGCCGCCGGCTGCGGCAGGTCGGACGGCGGCAGGACGTGGGCGGGGGTGCGGGCGCCGGCGGAGAGCTCAAGCCCGCTCGGCCGCGTGATCCGCACGATGTCGCCATCGCTGGCGACGGACAGGTCCTGGGCCAGCGGAGCGAGCGCCAGGCCCTGGGCGGAGGCGTAGACGTCGGCGTCCACCAGCCGGCGCTGGGCGGCCACGCCCTTGGACGGCGAGAGCGCCGTCACAACGGCCAGCCGGTCGCCGACCGCCGGATCGTCCAGCCAGAAGACGCCGCTCGCGCCGGCCATCTGCGCGCTCAGCCCGTCGGCGTCGGCCTTGAGGGTCACCGGGCTGGCCGCCGCCGTCGGCCCTGGCGCCAGGGTGATGGTCCAGGATGCGCCCTGAGCGCTCGCCGTGACCCCGACGCTCGACGGGGCCACGATGCGCAGCGCCGTGGCGTCGCGGGTCGGAACGGCGGCCATGCGTCCGGCCTGCGGCAAGCCGTTCGGCGCTTCGGAGAGGTCCAGGGAGGCCTTGGCGTCGAAGACGATCCAGACCGCCTCGCCGCGCCGGAACACCGCCGCGCCCACCGGAGCCCGCCAGTCGAAACGTAGCGCGAGGGCGCCATGGTCGAGCGTCGCATGCATCTTGACCATGCCGGACGCCGGCGCCGGATCGCCCTTGCGCGCCGGCGTCTGGTCGGGCGGCGCAGGCGTGGTCGCGCCGGGATAGAGGTTGACGTAGGCCCCGCCGTCCGCGCGCCCGAGCTTGGCTTCCACACCTTGGGCCAAGGTCAGCCGCAGCTCGGTCCCGCCCGGCGTCTGGCGGGTGGACGCTGTGGTCAGATAGCGCGGGGGGTCGACGCGGAGTAGCGCCAGGTTCGGCGGAGCGGACGCCCCGAATTGCAGCACGAGATCATCGCCTTCGCGGCGGGCGGAGCGGGGCTGGGTCTGATCGAACTCGATGTGGGAGAAGGCGTCCGCCTGACCGACCTTGACCGACACGGCGGACGCCGGCGCCTGGGCGAGCGCCACCGCCGGCGCACCCCCTCCGCCGAGCACGAGGCTCGCGCTTGCCGCCAGGCTGATCGCGGGGCGCGGACGCATGAAGGGTGGGACGCTCCTGATCGGGTGCGCAAGACCCTGGCGCCCTCGCCCTTCAGCGCGGTTAACGTCCTCAATCCCGCTGAGCCGAACCTGAGAAACTCCAGCCGAACCGGCCTCGCCGCCTTACAGGAAGATGAGAGTGACGCGCCGCATCTCGCAAGATTAACCTGCATTACTGCGGCGGATTGCAAAGGACCCCGCCATGAGACGTCTCCGATCCTGCTCTCTGATCCTGATCGCTGCAGGTCTTGGCCTGGGCGGCGCCGCGACGGCGCAAACGGGAAGCCCGCGCTTTGACTCCGTCGCCTCCCAGCCGTCGCCCGACACCGCGCGCCCGTCTGCCGGCATCCCCGGTGCAGAGGCGGTCGACCCGGCGCCGGGCGCGCAGGGTCCCTATGTCGGCGCAGGACGGGAGGGCTTCTACGACGTCGACGCCCGCATTGCGGCGATCTCGGCGCGGCTGACCGGGCTGCGTCCCTCCCAGCGCCGCGCCGCCAAGAGCCAGATCGCTCAGATCCGCGGCGAGGAGGCCACCCAACGCGCCCGCCATGGCGACCTGCGCGATTGGGACCGTGAGAACATCAACGCCAAGCTCGACCATCTGCTGCAGCAGTTCCCGGCCTTGCGGGCGGACGCCGGATCACCCTCTTCCGCCCCATGACGCGGGTCTGACGCCATTACGCTTCGGACGGCTGGCGCTAGGGCGAGACGCCAAGCTCGAACAGGGCGACGGGGGCTGACTGGAAAAGGAGCGTGAGGGGAAGCTCCTCTTCAGCGGAGCTTGTCCGACCCGACAGGACATCGGTCAGACGGCTCTGAGCCAGATCCTTCGGGAGGCGCAGGCGGCGATCGCCGCACCAGCTCGCGGACAGGGAGAGGTCGGCGGGTTGAACGGCTTCGTCTGCGTGGAGGGGTGCGGCGACGAGCACCGCCCTATCGCCGCTCCGGCGCAAAAAGGCGATCACCGACCCATGGCCCTCCCCTTCCACATCCAGCGGGTGGTAGGTTCCTTGCGCGAAGACCTCGGGCCAGCGGCGACGCAGGTCCAGGGCGGAAGCGATCACCCGCTGCTTGATCCGCCCATCCGCCCAGCTGCGCCGCAGGGACGGCAGATCAACGGCGTGAGACAGGGCTGACGTCCGCAGGCCGAAATCGACCGGCCGGCGATTATCGGGATCGACCAGGCTGAAATCCCAGAACTCGGTTCCCTGGTAGAGGTCAGGCACGCCCGGCGCGGTGCAGCGCAGCAGCACCTGCGTCAAGCCGTTCACCGCTCCGGCGGGCGCGATCTCGTCCACGAAGCCGATCAGGTCGGCGAGGAAACCCGCCGATTGAACCGGGTCGAGCGCGTGCTTCAGGAAGATCTCGCAGGCCGCCTCATAGGCCTCGTCGGGCGCGGCCCAGGACGAGTTCAGCTTGGCCTCCCGCAGCGCCTTGCGCCACCAGCCCATGACCCGCCCGCCGAACGCCGTCAGCCCGGCCGCATCGTCAGCCGCCAGGAACGGCGGCCAGGCTCCGACCAGCGTCTGGTACAGCGGGTAGAGGTCGACGGGGTCGATCCCTGAGGCCGCACCGGCGTTCAGCTCCGTCCAGCGATCCACATGGCTGGCCCAGCGCTCCGGCCGCTCGCTGATCACCGCCAGCCGGGCGCGCACGTCCTCGCCGCGCTTGTGGTCGTGGGTGGCGGTCGCCAGCATGGCGGAGGGGAGACACGCCGCGCGCTCGGCGTTGGCGGCGTGCATCTGGCCCACGCCGCCCGCCAGCCGGCCGGGGTCCGAGCCGACGTCGTCGCGGGAGAGCAGCCGGCCGTAGCGGTAGAAGGCGGTGTCCTCGACGGCCTTGGCGGCCACGGGGGCGCTGAGCTGCTGGAAGCGCCGCACCGCCTCGCGCCGGAGCGCCAGCTCGCCGGGTCCCCGCCCGGCCAGCCAGGCGGCGATGCGGTCGAGGACCGGACCCTCGCCGGGCGCGACATAGGCCGACGCCCGCTCCAGCGCGCGGGCGAGCAGAGGCGCATCGGAGGCAGGAGCGGCGTCGCCGGTCCCATAGGTCCGGTAGGCGGGAAAGACGCTGAGCAGTACGGTGAGACCGCGTCTCAGCATGCCCGCGGTGAGATCACGGGTGGCCATGTCGGAGCGCGCCACGCGATGGAAGGCCGCGACTGCAGCCTCCAGCTGTCCGGAGAAGGACCGGCGCAGGGTCTCCAGCCGCGCCTGGCGCTCCTCGTCCTCGAAGGCCGCCGCCCGGCCGCTGATGCGGGTCCACAGGCTGGTGAGCGCCGCCTCGCCGGCCGGGTCGTGCAGCAGGGCGGCGGCCTCGTTCATATAGTCGTAGCCGGTGGTCCCGTCCGTCAGCCAGTCCGGCGACAGCCGTTCGCCCTGGGCCAGGATCTTTTCGACGACGAGATAGGCGGGCCCGGCGGCGTTTGCGGGCCGCTTCGCTCCGGCCTCGTCAAGCGCCGCGCGCAGGCGGCGGCAGTAGCCGGCGGGGTCGGCCAGACCGTCGACATGGTCCACGCGCACGCCGTCGATCAGCCCCTCGGCGTAGAGCCGTAGCGGCAGGGCGTGGATGAGGGCGAACACCTCCGGCCGCTCCACTCTGACGCCGGCGAGTTCGGTGATGTCGAAGAAGCGCCGCCAGTTGATCTCATCGCCTGCCGTCTTCCACCACGCCAACCGGAAGGCCTGATCTTCAAGCAGGGCGTGGAGACGCGCGCGTCCTGACGGATCAGCGACATCAAGACCTGCGTCGGTCGCGCCCTGGTCTTGCGGCCGGAGCGGGAAGCGATGCGCGTCATAGGCCCACACGCTCAGCTCGCCCGTCTGGGCGTCGCGACTCAGACGCAGGTCGCCGCCTGCGAGCGCCTCTGCATAGGGGCGTCCGAGGAAGGGGGCGAGCATCTTGCCCTGAAGCACGGGGTCGGCCGGGTCCCAGTCGATGTCGAACATCTGGGCGTGGTCGCTGTGGGCGCCGTGCCTGAGCACGTCCATCCACCAGCGATTGTCGGCCTGCCCCACCGCCATGTGATTGGGTACGATGTCGAGGATGACCCCAAGCCCGTGCGCCTTGAGCGCCGCCGCCATGGCGCGGAACCCCGCCTCGGCGCCGAGTTCCGGATTGACCTGCGTCGGGTCGACCTGGTCGTAGCCGTGGGTCGAGCCGGCCCGGGCTGTGCCGATGGGCGAGGCGTAGACGTGGCTGACGCCCAGCGCGGCCAGGTAGGGAGCCAGCGGTGCGGCGTCGGCGAAGGTAAAGCCCTTGTGGAACTGGAGGCGATAGGTGGCGCGGGGGATCATGGCTTGCGCTCGTCTTGGGGACGCTCCTGCTGCAGCATCGTCAGCCGTGCGGCGACGCAAGGTTCGTCCAGCAGGGCGTCAGGCGGGGCCGACAGCCGGCGGCGCCAGTTCGGATGCTCGTCCAGCGTACCGGGAAGGTTAGGCTGTTCTACGAGCCCAAGGATATCTTCCATGGGTATGACAGCCAGTTGACAGGAGGTCTTGGCGACATAGGCCAAGGCCGCGTCCACCACCGTCGCCTCCTCGTTCGGCGCAGGCTGCGGCCCGTTGGCGACGCCGGCGTCGACGCAGGCGCGCCACAGCTCCTGTTGATCCTGCTCGCGCGCGGCGCGCTCGGCGGCGATGTCGGCGTGGCCGCCCTTACGGTCCAACTGCTGCATCCAGTCGATGTCACCCTCGCGCCACCAGCCGGCGACGGTCGGCAGGTCGTGAGTGCCAGTCATGGCCATGGCGTCCTCGCTCCAGCTGGCGGGAGCCGTGAACCTTTCCCCGTCGCGCTCGAACCAGAGCACGCGCATCCCGGCCATCCCCTTGGCCGTGCTGGTCTCGCGAAAGCCCGGCGGGACGGTGCCGAGGTCCTCGCCGACCACGATGGCGCGCGCCCGCGATGACTCCAGGGCGATCAGGCGCAGCATGTCGTCCAGCGGATAGTCGAGGTAGGCGCCCTCGGCCGGGCTGGCGCCCTGCGGCGTCAGCCACAGTCGGCGCAGCCCCATGGCGTGGTCGATCCGCACGCCGCCGGCGTGGCGCATGGCGGCGCGCAGGGTGGCGAGGAAGGGCGCATAGCCGCTCCGGCGCAGCGAGCGGGGGGAGAAGGCGGCGAGGCCCCAGTCCTGCCCGCCGGGCTGGAACAGGTCTGGCGGCGCCCCGACGCCGAGCCCCGTCAGCAGGTCGTCGGGCCGGCTCCAGGCATGGCTGCCGCCGCCGTCCATGCCGACGGCCAGATCGGCGATCAGGCCGACCGCCATGCCGGCGTGCTTCGCCGCCGCCTGCGCCCGCTGCAGGCCGCGGTCGGCGAGCCACTGCAGGAAGACGTGGAAGTCGATCTCCTCGGCTTCGGTGCGGGCGAACTCGGCCACCGCCTCGCCCTTGGCGTCGTGGTAGGCGGCCGGCCAGTCCTGCCAGCCGCGCGCGCCGCCCTGCGCATGGAAGCGGGCGTGCAGCGCCTCGAACCGAGCGTGGCCTTCCAAATCCTCGCCGCCCTGAACGCGGAAGCCTTGCAGATCGGCATGGTCCGCCAACGATCCCGCCGAGCGGAAACGCTCGAACAGCCCTCGCAGGCGCACCAGCTTCTCGGCCCCGCCGGCGGTCCAGTCGATCAACGCCCCGCCCGGGTCCCCCTCGGGCGCATCAGGCTCCAGCCCCGCAGGGTCGGCGAACAGGACGTTGAGGAACAACCGCGTCGAGGGCGCATAGGGGCCGAACCGGCTAGGGTCGGCGGCGAACAGGGCATGCACCGGACTGATGGCCAGGGCGTCGGCTCCCCGGCGACCCAGGGCTTGCACCATGTCGGCGAGCGCGCCGAAGTCGCCGAACGGCTCGGCCCGGCCTCCCCGCAGACTGTAGAGCTGGGCCGCGACGCCCCAGGCGCGCCGACCTGACGCCACGTCGGCCATGGTGAAGCCGCGCGTCGGCGCCACCGCGAGCGTCATCGCCGCCTCGCCGACTTCCAGGCGGTGATAGCCTGGCGTCGGCGGAGCCTGGATACGGCGACCTGCGGCGGTCTCAAGCGCCCGCAGCGCCATCGGCGTCCCATCCTCCAGGACGAGGCGGACCGGCGCACCTTCGGGCAGCGCCATGGGGATAAGCTCGCCCGCTGTGGCCGTAAGGAAGCCGGCACCTGCCTGCCGATCCTCCTTAGCGAGGCGATGGCGGCTCTCCGCCATGTCGCCCGACGTGGCGCAGGCGAAGCCCATGGCGATGAGGATGGCGCGCAGGCTGTCCGGCGCGACGGTCTTGGCTTGGCCCGCCGCGTCTTCCCAATCCACCTGGAGTCCGGCTGAGCGGGCGAAATCCTGCAGGGCGGCGTCGCTCAAGCCACGAACTCCATCCAGGCCGTCAAGCTGCGGGCGGGTATGTGGACGTCTTCAAGAGCTGGCGTCCGGTAGATCACCTCGCCTGGAGGCCGGCTCGGCAGGCTGACCTCGGCGTCGCCGAGGTTTAGGGCGAGCGTCAGACCGGCGCCGTCGCCCATGCGCCAGCGCGCCAGGACGGCCTTGTCGCCGATCGCCTCGGCGCCGAGGCTGCGGGCGCCGTCGAGACGCGGCACGATCTGCTTGCGCCGGACCGCCAGGAGATTGGTGTAGAAGGCGCGCCACTCGGCGGCGTCTTCGCCCGGCTGCGGCCGCGAGCGCTCGAAGGTCTCGCGCGCGTTCGGGTCGGGGATGTGCTCGCGTACGTGTGGGTCGGAGAACTCCGCGAACTTGGCGAACTCCCTGCGCCGCCCCTCGCGCACCGCATCGGCCAGGTCGTTGTGGAAATCGGTGAAGAACAGGAAGGGCGAACGCGCGCCCTCCTCCTCGCCCATGAACAGCATGGGTATCTGGGGGCAAAGCAGCATGAGCGCGGTGGCGGCGCGCAACGCCTGCGGGTCGGCCAGCGCGATCAGCCGCTCGCCCATGGCCCGGTTGCCCACCTGGTCGTGGTTCTGCAGGAAGCTGACGAAGGCGGTCGGCGGCAGGTCGCCGCTCGGCTCGCCCCGCGGCGCGCCGTCATGGTTCGGCGAGGGCTCGCCCTGGTAGATGAAGCCCTGCGCCAGACAGCGGGCCAGCCGCTCAGCGGGTCGGTCGGCGAAGTCCTGGTAATAGGCGCCGACCTCCCCGGTCAGCAGCACGTGCATGACGTTGTGGAAGTCGTCGTTCCACTGGGCGTCGAAGGGGCCGCGCAGGTGGTTCGCGCCGTTGTGTTCGTTCTCCAGCACCAAATGGACGTGGCGGTCTGGGCCAGCGGCCGCGCGCACGGCCAGCGCCATCTCCGTCAGCCAGTCCTGCTCGCTGATGGCGTGCACGGCGTCGAAGCGCAGGCCGTCGAAGCGATACTCCTCGATCCAATAGACGGCGTTTCGCGTGAAGTAGTCGCGCACTTCTGGGCGGCGGAAGTCGATGGCGCCGCCCCAAGGCGTGTGCAGGTCTTCGCGGAAGGTCTGCGGCGCATAGGCGTGGACATAGGCGCCGTCGGGGCCGAAGTGGTTGTAGACCACGTCCAGGAAGATCATCAGGCCGAGCGCGTGCGCCCGGTCAACCAGCGCCTTGAGGTCGTCCGGCGAGCCATAGGCGGCGTCCGGCGCATAGGGCAGCACGCCGTCGTAGCCCCAGTTCCTGGTGCCCGGAAAGTCGGCGACGGGCATCAGTTCGACCGCGGTGACGCCCAACGCCTTCAGCGCGGGCAGGCGCTCGGCCACGCCGGCGAAGCCACCCAGCACCCCGACGTGGAGTTCGCAGAGTACGGTTTCGCGCCACGGTCGGCCTTTCCAATCGGGCGTGCTCCAGGCGTAGGCGTGCGGGTCGACCACGATGCTGAAGCTGTGCACGTCGTCGGCCTGGGCGCGGGCGGCGGGATCGGGTACGGCGAGGTCGCCGAACACGTAGCGGTAGTGCGCGCCGGCTCCGCAGTCCGCCTCCGTCTCGAACCAGCCGTCGGCTGAGCGGCGCATGGGGGTGCGGCCGCAGCCTTCGATCTCAACCTCAGCGCGATGCTGGGCGGGCGCCCAGATGCGGAAGCGGGTGCGTCCGTCTCCCAGCAGGCTGGCGCCGAAGCCGGGATCGGCGGCGAAGCGGCTCACGCGGCCTGGGCCGACGGCTCGCCCTGCTCCAGCACGGCGACGAACAGCACCGCAGCGCGGTCCTGCACCTGGACCCGATCGCCCGCTTCCAGCTCGCGTTCCGGCGCGGTCGGATCAGCGCTGTCGATGAGCAGGCGCCGACTGAACGTCGACGGCTCCGGAAGGGTGAAGGCCAGCGGATCGGCGGAGGCGTTGACCAGCAGGGTCATGACCTGGACCCCGCCGTCCAGCTCGCGGCTGGCGCGGCGCATGGTCAAGGCGCGGCCCTGGGCGTTATCCCAGTCCTCCGGCGACAGCGACTGACCGCGCTCGTCGAACCAATCCACGTCCAAAACGCCGGGCGCCACCTCCTCCTGGCCATAGAGGAAGTTCCGGGCATGGAGCACGGGGTACTGGCGGCGGAGCGCGATCAGGCGCGCGGTGAAGGCGGTCAGCGCCTCGCCCGCCTCGGAGCTCGCCTGAGCCCAGTCCAGCCAGTTGATCTCATTGTCCTGGCAGTAGGCGTTGTTGTTGCCCGACTGCGTGCGGCCGAACTCGTCGCCGGCCAGCAGCATCGGCGTGCCCAGCGCGGAGAACAGAGTGACGAGCATGGAGCGGCGCACCCGGTCGCGGGTCGCCTGGATGGCGGCGTCCTCGCTCGCGCCCTCCACGCCCCAGTTGCGGGAGTAGTTCTCCCCATGACCGTCGCGGTTATCCTCGCCGTTGGCCATGTTGTGGCGCTCCTCATAGGAGACCACGTCGTTCAGAGTATAACCGTCGTGTGAGGACAGGTAGTTCAGCGACGCCCAGGGCCGGCGCGAGCGGCGGTCGAACAGGTCGCCCGATCCGGACATGCGCGCCGCCAGCTCCGGCCGCATGGCTTCATCGCCCCGCCAATACTTGCGCAGGCCGTCGCGGTACTTGTCGTTCCACTCGGCAAAGCCCGGCGGGTGGCGGCCGAGCTGATAGCCGCCGGGACCGATGTCCCAGGGCTCGGAGATCAGTTTCAGCCGCTGCAGCACAGGGTCGGTGCGCAGCACGTCGAAAAAGCCCGCGCCAGTGCTGAACCCGCCCGGCTCACGCCCCAGCGTCACGCCGAGGTCGAAGCGGAAACCATCGACGTGAAACTCCTGAGCCCAGTAGCGCAGCGAATCGACGACCATCTGCAGCACCCGGGCCTTGGAGGTGTTCACCGTGTTGCCGGTGCCGGTGTCGTTGATGCAGTAGCGCGGCTGGCCTTCGAGCAAACGATAGTAGACCGCGTTGTCCAGGCCCCGGAACGACAGGGTCGGACCCAGTTCGCTGCCCTCGCAGGTATGATTATAGACGACGTCCAGGATCACCTCGAGGCCGGCGGCGTGCAGGCGTCGGATCGCCAGCTTGACCTCGTCCAGCGCCGGCTGGCTGAGATAGCGCGGCTCCGGCGAAAAGAAGTTCAAGGTGTTGTAGCCCCAGTAGTTGGTGAGGCCCTTCTCCTGCAGCGTCTGGTCTTGCAGATAGGCGTGGATCGGCAGCAGCTCGACCGCGGTGACGCCCAGCCGCTTCAGGTGGTCGATGACCTTGGGATGGGAGAGGGCGGCGAAGGTGCCCCGCTCGGGCGCGTCGACCTCCTGCATCAGTTTGGTCAGGCCGCGGACGTGGGCCTCATAGATCACCGTGTCGGCCCAACCGATGTTGGGGCGGCGATCGTCGACCCAGTCGAAGGCGTTGGCGACCACCCGGCCCTTGATCATGTCCGGCCCGCTGTCCAGCGCGCTGAACGTCGTGTCGTCGCCGCTGTCGACGTCATAGCTGAAGAGCGATTTGGACCAATTGATCTCGCCCCGCAGACCCTTGGCGTAAGGGTCGAGCAGCAGCTTGTTGGGGTTGAATCGGTGACCCTCCTCCGGGACGTAGGGGCCATAGGCGCGATAGCCGTAGACGAGGTCGGGCCGGGCTTCGCGCAGATAGCCGTGCCACACCTCGTCGGTGCACTCGGCCATGTCGTAGCGGGCGATCTCCTGACGGCCTTCGGCGTCGTAGACGCAGAGCTCGATGCGGTCGGCGTTGGCGGAGAACACCGCGAAGTTCACTCCGAGCCCATCGAAGGTGGAGCCCAGCGGATAGGGCGAGCCGGCCTCGAGCCGCTCCGGCAGATAGGTCAAACCGCGTTCCCCTCAGGCTTCAGCACCACCATGGCGAGCGGCGGCAGCACCATCTCCAGGGAGTGGGACTGGCCGTGGGCGCCATGGGAAGCCGCTTCAACAGGACCGCCCGCACCGAGGTTCCCGCCGCCATAGACCTCGGCATCGGTGTTGAGCACCTCGCGCCACCGCCCGGCCTGCGGGACGCCGACGCGATAGCCGTGGCGCGGCACGGGGGTGGCGTTCAGGGCGCAGAGCAGCGGGGCGGAGCCGGGCGCTTTCCGCAGGAACACGAAGACGCTGTTGGTCGCGTCGTCGCCCACGATCCACTGGAACCCCGCAGGATCGGCGTCCTGCCGGTGCAGGGACGGTTCGGCCGCGTACAGTCGGTTCAGGTCGCGCACCAGGCGCTGGAGCCCTGCATGGTCGGGATCGTCGAGCAGGCTCCAGTCGAGCTCGGCGTCATGGTTCCACTCGCTGGACTGGCCGAGCTCGCCGCCCATGAACAGCAGCTTCTTGCCCGGATGGGTCCACATGAAGCCGAAGTAGCTGCGCAGGTTGGCCCGCTTGCGCCAGGGGTCGCCCGGCATCTTGCCGATCAGCGAACCCTTCCCGTGCACCACCTCGTCGTGGGACAGGGGCAGCACGAAGGTTTCCGAGAAGGCGTAGACCAGCCCGAAGGTCAGCTCATTGTGCGACCAGGATCGGTGGACCGGGTCCTGCTCCATGTAGTGGAGGGTGTCGTGCATCCACCCCATGTTCCACTTGTAGTCGAAACCCAGCCCGCCCTCGGCGACCGGTGCTGTGACGCCCGGCCAGGCGGTGGACTCCTCGGCCAGGGTAATGGCGCCGGGAGCATATTCGCCGACGATACCGTTCAGCCGCTTTAGGAAGTCGACCGACTCCAGGTTCTCGCGACCGCCGTGGATGTTGGGCACCCACTCGCCAGCCTTGCGGCTGTAGTCGCGGTAGAGCATCGACGCCACTGCATCCACGCGCAGACCATCGACGTGGAAGGTGTTCAGCCACCAGAGCGCGCTGGAGATCAGGAAGCCCTGCACCTCGCGCCGGCCAAGGTTGAAGATCAGCGTATTCCAGTCCTGATGAAAGCCCTCGCGCGGATCGGCGTGCTCATAGAGCGCGGTGCCGTCGAAGTGGGCCAAGCCGTGGATGTCGGTCGGGAAGTGCGCCGGCACCCAGTCCAGGATCACGCCGAGCTTGGCCTCATGGCAGGCGTCGACGAAGCGGGCGAAGCCTTCGGGCGGACCGAAGCGGGAGCTCGGCGCGAACTGGCCGAGCGGCTGATAGCCCCAGGAGCCGCCGAACGGATGCTCCATGATCGGCATCAGTTCCAAGTGGGTGAAGCCTAGGTCCACCGCGTAGGGGATGAGCCGTTCCGACAGGCCGTCCCAGTCGAGGACGCTGTCGGGCTCGCCTACGGGGCGCAGCCAGGACGCGGCGTGCACCTCATAGATGCTGATCGGCGCATCCTGGGCCTGGCGCGCCGTGCGCTCGCCCATCCAGCCCGCGTCCGCCCAGGCGTGCGTCAGCGGGGCGGCCACGATCGAGGCGGTGGCCGGCGGCAGCTCGGCGGCGCGCGCGAGGGGGTCGGCGCGCTGAGTGACGGCTCCGTCCGCGCCCACCACCTCGAACTTGTAGCGCTCGCCGGGAGCAAGGCGCGGGACGAACAGCTCCCACACGCCCGCCTCCACGCGCAGCCGCATAGGATGGCGGCGACCGTCCCACATGTTGAAGGCGCCAATGACCGAGACGCGTCGCGCATTGGGCGCCCAGACGGAGAAGGCGACGCCGCCTATCCCGTCCATCTCCCGAGGCTGGGCGCCGAACCGCTCCGCCAGCTTCCAGTGCGCGCCCTCGGCGAACAGGTGCAGGTCGAGTTCGCCCAGCACCAGGCCGAAGCTGTAGGGGTCCTCGGTCTCCTGCACGGCCTCGCCCCAGTCGATCTCCAGCCGGTAGGGGACGGCGGCCGTCAGGCGGCCGGCGAACAGACCCGTGTCGCCGGCGGCTTCCAGATCGGCCAGGCGGCGGCCATCGTCACGGGCGAGGACCCGCACCCCGCGCGCGCCCGGCTGGAAGGTGCGCACCACCCTGCCCTCCGCACTGTCGTGGGGTCCAAGGAAACCGAAGGGGTCGGTCAGCCGCCCCTCCAGCAGCTCGGCCGCGGCGGTCAGGGCGGCGTCGTGGGCGCTCATGAACTTGCCTCCTGGGTTCGGGGCTCCCGCAGCAGTCGTTCGGCGACGGTGGCCAGGCCATGTAGCGGCGTCTCCAGCCAGTCTGGACGGTTGGCCGCCTCATAGGCGACCTCATAGGCAGCCTTCTCCAGCAGGAAGAGGTCGAGCAGGCCTTCGTCCACCGGTCCGCCGGCCTCGCGATAGCCGTCCAGGAAGGTCTTGGAGGCCACCCTGCGGAAACTGTCCAGCAGGGCCTCCGCGCGGGCCTGGGCGCCTTCGGCGGTGTCGCTCCAGCTTTGCAGCGCCACGGCGGCGGCGTAGTCGAAGGAGCGCAGCACGCCCGCGACGTCGCGCAGCGGCAGGTCCTTTGCGCGCCGCGCCTCCAACGGCTTGGAGGGTTCGCCCTCAAAGTCGATGAGGGTGACGTCGCCTGCGGTCACCAGCACCTGGCCGAGGTGCAGGTCGCCGTGGATGCGCGTGCGCTGGGCGCCCGCCGCCGCCTGCGTCAGGCCCTCCACCTTGGCTGTCAACGCCTCGCGCCGATGCAGCAGGCCCGCCGCAGCTTCTGCGCTGTCCTCGCGGCGCCAGTCGGTCCGGCCGGTCAAGGCCTCGAAAGCGGTGGAGAGCTGGGCGGTGATCCTCGTCGCCCAGGCCGTGGCGTCGGCCTCGTTGGTGCCGTCGGGCCGGAAGGTCGCCTCTTCGCAAGGTTGCGCCAGCACCGCGTGCATCTCCGCCAGACGTCGGCCGAGCTGGGTTGAGAAGACGCAGTAGCTCTCCAGCGCATGATCGGGCGCATCGGGCGAGACGGCGTGGTCATCCAGGGTGCGGGACAGATAATCGAGGGTCCAGCTCCAGCCGTCGCCCTGGTTGTAGACGAAGCGCTGCAGCAGCATGACCGTGCGCGGCTGGCCGTCGGCCGCCACGAGGGCGACCTCGCCCAGCAGCGCCGCGGTGTTGGCGAAGCCGCGCTCGGTCAGCACCCGGGTCATCTCGGCTTCAGGATGGACGCCGGTGGTCAGCTTGCGGAGCAGCTTGAGCACGGCGCGCTCACCGATGATCACCGAGCTGTTGCTCTGTTCCGCGGCTGGCCATTCCGCCGCCATGTCCGGCTCAAGATCGAAGGCCGCGGTGGTGGAGAACACCAGCTCGCCGTCCGCCATCGGCAGCCGCGCACCCTCCTTCAAGGCGGAGACGACGGCGTGGACGAACTCGGGCATGGCGAAGCCGTCGGTGAGCAGGCCGACGTCGCGGCGGCGGCGCACGCGCGCCATCGCCAGCTGGCCCGCAAAGGGGCCGGTCGGCTCGTCCTCGATGATGACGCCGAGCGGCAGGGCGTAGAGCTCGCTTCCGGCCTCAGTCTCCACCTCGACATCGGCCAGCAGCAGGCGTGGAGACAGCGAGGTCGAGGCGACCACTGTGGTGCGCCTGATCCGGGCGTCCTTGGCTTGAAACCAGCGACGCTCGGCGATGTAGTCCGGCAGCACCTCGCGCTCAAAAATGTCGCGGGCGGGACCGGACAGCAGGTCGGGCAGGCTGTTGCGCAACACCAGCGTGATGTGTTCGGGCGAGACGCCGGCGGACGCGCTGCTCCAGCTCGGCCCCTCGATGTCGCCGCAGAGCTGGAACCAGTAGAAGCCGTAGGGCGGCAGGGTCAGCAGATAGGTGAGCTGGCCGACAGACGGGAACGGGGTGCGGCCGCTCAGCTCCAGCGGCGTGCGGCCGGCGAACTCCGACAGGTCGAGCTCCACCGCCTGGGCGGTGCGCGCAGTATTGGCCACGCACAGGATGGTCTCGCCCTCGTACTCGCGCAGATAGGCCAACACCTTGCGGTTCTGGGGCCGCAGGAAACGCAGCTCGCCCCGCCCGAAGGCCTGATGCTGGCGGCGCACGCTCAGCATCCGCTTCAGCCAGTTGAGAAGGGAGTGCGGGTCGCGCGACTGCGCCTCCACATTGATGGCCTGGAAGCCGTAGAGCGGGTCCATGATCGGGGGCAGGGTCAGCTCCGCCGGGTCGGCGCGGGAGAAGCCGCCGTTGCGGTCGCTCGACCACTGCATCGGCGTCCTCACCCCGTCGCGGTCGCCGAGGTGGATGTTGTCGCCCATGCCGATCTCGTCGCCGTAATAGAGCACCGGCGTGCCGGGCATGGTCAGCAGCAAACTGTTCATCAGCTCCATGCGCCGGCGATCGCGCTGCATCAGCGGGCCGAGGCGGCGCCGGATGCCGAGATTGATGCGCGCGCGGCGATCCGAAGCGTAGGTCTCCCAGAGGTAGTCCCGCTCCTTGTCGGTGACCATCTCCAGCGTCAGCTCGTCATGGTTGCGCAGGAAGATCGCCCACTGGCAGTTGGCCGGTATAGCCGGCGTCTGGCGCATGATGTCGGTGATCGGGAAACGGTCCTCCTGCGCCAGCGCCATGTACATGCGTGGCATCAGCGGGAAGTGGAACGACATGTGGCATTCGTCGCCATCGCCGAAATACTGCAGCGTGTCCTCGGGCCACTGGTTGGCCTCGGCCAGCAACATGCGGCCGGGATAGTCGGCGTCGACGGCCGCCCTGATCTTCTTGAGGATGACGTGGGTCTCGGGCAGGTTCTCGTTGTTGGTGCCGTCGCGCTCCACAAGATAGGGGATGGCGTCCAGGCGCAAACCGTCCACGCCGGCGTCGAACCAGAAGCGCATCACCTCCAGCACCTTCTCCAGCACCACCGGATTGTCGAAGTTCAGGTCGGGCTGATGCGAGTAGAAGCGGTGCCAATAATAGGCCTGGGCCACGGGGTCCCATGTCCAGTTGGAGTTCTCGGTATCCAGGAAGATGATGCGGGTCTCGGGCCACTTCTCGTCATCGTCGGACCAGACGTAGAAGTCCCGCTCGGGCGAGCCGGCGGGCGCGTTGCGCGCGGCCTGGAACCAGGGATGCTGGTCGGAGGTGTGGTTGATCACCAGTTCGGTGATCACCTTGATGCCGCGGGCGTGAGCCGCGTCGATGAAGCGCCGGGCGTCGTCCAGGGTGCCGTATTCGGGATGCACGCCGATGTATTCGGCGATGTCATAGCCGTCATCGCGCCGGGGCGAGGGGTAGAAGGGCAGCAGCCAGATAGCGGTCACGCCCAGCTCGGCCACATAGTCAAGCTTGGCCATCAATCCGGCGAAGTCGCCGACGCCATCATTGTTGGCGTCGAAGAAGGACTTCAGGTGAAGTTGATAGATGACCGCGTCCTTGTACCAGAGCGGGTCGTCGGCCGGTTGGGCGTGCGAGTCGGTCATGCGATCTTCAGTTCGAGGGCGGGAAGGCCGGAGCGGAATGCCTCATGCCGCGATCGTGGCCGGAAGCCGAAGCGACCAGATCGCGTACGGCTGGCCCGGATCCAGACGGACGTGCTGCGCCTCGCCCGTCCAGCTGAAGCGCTGCTCCCAGATCAGATCCTCGACCTCGATCGTCGCGTCGCGCGGCAGTCCCCAGCTCCACAATGGCAGATCGAAGCTGGTCTCCTGCTCGCCGTGGGGATCAAGACTGACGGCGACCACGACCACATCGTCCAGGCTCGCCGTCGCCTTGGCGTAGACCAGCACCTTGTCGTTCCCGGCCGGCAGGAAGATGACGCCAAGGTGGGTCTGCAGCGCGGGGTGGCCTTTGCGGATGCGGTTCAGCCGGCTGATCTCATCGACGATGTCGCCGGGCGTCCGCTCGGGCCTTGGCCTGATCTCGTACTTCTCGGAGTCGGCGTATTCCTCACGACCGGGCAGGGGCTCAGCCTCTAGCAGTTCGAAGCCGGAGTAGACGCCCCACAGACCGGACAGGGTTGAAGCCAGTGCCGCGCGGATCAGGAAGCCGCCCCGCCCCGAACGCTGCAGGAAATAAGGATTGATGTCGGGTGTGTTGACGAAGAAGTGCGGCCGGAAGAATTCCTTGGGCGCTGTCTGGGTCAGTTCGGTCAGGTAGTCGATGAACTCCTGCTTGTCGTGGCGCCAGGTGAAGTAGGTGTAGGATTGCGAGAAGCCGATCTTGGCCAGGCGGTACATGACCTTAGGGCGCGTGAAGGCTTCGGCCAGGAACACGACGTCGGGATGCTCCGCCCGCACCTCGGCGATCATCCACTCCCAGAAGGGCAGCGGCTTGGTGTGCGGGTTGTCGACCCTGAATAGGCGCACGCCTTCGCCAACCCACAGCAGCACGATGTCGCGTAGAGCCAGCCACAAGCTCGGGACGGCGTCAGGCTTATAGAAGTCGACATTGACGATGTCCTGGTACTTCTTGGGCGGGTTCTCAGCGTACTTGATGCTGCCGTCCGGCCGCCAGTCGAACCAGCCCGGATGCTGTTTCAGCCACGGATGGTCTGGCGAACACTGGACGGCGAAATCGAGCGCGATCTCCAATCCCTGCCCGGCCGCAGCCGCCACGAGCCGGCGGAAGTCCGCGAAGCCGCCCAGCGCCGGATGGATGGCGTCGTGGCCGCCTTCGTCGGAGCCGATGGCGTACGGACTGCCCGGGTCGTCTGGACTCGGCGTCAGGCTGTTGTTGCGGCCCTTGCGGTTCTTGGCCCCGATGGGATGGATCGGGGGGAAGTAAAGCACGTCGAACCCCATGGCGCGCACGGCCGGCAGACGCGCGATGACGTCCTCCAACGTCCCATGGCGTGCAGGGTGCAGGGTTTGGGAGCGTGGAAACAGCTCATACCAGCTGGCGAACTGGGCCTGGAGCCGTTCGGCGTCGACGAGTTGTACGGAAGACTGCAGCCGATAAGGGCGGTCGTCGGCCTCGCGCATCAGCCCGGCCACATCGTCCCGCATGAGGATGTCGCCCCGCGCCTCGTCGTCCGAGGCCGTTTCCAGACGGACCAGCACCGCGCCCAGGTCAGTCTTCAGCTCGGCCGAGCAGCGCTCGGCGGCGAACCGGACGAAGGCGCAGCCCTCCTGCGTGTCCACCGGCTGAGCCACCCCGGCGGCCCGCTTCTTGGCGTAGTCGCGGCGGAAGCCGCCGTAGACATCGAGCCAAGCCTCCACCCGGAAGGCGTAGCGACCCATCCGCTGCAAGGGAAAACTTGCTTCCCAGCGGTCGTTCTCCAGCGCCCGCATCGGCACGGCGCTCCAGCCCGGCTGGTCCAGCGGCCGCCATTGGAGCTCGGCTGCCAACTGCTCGTGGCCGTCGCCGAAGACGTCGGCCTCCACGCGCAGGGTCTCGCCGACTACGCGTCTGACCGGATAAGACCCGTCGCCGGTGGTCGGGGTGACAGCCTCGACGACCAGACGGGGCGCCTGAGCGGCGACGCGGGCCGAGGCGGCGCCATCGACGGCCATCTGGCGGATAGCCGAAACACGCGAGGCGACAAGCAGACGCGCCTCGCCAGCCGCCAGCACGCCGAAGGGATCGCCTTCACCGTCCAGCCGGGACCAGGGGCCGAACTCCGCCCCCGCTCGCGAGAGCAGGTCCGTCATCGCCGGGGCGGCGGAGGACGCCGGGTCGGGATTGATCAGCAGGAGCAGGGCCTCACGCGACCGACGCACGTCCGAAGCGTCGGCGCGCAGCAGGACGGCGACCGCGGCCCCCTCCCCGCTCAGGAACCGCATCTCGCCATCGAAGCGGGACAGCTCGCGACTGAGCGCATTCGCCGCCTGCACGGCCCCGGCAAGGTCGCTAGACGCATCCGCCTCCGGCGATACGAGCAGGCCGCAACCCGTCGCCGCCGCGAGGACAAGCCGTTGAGCGTAGGCGAGCTGTCCGTCGCCGGTCTCCGCGCACCCCGACGCGTCGGGGCCGATCGGCGTCAGGTCGGCCATCAGGGGCGCGACGCTGCGCAGCGCCTCGTACTCCTCCACAAACCATCGGGCGCGCCGATCCCACCAGCATAGGGACGACAGCAGGAAGTCGAAACCGCAGCCCGCAAGGCCCAGCACCGCGCCGCGCGGTGCGGCGTGCGTGTCGGCGATGAAGACGAACTCAGGAGCGGCCTTGCGGACGGCGTCAACGATCGCCTTCCACACGGCCGCTGGTGCGCCGTGGGCCTGAAGGCCAAGCACGCCCGTCAAGCCCAAAGCCGCCCACCGGCCGATCTCCTCGACGGCCAGCGCGATGGCGGTCTCGGTCGCCGGGCCGTCCAGGACCAAGGGGGGCCGATGGGCTTGCGACCCGGACCAGCGCGGGTCTGCGGCCGCCTGCCCCGTCTGCCCGTCGGCGACGCTGAAGGCGTCGGAATGCTGCGCGACCAGGTGCTGCAGCGACAGGGTCCCATACAGGGCCAGGCTGCGCGCCTCGGCCTGCTCGGCCAGCGCCGTCAGGCCGGCGTCCGCCTGGGCCGTTGCGGCGACCAGGACGGTGTCGAACCCCAAGGTCCTGGCGCGATCCAGAAGCACGCCCAACGCGCCGTCGTCCGCCCGCAGGGAACCGAGGTCGCAGATGCGTCGCCCGGCGGACGACCGTGTCAGCCCCATCCCCAATTGTCCCCCATCTCGGCGATCGACCGCGCAGCCTTCAAGCCGGTCGGAATGGGGCCTCAACGATCCGTCGAGAAGCTGTGTTCCGGCCTCGCCGGCGGGATCAGGGCGCAACGGCAGGCTCGGGCAGGCCATGGAGGGCGCGCACGAAGGCGTCCCGCCAGGCGGTGGCGTCATCCGTGCGCACGCCGTGGAAGAGGGCCTCCCAGCGCCGGATCCGCTCGTCCTTGGGCATGGCGATCGCCCGCGCCACCGCGTCGGCGACATCCTCGCGCGAGTACGGATTGACGATCAGCGCCTCGTTCATCTGCAAGGCGGCGCCGGCGAAGCGGGACAGCACCAGCACGCCGGGATCGTCGGGGTTCTGGGCCGCGACATATTCCTTGGCGACCAGATTCATGCCGTCGCGCAGAGGCGTCACCAGCCCGACCTTGGCGGCGCGGTACAGGCCGGCCAGGGCGTCACGACCGTAAGACCGATTGACGTAGCGGATGGGCGTCCAGTCCACCGTAGCGTAGGCGGCGTTGATGCGCCCCGAGACCGCATCCAGCCGGGCGCGGATATCCTGATAGGCCTCCACGTCGCCCCGGCTCGTCTGGGCGATCTGGAGCAGGAAGACGTTCTCGACCAGCTCCGGACGGCTTTCGAGCAGCTGCTCGACGGCGAGAAAACGCTCTTCCAGCCCCTTGGAGTAGTCGATCCTGTCGACGCCGATCATCATGGCGCGGAACACGCCGGTCGCCGCCGCCCGGTCGTAGGCCTGCAGCGCCGCCGGGGAGGCGACGATCTCGGCGAAATTCTGTGCGTCGATGCCGATGGGGAAGGCGGCGGCCCGGACCGTACGACCGAAAGCGCTGACGCATTCGTCCTGCAGCACCTCGCCCTGCGCTTCCTCAATCACATAGCCGTGGAAGGCGTCCAAGTGGTCGGTGGTCTGGAAACCGATCAGGTCATAGTCGAACAGCGACTCCACCAGCTCCCGGTGCTTGGGCAGGGTGGTGAGCAGCTGGGCGGCCGGCCAGGGGATGTGCAGGAAAAAGCCGATCCGGTTACGGCAGCCCATGCGCCGCAGCTCCCGCGCCAGCGGGATGAGATGATAATCGTGAACCCAGATCACGTCGTCGGATCGGAGCAACGGCCTTGCCGCGGCGGCGAACCGGGCGTTCACCCGCGCATAGCCTTCACCGAACACCCGCTCGTAGTGGGTGAGATCGATCCGATAGTGGAACAAGGGCCACAGGACCGTATTGGCGTAGCCGTTATAGTATTCCTGGACGTCCTGTTCCTCCAGGTCGAGCGTAGCCACTGTCACGCCGTCGGTCTGCTTGAGGTGCGGTTCGCCGGTGAACACCGGCACGGTGTCTCCACTCCAGCCGAACCAGACGCCCTCGTAGCGCGTCAGCGCGGCCGCGAGCGCCATGGTCAGGCCGCCGACCGACGCGCCTCCGGCCTTGTCCGGCATCGCCACCCGGTTTGAGATCACCACCAGCCGCGCCATGCGACTATTCCGCCGCCGCCGAGAGCGGTCCGGCCGCAAGCGCTTCCAGCCAAGTCAGCACCGCCTCCACATCCGCCAGCCGGTAGCGCGCCGCGGTGGGACGCTGCGGTCCGACCAGCACGCCGAAGCCGCCGAGCCGGACTGCGGCGCGGAAGGCGTCCTCGTCGGTGACGTCGTCTCCGATGAACACCGGCCGGCCATGCTCAAACGGCGGCGCATCCATGAAGGCGGTCAGCGCGTCGCCCTTGTTGCGGCCGGGCGTCCGGACCTCGATCATCATGTCGCCCCGCTGCAGGGCCAGACCTGTCTCGTCGACCAGCCGGCCGGCCTCCGCATGGGCGACGGCCTCGAGTTCCGGCGCGCAGCGATAATGCAGCACGAGGCCGAGCCGCTTGTCTTCGAGCACCAGGCTGGGGTGGACCTGAACCAGCGCCAGAAAGGCTTGGCGAGCGGCCGCGACGCCCGGATGGGGCGCAGCCGTCTCCAACCTACCGTCGGCGCGCCGGAGCTCCAGCCCGTGCACGCCGGACGCCGCCTCCAGCGCCCGTTCGGTGATCCGATCCATATCGTGCAGCGCCCGCCCGCTGATGACCGCGACCCGTCCGTCGAGCCGCTGCGCCAGGTTGCGCAGGAGCGCGGTCCGCCGCGGCGTCGGGCCGACCTCGTCAGGATGGCGCTCGAACTCGGCGAGCGTGCCATCGATGTCGAGGAAAAGGGAGAGGGCCGCCGGGTCCTGAACGGGCGGAGGCGGCAGGCTGGTCATGGTTCGCGTTCCCGCGTCGAAGCGCTCGAAACCTACACGCCTCGAGACCGGCGATGTAGACCGGATCGCCCGCCGCCTCAACGCTGCGCAGCCGCTTTGCCGTCGCCATTCAGCCTCAGTTCACGATGCAGCCGAACGGGCTCCAGCCGCGCGCCGAGCGGGCGATGCGCGCCTTACTGGATCGTCGCGCGGCCGATCTCCAACTTGCCGTCGCCGGCGTGGACGTCGATCACCGCGCCGTCCTGCAGATCGCCTGACAGCAGCTTGCGGGCGATGGGATCCATCAGCTCCTTCTGGATCACCCGCCTGAGCGGGCGCGCGCCGTAGACGGGATCGTAGCCCTTCTCGCCCAGCCAGTGCAGGGCGCCTGGGTCGAGCGAGACGGCCATGTGGCGGTCGGCGAGCAGCTTCTCCACCCGCTGCAGCTGGATGGAGACGATGCTGTCCATCTGCGCGCGCCCCAAGCGCTGGAACAGGATCACCTCGTCGATGCGATTCAGGAACTCCGGCCTGAAGTGGCGGCGCACGCTGTCCATCACCAGCGGCCGCGCAGCCTCCACATCGGCGCCCTCGGGCAGGTTGGCGAGCGCCTCGGACCCCAGGTTGGAGGTCATGATGATCAGCGTGTTCCTGAAGTCGACCGTGCGCCCCTGCCCGTCCGTCAGCCGCCCGTCGTCGAGCACCTGCAGCAGGACGTTGAAGACGTCGGGGTGCGCCTTCTCCACCTCGTCGAACAGCACGACCTGATAGGGCCTTCGCCGCACCGCCTCGGTCAGCGCCCCGCCCTCGTCGTAACCGACATAGCCCGGAGGGGCCCCGATCATGCGCGAAGTGGAGTGCTTCTCCATGTATTCGCTCATGTCGAGGCGGGTCACCGCCGCCTCGTCGTCGAACAGGAACTCGGCCAGGGCCTTGGTCAGCTCGGTCTTGCCGACGCCGGTCGGCCCCAGGAACAGGAAGGAGCCGATCGGCCGCTGCGGGTCCTTCAGCCCGGCGCGTGCGCGGCGCACCGCATCGGAGACGGCGGCCAGCGCCTCCTCCTGCCCCACCACGCGGCCGCGCAGCACATCCTCCATGCGCAACAGCTTGTCGCGCTCGCCCTCCAGCATCTTCTCCACCGGCACGCCGGTCCAGCGGGCGACCACCTGGGCGATCTGTTCGGCGTCGACCACCTCGGGGGCGAGCTGGTCCTGCGGCTTCTCCGCGCCCTCGGCCTCGGCCAGCTGGCGCTCGACCAGGGGAATCTGGCCGTAGAGGATCTCCGACGCCCGAGCGAGGTCGCCCCGGCGCTGGGCCTGCTCCAGCTCGCCGCGCAGACGGTCGAGCGCCTCGCGGGACGCGGCGGCGGCGCCCACCTTGGACTTCTCGGCCTTCCACTTGGCGGTCATCGCCCCAGACTCGACCTGAAGCTCGCCGACCTCGTCCTCCAGCTTTTCGAGCCGGTGCTTGGAGGCGGTGTCAGTCTCCTTGCGCAGCGCCTCACGCTCGATCTTCAGCTGCACCAGGCGACGGTCGATCTCGTCCAGCGCTTCGGGCTTGCTGTCCACGGCCATCCGCACCCGGGACGCGGCCTCATCCATCAGGTCGATGGCCTTGTCGGGCAGGAAGCGGTCGGCGATGTAGCGGTTGGAGAGCGTCGCCGCCGCCACGATGGCGCTGTCGCTGATGCGCACCCCGTGGTGGACCTCGTACTTCTCCTTCAGCCCGCGCAGGATGGAGATGGTGTCCTCCACCGTCGGCTCGTTGACGAAGACGGGCTGGAAGCGGCGGGCGAGGGCGGCGTCCTTCTCCACATGCTTGCGGTACTCGTCGAGCGTGGTGGCGCCCACGCAGTGCAGCTCGCCCCGGGCCAGGGCGGGCTTGAGCAGGTTGGAGGCGTCCATCGCCCCATCGCCCTTCCCGGCGCCGACCAGGGTGTGCATCTCGTCGATGAACAGGATGATCTGGCCATTGGCGCCAGTGGTCTCGGCCAGCACGGCCTTTAGCCGCTCCTCGAACTCGCCGCGATACTTCGCGCCGGCGATCAGCGAGCCCATGTCCAGCGACAGCAGCCGCTTGTCTTTAAGGCTTTCGGGCACGTCGCCGTTGACGATGCGCAGCGCCAGACCCTCGACGATGGCAGTCTTGCCGACGCCGGGCTCGCCGATCAGCACAGGGTTGTTCTTGGTGCGGCGCGACAGGACCTGGATGGTGCGCCTGATCTCCTCGTCGCGCCCGATCACGGGGTCGAGCTTGCCGTCGCGCGCCGCCTGGGTCAGGTCGCGGGCGTAGCGGCGCAGCGCCTCATAGCCCTCCTCGGCCGAGGCGCTGTCGGCGGTGCGGCCCTTGCGGACCTCGGCGATGGCGGCCTCCAGCTTCTCCGGCGCGACGCTGGCGGAGCGGAGCGCCTTGGCCACCTCGCCGCCGTCTGTGGCCAGCGCCAGCAACAACCGTTCGGTGGTGACGAAGGCGTCGCCAGCGGCCTTGGACTTGTCCTCGGCCACGGTCAGCACCCGCGCCAGGTCCGGCTTCATGTAGAGCTGGCCGGAGCCGCCCTCGACTTTGGGAATGCGGTTCAGCAGAGCGTCGATGGCTGCGATCGCTTCGTCCGAACGGCCGCCGGCCTGCTGGATCAGCGTGCGCGCAAGACCTGAGCCGTTCGGCCCGTCCCGCTCATCGAGCAGCGCCTTGGCCAGGTGCTCGGGGGAGAACTGCTGGTGGCCGCGCGTCAGCGCCGCTTGCTGCGCACTGGTGATCGCCTGTTTGGCGCGATCCGAATAGGTGTCGATGTTCAATGTCTTTCCCCATCAAGGCGGATAGACGCCGACGCCTTCGAAAAGCACGTCCGCGTCCACTCGGATGTGGTGTGGCCGATGGGGCACACAAGGCCGGCGAGCCTGTATGATCTCGGGTTCAAGCTCCCGCTGGGAAGGGCGCGCGCCATGCCCGACGGACTTGCCGCTCTGAAGACTGAGCTTCGGCCAAGCTGGTCCGCGAGCGTCTATCGCTGTCCTGAACGCCTGGAGAGGAAGTCGCGGGTCAGGCGAGCGATCTGGTCGGTCGCCTCGTCCAAGGCGAAATGTCCTGCGTCCAAGATTTTGACCTGGGCGGCAGGTACGTCGCGGAGAAAGGCTTCGGCTCCCGGGGTGATGAAGCTTGGATCGTAACGGCCCCAGAGCACCAGTGTGGGCGGTTTACGCTCCCGCAGCCATGCCTGCCACGTAGCGTACGATGCGACGTTAGTCTGATAATCGTAGAGAAGCTTCGCTTGGATCTCCCGTTCGCCCGGACGGGAGAGGATGGCGTACTCGTCGTGCCAACTCTGCGGGTTGTAGCGTTCCGGGTTCGGGCTCTTTCCCAGGTGGCGTTGCTTGGCGCCTTCAAGAGAGGTGAAGGCGTCGACCTGCTCTGGATGCGCCGCGGGGTCTCGCCAATACTGAGCGATGTCGGCCCATTTGGCCCCCAGACCTTCGTTGTAGACATTGGCGTTCTGGATGATCAAGGCTTGCACCTGCTCAGGGTGGCGTAGCGCGATGCGGAAGCCGACCGGCCCGCCATAATCCTGCATGTAGAGCACGTAGTGGTGGATGTTCAGCTTGGTGAGCGCGCCCTCGATAGTTTGGGCCAGATGATCAAAGGTGTAGGCGTATTGCTGCGGCGAAGGCGCGTCGCTCTGTCCGAAGCCGGGATAGTCCGGCGCGATCAGGTGGTAGCGATCCGCGAGCAGCGGGATGAGCGGATCGTACATGCGCGAGGACGACGGATAGCCGTGAAGCAGTACCACCGTCGGCGCGTCCTTGGGGCCGGCTTCCCGATAGAAGACCTTCACGCCTTCCACCTCGACGAAGTGGTAGGTGGTCGTCGCCGAGGTCGACGGGATGGGGGCGGCCGACGTCGGCCCGCCGATAGCGAAGGCGACTGCGGCGAGCAAGGCAGGTCCGAAGTTCATGGGTTCCTACGTGTTCAGTCCGACGCCGCTGCAAACGCGGAAACGGCTACGATGTTCGCGCCGCACGGATCGATGTCGCGCGCCGCAGAGCGACCCGACGGGTGGGTCAAGACCGACAGACTTCGCTCAGCTGAACACCTCCGCCAGCATCCCGCTCATCTGCGCCCACGAGCGGCGGTCCGCCTTAGCGTCGTAGCGGGCGAACTCGGGGCGGCCGAGGTGACCGCAGTCCGGGTCGGTGAAGCTGTGCACCACGCCGCCGTAGACGGTCAGGGTGTAGTCGACCTTGGCGTCGCCCAGCATCTTGGCGAAAGCGGCGCGCGCCTCGGCGGGGATGGAGGGGTCGTCGGCGCCGACCATGGTCAATACACGGGCCTTGATCTGGCCCGCGTCGCCCGGAGAGGTCACCGACAGGCCGCTGTGGAAGCCGATGGCGGCGCGTATGGCGGCGCCTGAGAGCGCCAGCTCATAAGCCAGAGTGCCGCCGAAGCAGAAGCCGATGGCGGCGATCCGCGAGGCGTCGACCTCCGGCCGCGCGGCCAGGAGCTTGAGCGGCTCCAGCGTGCGGGCGCGCACCTTGTCGGCGTTCTCGCGCAGCGGCTGCATCAGCTCGCCGATCCGGCTCATGTCGGCGCCCTTGGCCCCGCCCCAGAGGTCGCACTCCAGCACCACATAGCCGAGGGCGGCCAGCTGCTCCGCCTTGCCGCGGGAGTGGGCCCCTGGTCCGAAGGCGTGGGGGAACACCAGCACGCCGGGATGTGGGCCATCGCCCTCCGGGAGCACCAGCGTGCCGACCATCTCGAGGCCGTCGGCGGTGTAGTTCAGCGTCTCGGTCTTCATGGTCATCTCCCGGAGAACGGGAGGCTTATAGCCCCGCGCGAGCGGCGTAACAGAGCCTCTCCTCCCCTGCGCAGTGGGGGAGGTGGCGCGGTGCGGATACGCGCCGCGACGGAGGGGGCGTAGCCGCCGCTGTGGATTCTGGCTTGACGCGGCAGCGGCGGCTAAGCCCCCTCACCAAGCTTCGCCTGGTTCCCTCCCCCCGCTGCGCAGGGGGAGAGAAACCTCAGGCGCTCATCGCCTCGGGCTCCCGCCGCTCACGCTTCACGAGCAGCTTGTTGAGGGCGTGGACGTAGGCCAAGGCCGCGGAGACCACCGTGTCAGTGTCCGCCCCCTGCCCGTCCACCAGCCGGCCGTTCTCCTCCAGGCGCACGGTGCAGCGGGCCTGGGCGTCGGTCTCGGGCGTCACCGCGCCGATGGAGAACAAAGCAAGCGTCGCCTCGTGCGGAAACAGCTCGCGGATGGCGCGGAAGGCGGCGTCCACCGGACCGTCGCCCTGGGCCTGCGCCGAGCGGCGCACCCCGTCGACGGTGAGCGCCAGGTCCGCTGTCGAGGGTCCTTTCGAGCCGGAGCGCACCTCCAACTCCTCAAAGCGGATGCGCTCGTGGTCGCGCACCACGGTCTCGTCCACCAGGGCGATGATGTCGTCCTCGAACACCGTCTTCTTGCGGTCAGCCAGGTCCTTGAAGCGGCGGAAGACTTCGTTCAGCCGATTGTCGCCGATCTCGCCGTAGCCTAGCTGCACCAGCTTGTCGCGGAAGGCGGCGCGGCCGGAGTGCTTGCCGAGCACCAGGTTGGACTTGGTCCAGCCGACGCTGGCTGGCGTCATGATCTCGTAGGTGGCGGCGTTCTTCAGCATGCCGTCCTGGTGGATGCCGCTCTCGTGGGCGAAGGCGTTCCGGCCCACGATGGCCTTGTTCGGCTGCACGTCGAAGCCGGTGATGGTGGACAGCAGCCGCGAGGTCTTTAAGATGTTGGGCGTGTCGATCAGGTTGGTGAAGCCATAGGCGTCCGGCCGGGTGCGCATGGCCATCACCACCTCCTCGATGGAGCAGTTGCCCGCACGCTCGCCAATGCCGTTGATGGCGCCTTCGATCTGGCGTGCGCCGCCGTCGAGGGCGGCCAAGGTGTTGGCCACCGCCAGCCCCAGGTCGTTATGGTTGTGGGCGGAGAAGATCACCTCGTCGGCGCCTGGCGCCCGCTCGCGCAGGGTGGAGAAGATGCGTGCGAGGTCGGCGGGGACCGCATAGCCCACCGTATCAGGCACGTTGATCGTGGTGGCGCCGGCGCGGATGGCGGCCTCCACGGCGCGGCAGAGGAAGTCGATGTCGGTCCGCGTGCCGTCCTCCGCTGACCACTCCACGTCCTCGGCGTGGTTGCGGGCTAGCGTCACCGAGGCGGTGATCGCCTCCAGCACCGCCTCAGGCTCCATGCGCAGCTTGAACTTCATGTGCAGCGGGCTGGTGGAGATGAAGGTGTGGATGCGCTTGCGCTCGGCCCCCTTCAACGCCTCCGCGGCGCGCACGATGTCGCCGGGCGAGGAGCGGGCCAAACCGCAGATCACAGGACCCCGAACGGTTTCCGCGATCGTCCTCACCGCGGCGAAATCGTCGTTGGAGGCGATGGGAAAGCCCGCCTCGATCACGTCGACGCCGAGTTCGGCGAGCGCCTCGGCCATGCGGACCTTCTCGTTGAGCGTCATGGAAAAGCCGGGTGACTGCTCGCCGTCGCGCAAGGTCGTGTCGAAGATAATGACGCGGTCGGCCGCCATCGCGCCGAAACTGGGATGCTGGAGGGTCATGGGATCGCCTGGACTGGAGGGCTGTCGCTTGATGGAGTCGCGATCGTCCCCTGAGCGCTCGCCAGAAGGACCGGCGTCCGCTCAGGGGCGCGTAAGTCGAAGCCCGCTGACCGCCGTCTCGAACGCCCCCTCGCCAAACGCCCGCGCCCTGGACCTGCAACGCAAGGCGCGCAAGCCGTTCTTCGATAAAGGCGCATACGCGGGCATCGGCAGATTGTGCCTGAACGTCGCAGCGGAAACAAGGCAGAGATGAAGGGTCGGGGTCAAAAACACCCGCAACCCCTTCAAATTAGCCACCCTCCGGCATGTTTGTTGCGGCAGGCCTGTCTTTTGGTTTGTCTCACGGGTGTGGTTATGCTCTAGGAGCGCTGCAATCAGACCGGCCGTGACCCTGCTCAATCGGGTCGAAAGTCGGCCGCGATCGGCCTCGCCGCACGGGTATCCGGCCATTTGAGCCCCTCTGAGCCTCTCGTCTCCGCGAGCTGACATCCGGTGGAAAGCGCCTTGCCGCACCATGATCACGGCCTTTTTCTTGACCTCTGCGGCTCCTGGAGGAAAACGGTTCCACCGCACTGCGGGCCAGCAGAAAAATATACAAGACGAGCGTCCGATGAACCCACCCGCGAAGACCGCCATGAAACCCTTGGCGGAGACCATCTGGATGAACGGCGAGGTGCGCCCGTGGGCGGAGTGCACCGTGCATGTGCTGAGCCATGCCCTGCACTACGGCACCTCGGTATTCGAGGGCATCCGGGTCTACGACACGCCCAAGGGTCCCGCCGTCTTCCGCCTCACCGATCACATCCGCCGCTTCTTCGACTCAGCCCGCATCTACGGCTTCCAGCCGCCTTATGCGGAGGCTGAGATCATCGCCGCCTGTAAGGCGATCACGGCGAAGAACGGGTTGAAGAGCGCCTACATCCGTCCCGTGGCGTTCCTGGGCGAATGCGGCATGGGCGTCATCCCCAAGAGCGGCAACGCGCCGGTGGACGTGGCCATCGCCGCCTTCCCCTGGGGCGCCTACCTCGGCGACGAGGGGCTTGAGAAGGGGGTGGACGTCTGCGTCTCCTCCTGGGCGCGCCTCGCCCCCAACACCGTACCGGCCGCGGCCAAGGCCGGCGGCAATTATCTGTCCAGCTATCTGATCGGGCGTGAGGCGCGCGAGCGCGGCTTCGCTGAAGGGATAGGCCTAGGCGTCGATGGACGCCTGTCGGAAGGCGCGGGTGAGAACCTGTTCATCATCAAGGACGGCAGGCTGATGACGCCGCCGGCCGCCTCCTCCATCCTGCAGGGCATCACCCGCGACACCGTCCTGCGCCTGGCGGAACAGGAAGGCTTGGCGGTGATCGAGCAGGCCATGCCGCGCGAGGCGCTCTATCTCGCCGACGAGCTGTTCATGACCGGCACCGCCGCCGAGATCACCCCCATCC
>CAXTEX010000005.1:0-43908 GCA_964243445.1 uncultured Caulobacteraceae bacterium | reverse complement strand
ACCCAGGGCCGCATCCTGCGGGTGCTGGTGGAGCAACGCCTCCTGCGCGTCGGCGGCGAGCAGAACGTGCAGGTGGACGTGCGGGTGATCTCCTCCACCTCCAAGAATCTGCGCGAGGAGATCGAGGCCGAGCGCTTCCGCGAGGACCTGTTTCATCGCCTGAACGTGGTGCCGGTGCGGGTGCCGGGATTGGGTGAGCGGCGCGAAGACATCGCCGAACTGGTGGAGCACTTCATCGGCCGCATCGGCGAGGCCACGGGCCTGCCCCGCCGCATTCTGGGCGAGGACGCCATCGCCACGCTGCAGGTGCACGACTGGCCCGGCAACGTGCGCCAGCTCAGGAACAACGTCGAGCGGCTGATGATCCTGGCCTCAGGCGATCCGGGCGAGGTGATAACCGCCGAGATGCTGCCGGCCGAGGTCGCCGCCGCCGGCCAGGCCGGGTCGGTCGGCCCCGAGCGGATCATTGCCCTGCCGCTCCGCGACGCACGCGAGGTGTTCGAGCGGGAATATCTCACGGCTCAGATACTGCGCTTCGGCGGCAACATCTCGCGCACGGCCACCTTCATCGGCATGGAGCGCTCCGCCCTCCATCGCAAATTGAAGTCGCTCGGCGTCTCGCCCTTACGCGGCGGCGGCGATGACGAGGACGATTGATGGGCCGCGTCGCCTATGTGAACGGCCGCTACGTCCCCCATGCCCAGGCTGTCGTCCATGTCGAGGATCGCGGCTTCCAGTTCGCCGACGCCGTCTATGAGGTCTGGGCGATCCTTGATGGCAGACTGGCCGACGCCCTGGGCCATTTCGAGCGGCTGGACCGCAGTCTCGGCGAACTCCGCATCCAGTCTCCCCGGTCGCGCTCCGCCCTGCTGGCGATCCTGCGCGAGACCGTACGCCGCAACCGGGTACGCGACGGCATCGTCTATCTGCAGGTCACCCGGGGGACCGCACGTCGCGACCACGCCTTTCCGGCCGCGTCCACGCCCCCTACGGTCGTAGTCACAGCAAAGGCGCTCGATCTCGCCAAGCTTGAGGCCGGCGCTATCCGAGGCGTGAGCGTGGTGACCTTGCCGGACGAGCGGTGGGGTCGCTGCGACATCAAGACGGTCGGCCTGTTGCCCAATGTGCTGGCGAAACAGGCCGCCAAGGAGGCCGGCGCCTACGAGGCCTGGCTTGTGGACGCAGACGGCGCGGTCACCGAGGGAGCCTCCACCAACGCCTGGATCGTGGACGACGCCGGACGCCTGCGCACCCGCGACATCGGAGCCAACATCCTTCGCGGCGTCACCCGCGCGACGCTGGTCGATCTCGCCCGTGCGCTGCAGACGCCGGTGGACGAGCGCCCCTTCACCGTGGACGAGGCGAAAGCCTCGCGGGAGGCGTTCCTCACCGCAGCCAGCGCCTTCGTCACGCCCATCGTCAGCATAGACGGCGAGGCCGTCGCCAATGGCGGGGCCGGTCCTGTCACCTTGCGGCTGCGTACCCTATATCTGGACGAAGCACGTCGGGCGGCGATCTGATCGCTGTACGGACGTCAGTTCAATTCCATTCCTGTGTGTGGCGAACGGCTTAGTTCGCTTCAACGATAAGAAGACGAGAGGATGTCGATGACCACCGACAAGAAGCAGAACCTGCAGGACACCTTCCTGAACAGCGTTCGCCGGGCCAAGACGCCGCTGACCATCTTTCTGGTCAATGGCGTAAAGCTTCAAGGCGTGGTGACGTGGTTCGATAATTTCTGCGTGCTGTTACGCCGTGATGGCCAGTCTCAGCTGGTCTACAAGCACGCGATCTCGACCATCATGCCGGCCCAGCCGGTACAGCTTTACGAACCCCCTGCCGAAAGCGAGGACGTTTGAACCGAGGCGACCAGGACGACGCCGTTACGGAGACGGCCAGGGGCCGGACGCGCGGGATCGACAGCCGACCGCCCGTTGAAAGGGCGCTGGTGTTGCACCCGCGTCGGGCCCAGGACGCTGGGCTGAGGGCGCCGGAGGCGCGTCTGATCGAGGCGTGCGGTCTCGCCCGGGCGCTTGATCTGGAGGTGCAGGGCGCCGAGATCGTACCGCTCCGCGCGCCACGTCCGGCCACGCTGTTCGGCTCGGGACGGGTCACGGAACTGGGGGCGACGATCAAGACGCTCCACACGTCGGTCGTGGTGGTGGACGATGCGCTCAGCCCGGTGCAGCAGCGCAATCTCGAGCGGGCCTGGAACGCCAAGGTCATCGACCGGACCGGCCTGATCCTGGAGATCTTCGCCCGGCGCGCCCGGACCGCGGAAGGCAAGCTCCAGGTCGAACTCGCGCGTCTGTCCTATGAGAAGTCGCGCCTGGTGCGCACCTGGACCCACCTGGAGCGCCAGCGTGGCGGCTTCGGCTTCCTGGGCGGGCCCGGCGAGACCCAGATCGAGGCCGACCGGCGACTGCTCACCGACCGAATGGTCAAGCTGAAGAAGGAGCTGGAGGAAGTGCGCCGCACCCGCACCCTGCATCGCTCAGCCCGCCAGAAGGTGCCGTATCCGACCGTGGCGCTAGTCGGCTATACCAACGCCGGCAAGTCCACCCTGTTCAATCGCCTGACTGAAGGCGACGTGCTGGCCCAGGACATGCTGTTCGCCACCCTCGACCCCACTCTGCGCACGCTCAAGCTTCCGGGCGGGCGGCCGGCGATCCTGTCCGACACCGTGGGCTTCATCTCCGATCTCCCGCACGAACTGGTCGCGGCCTTTCGCGCCACCCTGGAGGAGGTGCAGGAGGCCGACGTGATCTTGCACGTGCGCGACATCTCCAGCCCCCACACGGCGGCTGAAGCCAAGGACGTGGAGATCGTCCTGGAGGAGCTCGGCGTCGAAGGATGGGCCGAACGGGTGGTGGAGGTCTGGAACAAGCTGGATCAGGTTTCAGCCGAGGATCGTGTGGCGCTGGAGGGCAGGGCGCGTCGTATCCACGACGGGGGATCGCCGCCGGCCTATCCCCTGTCAGCCGTCACCGGCGAGGGCTGTGACGCGCTGCTGCAGGCGATCGCCGGACGCGTGGACGCCACCGAGCCGATGGAGCTGGACCTGCCGGCCAGCGACGGCGAGGCCCTGGCCTGGCTCTACCGCAACGGCCGCGTGACCACCCGCTCGTCCGCGGCGGACGGAGGGCTTCACCTGTCGGTCCGGCTGGACGCCCAGGCGCGAAGCCGTTTCGACCGCCTCTTTCCCCGGACTGAGCTACCGCTGGCCGCTGAATAGTCGAAGTTCCGTTCAGCCCGCCAGCAGCTTGGCGGCACGGGGCGCGAAATAGGTGATGACGCCGGCGCAGCCGGCCCGCTTGAAGGCCTGCAAGCTCTCCAGCATGGCCCGATCTCCGTCCAGCCATCCGTTGCGAGCCGCCGCCAAGATCATGGCGTACTCGCCGGAGACCTGGAAGGCGAAGGTGGGGCAGGCGAAGGCCTCCACCACCCGCCGGACGATGTCGAGATACGGCATGCCCGGCTTGACCATGACCATGTCCGCGCCTTCGGCCAGATCTAGGGCGACTTCCCGCAGCGCCTCGTCCGTGTTGCCAGCGTCCATCTGGTAGGTCTTCTTGTCCGACAGCCCCGAGGCCAGCTTCGCCGAGCCGATGGCGTCACGGTAGGGACCGTAGAAGGCCGAAGCGTATTTGGCGGCGTAGGCCATGATCATCACGTCCTGCAGGCCCTCGCGCTCCAGCGCCGTCCGCAGGGCGCCGACACGGCCGTCCATCATGTCGGACGGCGCGAGGATGTCGCAGCCGGCCTTCGCCTGCACCAGACCCTGCTCCACCAGCCGCTCGATGGTGGCGTCGTTGAGCACCCGACCATCCTGCACGACGCCGTCGTGGCCGTGGCTGGTGAAGGGATCGAGCGCCACGTCGCACATGATCCCGACCTCGGGCGCCGCGTCCTTCATGGCCTTGACGGCCCGACAGACGATGCCATCGGGATCGTAGGCGGCGCTGCCGCGCTCGTCCTTCTTCTCGCCGTCCACATAGGGGAAGACGGCGATGGCAGGCACGCCGAGCGCGCGCGCGTCACGCGCCGCCTGCGCCGCTCGCGCCACCGAAAGCCTCGGCGCCTCCGGCATGGAGGCGATGGGGATTTCAGGGTCGTCGCCCTCATGCACCACGATCGACCAGATCAGGTCGGAAGGGGACAGGGTGGTCTCACGCACCATCCGGCGCACCCAGTCGGCCTGACGCAATCGGCGCAACCGCAAGGCGGGGTAGGGGGCTATGGGGGCTCGGCTCATCGGGGCTCTCCGGCGGTCCAGGGTTTGAACAGCATCGGACCGGGCGCGACAAGCGGCGGCGAGAAGCCTAAGCTCGCGCGGGATAGGGGACGAACATGCGTGCAATGACCTTGGCTGCGGCGATGGCTGCAAGCGTGATGCTGAGCAGCGGCGTCAGCGCCCAGACAGCCCCGTCGCCGGCTCTTTCCGGTCCGGCGTCACGACCCGCCGGCGACGCCGCCCGTGACGAACTGCGACACCCCTTCCAGGTCATGGGCTTCGCCGGCGTCAAGCCCGGCGACACGGTCATCGAACTGATCCCCGGAGGCGGCTATTATACGCGGCTTCTCTCCGCTCGCGTGGGTGCGACCGGCAAGGTGTTCGCCGTCGTGCCGAGCTTCCTGGCCCAGCGTTCGCCCAAGGCGGTGGACCAGATGCGCGTGCTCGCCGCCGAACCCGGCTATGGCAACGTCGCCGTCGTGGTCGAGGGTCTCGGCTCGGTCACCGACCAGGGTCCGGCCGACGTCGTATGGACGGCGCAGAACTATCACGACCTGCACAACTCAGCCGTGCCGGCCGACACGGCGCTCAAGGTCGATCAGGCGGTCTTTGCGGCCCTGAAGCCCGGCGGCGTCTATCTGATCGAAGATCACGTCGCCGCAGCGGGATCGGGCGCAAGGGACGCCGGCACGCTGCATCGCATCGATCCGGAAGTCGTCAAGGCGGAGGTCGGCAAGGCGGGCTTCCGGTACGAGGGCCAATCCAGCCTGGTCGCCAATCCCGCTGATCCGCACAGCACCGTCGTCTTTGATCCGTCCATCCGCGGGCGGACGGATCAGTTTCTGCTGCTGTTCCGAAAACCCGGCTGATCTTCCATAAAGAGCGTCAATGCGGTCCATCGATCCGATCGTTTAGACCGATGCGGCGCTCAGGCGTAAAAGCCTGTCTGGTGCTCGCGCTTGTCCCAAGGCGGACGCGCGGGATAGAAGGCGGTCATGGATACAGAGGGTTACAAATCGGCCTTCCGTGCAGCTGTCGATCAGGTCCGCGATGAAGGTCGCTATCGCGTGTTCGCCGACATCAGGCGGCGATGCGGCGACTTCCCGCGCGCCACCTGGACCGGCCTGGACGGCGCCGAACGCGATGTCGTGGTCTGGTGCTCCAACGACTACCTCGGCCAGGGCCAGAACCCGCTGGTGCTGTCGGCCATGCAGGACGCCATCGCGACCTGCGGTTCGGGCTCCGGCGGCACCCGCAACATCAGCGGCACCACCCACTACCATGTGGCTCTGGAGCATGAGCTCGCGGATTTGCACGGCAAGGCGGCCGCGCTGCTGTTCACCTCGGGCTATGTGGCCAACGAGGCGGCGCTATCGAGCCTGTACAAGATCCTGCCCGGCCTGATCATCTTCTCCGACGCATTGAATCATGCCTCCATGATCGCGGGCATCCGCAACGGCGGCGGGCATCGTCATATCTTCCGCCATAACGATCTGCAGCATCTAGAAGACCTGCTGCAGGCCGCGCCGCGCGATGCGCCCAAGCTGGTGGCGCTGGAGAGCGTCTATTCCATGGACGGCGACATAGCCGACCTCGCCGGGACGATCGCCCTGGCCAAACGGTATGGTGCGCTGACCTATCTGGACGAGGTGCATGCGGTGGGCATGTACGGCGCGCGCGGCGCCGGCGTGGCCGAGCGCGACGGCGTCATGGCCGACATCGACATCATCGAAGGCACGCTCGGCAAAGCCTTCGGCGTCATGGGCGGCTACATCGCGGCCGATGAGAACCTGGTCGATGCGATCAGGCTCTACGCCACCGGCTTCATCTTCACCACGTCTCTGCCGCCGGCCCTGACCGCCGGCGCGCTGGCCAGCGTGCGCTGGCTTAAGGCGCACCCGGAGATGCGGACCCGCCATCAGGAGCGCGCAGCGACGCTGAAGCGCCGCTTCCACGAGGCCGGACTGCCGGTGATGGACAATCCCAGTCATATCGTGCCGGTGCTGGTGGGCGATCCGGTGCACTGCAAGCTGATCGGCGACCTGCTGCTCGACGATCACGGCGTCTATGTCCAGCCGATCAATTATCCGACGGTGCCCAAAGGGACCGAGCGGCTTCGGTTCACGCCGACGCCCTTCCATACCGACGCCATGATGGACGACCTGGTCCGCGCCCTGCAGGGTCTCTGGACCCGCTGCAACGTCAAACGGATGGGCGGACTGGCCGCCTAGGCTTTCCAGCGGCGAGCGCGAATGGGCCAGCCTATATGTGGCGGGCAGGGTTCGCGACCTCCGCTACATCCTGCGTTGTGGCGTCCTCCCGAAGCGCCTAGAACGCTCGCTCAGCGCCTGTTGGAGGCCTTCGCCTATGTCAGACACCCTGACCGCTCCCGCACCCGCCGCCTTTCGCCGCGACGCGGGATCGAGCTTCTTTCACGCCGCCCTGGAGCAGTCTGATCCGGCGCTGATGCATGCGGTACACGAGGAGCTGCGCCGTCAGCAGACCCAGATCGAGCTGATCGCCTCGGAAAACATCGTCAGCCGCGCCGTGCTGCAGGCGCAGGGCTCCGTGCTCACCAACAAGTACGCCGAGGGCTACCCCGGCAAGCGCTACTACGGCGGCTGCGAATATGTGGACGAGGTTGAGCGGCTAGCTCAGGAGCGCGCGCGTCAGCTGTTCGGCTGCAGCTTCGTCAACGTCCAGCCCCACTCCGGCGCCCAGGCCAACCAGGCCGTGTTCCTGGCCTTGCTGAAGACGGGCGACACCTTCGTGGGCATGGATCTGGCCGCTGGCGGCCACCTGACCCACGGCAGCCCGGCGAACTACTCCGGCAAGTGGTTCAAGCCCGTCACCTACAGCGTACGCGCCGACGATCACCTGATCGACTATGACAAGCTGGCGGACACGGTGCTGGAAGCCAGGCCGAAGCTCGTCATCGCCGGGGGTTCGGCCTACAGCCGCCACATCGACTTCAAGCGGTTCCGCGAGATCGCCGACTCCGTAGGCGCCTATCTGATGGTGGACATGGCTCATTACGCCGGCCTGATCGCGGCCGGAGTCTATCCGAGCCCGATCGCCCACGCCCACGTCTGCACCACCACCACCCACAAGACGCTGAGGGGACCGCGCGGCGGCATGATCCTCTCCAACGACGAAGCCATCGGCAAGAAGATCAATTCCGCCGTCTTCCCCGGCCTGCAGGGCGGTCCCTTGATGCACGTCATCGCCGCCAAGGCCGTCGCCTTCGGCGAGGCGTTGAGACCGGAGTTCAAGGCCTACTCCCAGGCCGTCGTGGACAACGCCCGCACGCTTGCGGCGACCCTGAAGGACGCCGGTCTGGACATCGTCTCAGGCGGCACCGACAGCCACCTTATGCTGGTGGACCTGAGGCCGAAGAACGCGACTGGCCGCGCCGCCGAAGTGGCGCTGGAACGGGCCAACATCACCTGCAACAAGAACGGCGTACCCTTCGACACCGCCCCCTTCACCATCACCTCGGGCGTACGCCTGGGCTCTCCCGCCGCAACGACGCGCGGTTTCGGTCGGGCCGAGTTCAAGCGGGTGGGCGAGCTGATCGCCACGGTGGTGGACACCCTGGCCGGGGACGGCGAGGGCGATCCTGTCGTCGAGGCCCGCGTGCGCGAGGAGGTTCTGGACCTCACCGCGCGCTTCCCGATCTACGCCTGACGCTCGGTAAGGATCGCCAACCCCTTGCGTTGTCCCTTCTGCGGCCATGCCGAAAGCCAGGTCAAAGACAGCCGGCCGTCGGAGGATAACGCCGCCATCCGCAGGCGTCGGATCTGCGTGGAATGCGGCGGCCGTTTCACCACCTTCGAGCGGGTTCAGCTGCGTGAGCTGACCGTGGTCAAGCGCTCCGGTCGGCGAACGCCGTTCGATCGGGAGAAGCTTGTCCGCTCCATCGCCATCGCGCTGCGCAAGCGCCCGATCGACGGGGAGCGCAGCGAGCGGATGGTGTCAGGCATTGTGCGTCAGCTGGAGAGCCTTGGGGAAACGGACATCGCCTCCTCGGTGGTGGGCGAGATGGTGATGAAGGCGTTGAAGGGCCTCGATGAGGTGGCCTATGTCCGCTACGCCTCGGTGTACCGCGACTTCCGCGAGACCTCCGACTTCGCCAAATTCTTGGGCGAGGAGGGCCTCGGCGAGGAAAGCCCGGGCGAGGAGAGCCCGGGTGAGAAGAGGCCGGGGGGAGAGAGCTTGGTCGAGGAAGCGCGAGCGTGAGGGCTCCTAAGCGCGATCTCACCCACGCTGATCGCCAAGCGCGCTCGGTGGCGCGACTCGCCGCCGTGCAGGCCCTCTATCAGATGGAGGTGGCCGGCGCGGGTGTCGAGACGGTGGTGCGCGAGTTCGCTGAACATCGCTTCGGACGCGACCTGGAAGGCCAGCGCCTGGCCGACGCGGACGAGGCCTTCTTCGCCGAGATCGTGCGGGGCGTGGTGGCCGATCAGGTCGCCCTGGACAGCGCCATCCGCCATCGGCTGGCCCAGAACTGGAAGCTCGAGAGGCTGGACGCCACGGTCCGCGCGGTGCTCCGATGCGCCGCCTACGAGCTGCGCGCCCGGCAGGACGTCCCGGTGGAAGTCGTCATCGACGAGTATGTCGAACTCGCCAGAGCGTTTGTCGAAGGCAAGGAGGTCGCCTTCGTGAACGGGGCGCTGGATGGCGTGGCCCGCGACCTGCGCTCCGCCTGACGGGTTGCGGATGGCCATTGATCCGGACCGTCTCGCGCCTGCAGACGTCGGAGCCGCTGAGCCGGATGAGTTCGAGCAGATCGCGCGGCTCTACCGACCGTTGACGGCCGGCTCGCCCGAGGCGCTGGACTTGCTCGACGACGTGGCCGTGACGCCCTGCCGGCCAGGACTCGATCTGGTCATCACCAAGGACGCCATGGTCGAAGGCGTTCATTTCCTGGCGGACGAGCCTTTGGACAGGGTCGCCCGCAAACTCCTACGCGCCAACCTCTCCGATCTGGCGGCCAAGGGGGCGGAGCCGCACGGCTACCTGCTCGCCGTCGCCTGGCCTCCGTACATCCGCTTCCCCGGACGTGAACGCTTCGCCGAGGGTCTGGCGCAGGATCAAGCTCTGTTCGGCGTGCGTCTGCTCGGCGGCGACACGGTCTCGACGCCGGGGCCCTTGACCGCCAGCATGACCCTGCTCGGCTGGACGCCCTCCGGCGGGCTGATCCGGCGCCGAGGAGCCCAGGCTGGCGACGTCGTGCTGGTCTCCGGCACGATCGGCGACGCGGGTCTGGGGCTGCTGGCGCTCACGACAGGTTTGGCGGGCCTGTCCCGAGAGGCGGGCGCGTTCCTGACGGGTCGCCATCGGCTCCCCAGTCCTCGGCTCTGCTTGCGCGCGGCCCTGAGAGCCCACGCCACCGCCGCCGCCGACGTCTCCGACGGCCTGCTGGCGGATGTCGGCCACATCGCGACTGCGAGCGGCGTGGCGATGAGCATCGAGCTGGAGCGGATACCCTTGTCTGACGCGGCGGCGGACTGGATCGCGCTCCAGCCCGACCGTTCGCCCGCGCTTCTGTCCCTTGCTACGGCTGGGGATGATTACGAGGTGGTCTGCACGGCGCCGGTAGAAAGCCTGGAGGCGATGGTAGCCGCCGCACGCGAAGCCGATGTCCCCCTTACCAGGATAGGCAAGGTGACGGCTGCGCCGGCTGGCGTAACTGCCAGCCTCGATGGCCGCCTGCTGACGCCGGACCGTCTCGGCTGGACGCATGCTTAACAAGCCTGCGCCCCACCAAGTTTTGGCGCGCCTTAGGGACGAACGCTGGGCGCCAACGGCGGCAAGCCGGCTTGCGACGGCGGAACCCTCAGGACCTGAGCATAGGGGTTGGACGGCTGCCGCAGCGAGGCGACGCTAGGCGGGTGCGACGTCGGCAGTCGCGTCACGTCGTCGAAGATGTGCCTCTGTTCCGGCGAGAGCGTCGCATAGAGGGCCTGGGTCGCCGCCGCCTGCCGCTCGAACCCCTGTCTCTGCACCAGCAGCTGGTCGCGTAAAACGTTCAACCGCTGAGGCGTCGACAAGGCGTTCAGCTGGACGGCCAGCCCCGCGTCATGAGCGGCGTCCGCCTGGGTCTCCGCCGTGGCGTCCCGATAGGCCCGCCACGCCGGCTGCTGACTGAGCTGCAGCTGCAAGATCGCCGGCAGCTGCTCGATCGGCGCCTGAGCCCGGACTGTCCAGGTCGTCAGCAGGGCTGCAGCGCAGAGGCTGGCGCCTACTCCATATGTCCGCAGCTTGCTCATGCCTTGGTCCCCCGTCGCGCCGGCCAGCTGATCACATTGCCAGCGAACAACGCCCACCAGACGAACACGGGTTGGAACAGCAATCGCGGCGCATGGTACCACCAGCTGTCCGGCAGGGGCGGCACGTGGCGATGCGCCAGGGCATGGTAGACGTTGGCCGGAAGGACGGCGACCGCATAGAGCGCCAAGCCCACGCCCGCAGCCTTTCGCGTCGGCGGAACGAGCAGTCCGACCGCCCCCGCGATCTCGCACAGGCCCGTAAAGATCACCACGGTACGAGGATGGGGGATGAAGGGCGGCATGATCGGCAGGAAGGCGTCGGCCGCCCAGACGTGCAGGACGCCGAAGGGCGCATAGACGGCGAACAGGCCGTACCGCAGGAGCATTCGGGTCAGCGGTTTCGATACGGGCGTCATGGCGGATGAACGCGCCAACTCCACGGCGGTCTCCCTCCGTCGGCGTTGTGACCCATCTCCGCAGTCGCCGTTGCGACCTCAGCCGCTCGCGCTAGATTGAGCGCCATGCGCCAGACCTTCGACGACGCCGCCCATCCCTCTTTCGGTATCAAGCATCTGCCCCTGATCCGCGGCGAAATGGCCAAGCAGGGGCTAGACGGCTTTCTGATCCCCCATGAGGACGAGCATCAGAACGAATACCTGCCCTCGGCCAACGAGCGGCTGGCCTGGGCCACGGGCTTCACCGGTTCTGCGGGGGCAGCCGTTGTGATGACGGATGTGGCGGCGGTGTTCAGCGATGGTCGCTATACGATCCAGCTGGCCGCCCAGACCGACCCGACCCTGTTCGAGCGCTGCGATCTGGTCGAAGGGGGCGTCCCGGCCTATCTGGAAACGCGCGTACAGCCGGGTCAGACGATCGGATACGATCCCCGCCTGCACAGTCCAGACCAGTTGTCGCGGCTGAAAGCTGCTGTGAGCAAGGCCGGCGCGGAGCTGAAGCCGATCCAGGCCAATCCGGTGGACCTGGCCTGGGGCTCAGAACGCCCCGCCCAGCCGCAAGCGCCCGCGCGGGTGCATCCAGCCGTATATTCAGGCGAGGACAGCTCCGCCAAGCGGGCGCGCATCGGTGCTGAGCTCGCGCAGGCTGGCGCTGACGCCGCGGTGCTAACCTCGCCCGCCTCCATCGCTTGGCTGTTCAACCTGCGCGGCGGCGACGTCATCCGCTCGCCGCTCCTGCTGGGTCAGGCCATCCTGCGAGCGGACGGCTCGGCGCGGCTGTTTGTCGGTGCCGCCAAGGTCGGCCCTGACCTGCCCGCCTGGCTCGGCAACACGGTGACCCTGGAGCGCTCCGAGGCGCTGGAGCCGGCCCTGCGAGGTGAGCTGGCCGGCTCTCGCGTCCTGGTCGATCCGGCCCAGTCCTCAGCATGGTACTTCGCCGCCCTGCAGGCGGCGGGCGTGACGGTGGTGCAGGGACCCGACCCCTGCACCCTGCCGCGCGCATGCAAGAACGCCGTGGAAGTGGAGGGCGCGCGCCAAGCGCATCTTCGCGACGGCGTTGCGGTCGCCAACTTCCTGCACTGGCTGGCCACCGAAGCGCAGGCGAGCCCGCCTGATGAGATAGAGGTGGTCCGCCAGCTGGAAAGCTTCAGGGAAGCGACCGGCGCGCTGAAGGACCTCAGCTTCGACACCATAGCCGGGGCCGGACAGAATGGGGCGATCGTGCACTACCGTCCCACGGTCCGCACCAATCGAAGGCTGGTGCAAGGCGAACTCCTGCTGGTGGACTCCGGCGCCCAGTACGAGGACGGGACGACCGACATCACCCGCACGGTGGCCATCGGCCAACCCAGCGCGGAGATGCGCGACCGCTTCACCCGAGTGCTGAAGGGCCATATCGCCCTTGCTCGAATCCGCTTTCCAGTCGGCACCAGCGGGTCGGCCCTGGACAGTCTTGCGCGACAGTCGCTTTGGATGGCGGGTCTCGACTATGATCACGGTACCGGCCATGGGGTCGGCTCGTATCTGGGCGTGCACGAGGGGCCGCAGCGGATCGCCAAGGCGGCGAACGCCATAGCGCTTCAGCCCGGGATGATCCTGTCCAACGAACCCGGCTACTATAAGCCAGGGGCTTACGGCATCCGTATCGAGAACCTTCAGGTCGTCACGTCGCCTATGCTCATCCCTAACGGCGACCGGCCAATGCTGGGCTTTGAGACTCTGACCTTCGCGCCGATCGATCGCCGGCTGGTCGACCCGGCCCTCATGGACGATGCAGAGCGGGCATGGTTGGACGCCTATCACGATCAGGTCAGGCTCAAGATCGGCCCACGCTTGGAAGGGCGAGTAGGCGAGTGGCTCACCACAGCCTGCTCGCCCCTCTGACGGCTACTGCTAGGCCTAGTGTACGCGGGTCCAGGTTTGGCTGCGGCAAAGCGGGCCGAAGATGCAGCCCTTCAGCTCCAAGGTGTCATGGCTGACCAGCTTGACGGAGCCGTGGTAGGTGTTGCCGCTGGCAGGATCATACAGCGTTCCGCCGGTCCACTCGGTGGGGCCGCCCTTGAAGTCGGTCATCATCTCGAGCCCTTTCACCCGACGGTCGCGCAGGGTGGCGTCCTTGTTCTTGATGTCGCGCATGTCGGGATTGGCGCGCAGATCGTCGGAGTCTTCGACCTTCCCGCAGACGTTGGCTCCGCAGTCGTAGACGTGGATCACCGCGTTCTTCACGGGTGCATGCCACACGCCCGCAACCGGCGACGCCGAGGCGATAACGGCTGTGGACATCGTCGCCGCCAGGGCGAGAAGAATGGAATTGCGCAAGTCTGACCTCCCTTGTCTTGATCCTACAACGTGCTGACCGCGTCTGCGTTCACGTGGGCTTGGAGGCGTCATGATCAGGACCGGGTCGCCAACACCAGCCACTCGGCTTCGGTCAGCACCGTGACGCCCAGAGCTTGCGCCGTCTTCAGCTTGGACCCCGCGCCAGGGCCCGCCACGACGATGTCGGTCTTCTTCGACACGGAGGCCGAGACCTTGGCCCCCAGTCGCTCGGCCTGGGCCTTCGCTTCGTCCCGCGTGAGCGTCTCAAGAGCGCCGGTGAACACGATGGTCTTGTCGGCGATCGCCGTGTCGGTCTTCGCGGCCACGGCGTCCTCCACCGTAAGTTCCGCGACCAGCCCCGCCACTCGGGCGCGGTTATGATCCTCGGCGAAATAGGCGCGCGCCGCATCCACAACGGCGACGCCCACCTGGTCCATGGCGTCCAGCTCCTCGGCCGCCGCGACATCGCCGCAGGCCAGTTCGTCCATGGCTTTGAGGAAGGCGGGCAGGCCGCCGTAGCCCCGCGCCAAGGTCTGCGCCGTCGTCTCGCCTACATGGCGTATGCCGAGTGCGAAGATGAAGCGGTCCAAGCCGATCACCTGTCGCGCCTTGATCGCGGCGATCAGGTTGCGGATGGATGTTTCGCCGTAGCCCTCCCGCGTGCGCAGCAGCTTCAGGGCCTCTTCGTTCTTGACGAGGCGGAAGATGTCGGCGGGCTCGCGCACCAGGCCGTCTTCGTAGAAGGCGGCAAGCTGGCGCTCGCCCAGGCCCTCGATGTCGAAGGCGCGCCGCGAGACGAACAGCTTGAGGTGCTCCAGTTGCTGAAAGGGACAGGCCATCTCGCCGGTGCAGCGGCGCACGACCGTCGCTGCACCGCCCTCGCTCGTCTCTCCGGTGACTGAGGTCTTAAGCGGGCAGGGGCAGACATCGGGAAAGGCGTAAGGTCGACTGTCATGCGGCCGAACGTCGACGACGACATCGACGATCTGGGGGATCACATCGCCTGCGCGCTGCACCACGACCATGTCGCCGATGCGGATATCCTTGCGAGCGATCTCGTCGGCGTTGTGCAAGGTGGCGTTCTTCACGACCACGCCGCCCACCGTGATCGGCGCGAGCTTGGCCACGGGGGTGAGCGCGCCGGTTCGCCCGACCTGGATCTCGATGTCGCGGACCAGGGTGCGGGCCTGCTCGGGCGGGAACTTTCGGGCGACGGCCCAGCGGGGCAACCGACCCGCCTCGCCCAGACGCGCCTGCCAGTCCAGCCGGTCGATCTTGAACACCACGCCGTCGATGTCGTAGCCCAGGGAGGGTCGCAGCGCTTCGAATGCTTGGTACTGCGCGTCCAGCTCGGTCTCGTCATCCACCTGGCGTGACAGCTCGCTTACCGGGAAGCCCCAGGACGCCAAGCGTTGCAGAGCCTCGGCCTGGGTGGCGGCGAACGGCGCGCTGACCTGACCCCAGGCATAGGCGTAGAAGCGCAGGGGACGGGCTGCGGTGATGGCGGGATCGATCTGGCGCAAGGACCCGGACGCCGCGTTGCGAGGATTGGCGTAGGTGCGGCCGCCCGACGCTTCCGCCGACGCGTTCATCGCTGAAAAGGCTTCATGGCCGATGAAGACCTCGCCGCGGACCTCGATCCGTTCCGGCCAGTCCGAGCCGGCGAGCTGGTCGGGAATGTCGTCGAGCGTGCGCAGGTTGGCGGTCACGTCCTCTCCGGTGCGGCCGTCGCCCCGCGTCGCGCCCTGCACCAACCGTCCATGCTCGTAGCGCAGGTTCGCAGACAGCCCGTCCACCTTCGGTTCAACCGTGAAGGCTATGGGCGCGTCGATCTCCAGCTTCAGGAACCTTCGAACGCGCCTTACGAACTCCATGACGTCGGTTTCGGAAAAGGCGTTGTCGAGCGACAGCATGGGCGATCCATGCCGTACCGGCGCGAAACTGGTCGCCGGCGCGGCGCCGACCTTAAACGAGGGCGAGTCGGGCCTGACCAAAGCAGGGAAGCGCGCCTCCAGATCAGCATTGCGGCGCTTCAGGGCGTCGTAATCGGCGTCGCTCAGGGCTGGAGACTGTTCGGCGTAGTACAGCCTGTCGTGTTCGGCGAGGTCGCGGGCGAGACGCTCAAGCTCGGCGGCGGCGTCCATTCCTGAAGCAGAGGCGGTGACGTTCCCCATGGGACCCCTTTCGACTTAATGGACCTCTTAACGCAACCACACGCGGACCGAAGCGGCCTCGCGTGAAGCTTGCGTCAACCCGCACACCCTATGCTCACGCCTGTCCCAGGCGCGGCGGAGCGGGTGTTGACCAGGTATCGGCGCGACATAGACGGGCTGCGAGCGATCGCCGTAGGCATGGTCGTGCTGTTCCACGCCGGCTTTGGCGGCGCATCGGGCGGCTTTGTCGGCGTGGACGTCTTCTTCGTCATCTCAGGCTATCTGATCACGGCCAACCTGCACGGCGATCTTCTGCAGGGCCGGTTCAGCATCGCGGCCTTTTACGAGCGGCGGGCGCGTCGGATCCTGCCCGCCCTCTTCGCCATGATGCTGGGGGCCGCCCTCGGGGCCGCCCTGTTCCTGCCGAACGATTTGAAGCTGTTCGCTGAAAGCGCCGCAGCCACGGCGTTGTCGGTCTCCAACGTCTTCTTCTGGCGTCACACGGGCTATTTCGATGCGGGCGCAAGCGTTTCGCCGCTCCTGCACACATGGTCGCTGGCGGTGGAGGAGCAGTTCTATCTGGTCTTCCCGCTGCTGCTGTGGGCGACCGCCAGGGCCTGGCGCGGCCGCAAGCCAGGCCTGGTTGCGACTTTCGCGCTCCTCTGGGCGCTCTCGTTCGGCTTCAGCCTCTGGCAGGTAGCACACGACCAGCGGGCGGCCTTCTACCTGCCGCTCGATCGGGTGTGGGAACTGCTCACCGGCGCCTTGCTGGCCATGGGTACGACGCCTGCATCATCCCAACGCTGGGTGAGGGAAGTCGCCGCCGCGGCGGGGCTGGCGCTCGTCCTGGTCACGGCAGGGTTCATGCCCTCCACCGCGCCGTTTCCAGGCTTCAACGCCCTGGCGCCGTGTCTGGGCGCCGGCCTGATGATCTGGGCTGGGGCGCGGGAGAGCGACCCGCCGACCCTGGTGGCCCGCGCGCTACAGTTTCAGCCCTTGGTGTTCCTCGGTTTGATCTCCTACTCCCTCTATCTCTGGCATTGGCCGCTGCTTGTCTTCGCCCGTTATTACAGCCTGAGCGAGCCAGGGCCGCAGGTGCGGATCGTCGTCCTGGGTCTGTCAGTCCTAGCGGCTGCGGCCTCATGGCGGTGGGTGGAGCGACCTTTCCGCACGCGAGCACGACTTGCAGGTCGGCCGGCGGTGTTTGCGGCCAGCGCAGCGGCCATCTGCGCCGCCTGTGTTTGTGGTGGGGTGGTGGTGCTAGCCAATGGCTTGCCGCAGCGGTTGCCGCCGAAGGCCGTCACGCTCGCCGCCGGGGCCGAGGACCACAACGCTTACCGCGACCGGTGCTTTGCGGTAAGCGCGCGAGATCTCGACCAGAACCGCTTCTGCCGTATCGGTGTTCAGGAACCCGGGCCGCCGACGCTGGCGGTCTGGGGCGACAGCCACGCCGATGCGCTGATGTCGGCTTTCGACACCCTGGCGAAGGCCAAGCGCGTCTCCGGCGTCGATATCACTCACGGAAGCTGCCCTCCGCTGCTGGACGTGGAGGTGCACGAGCATGAAGACAATCTCTGTCCGCCCTTGAACGCTGCGGCTTTGGCTTTGATCGAACGCTACAACATTCGCACGGTGGTGCTCGCGGCCCGGTGGGCCGGTTACGCCGAGGGGCGGTTGTCCATCGACGGCGCCCCGCCGGTACTGCTCCGCGCCGCTGGCGCCGCCGCGTCGAACGCCAGCGTCGCCGCCGACAAGACGGTGTTCGCCGCCGGCGTGCAGCGCACCTTCGCCCGACTTCGAGGCGAGGGGCGCACCGTGTACGTGGTCCTGCCCGTGCCTGAAGTCGGCCGGCCCGTAGCAGAGACCCTGGCGCGGGCCGTCGTGCTGGATCGCACGCTAGATCTGGCGCCGTCCCGACAGGCCTACGACGTTCGCCAGCGCTTCGTCCGCGCCACGCTTGATCGGCTGGCGCGCAGTTACGGCGTGATCGAGATCGATCCGGCCTCGACCCTGTGCGGTCCGAAGCGATGCCGCATCATCCAGGACGGACATCCGCTCTACTATGACGCCGACCACCTCTCCACCCACGGCGCAACCCTTGTGCAGCCTCTCTTGACGGGCGTTTTCGCAAGGTCTGCACCGGCCCTGCAGATCGTCGCCGCCGCCGTGACGCCTGCGGTGACGCGGCTGGTGCGATGAAGGTGGCCGTCCCGCCTGCACGTTCGCCCAAAGCGGCTGCGCCGCTGTTCGGCGCGACGCCCAAGGCCAGATGGAGCTTTGTGCTCGCAGCCCTGGTGATCGTCGTCTTCAGCGAGGCATGGCTGAAGCCCTTCAACGGCGGCGGGACGGAGCCGGCGGACAGCGGCCTGATCCGCTCGCTCTACTATCCGGGCTATCTCGCAGGCATAGGGCTGATGATGCTGAACCCGTGGGAGACGCTGGCGGCGGCGGTCAGGACTCCGCTGCTTTGGGTGCTCGTCGGGTTCGCCTTCGTATCCACCGTCTGGTCCATCGATCCGGCCACCACGGAGCGCCGATCCGTCGCCCTGCTGCTCTGCACCTTCTGCGGCGTGGCGGTCGCCGCTCGGCTGAGTTGGCGAGACCTGACGCGGATGCTGGCTCTGGTCTACGTCCTTATCGCCATGGCCAGTTTCCTGGCTGCGCTTCTGCTGCCGACGTTCGGCCGCATGCAGGTCGACTTTCCCGGCGCTTGGGACGGGCTGTTCATCGAGAAGAACGGGCTGGGCGCCGTTGCGGCCCAGACGGTGATCCTGTGCGCGGCCGCCTTCCTGCTCGATCGGCCGAGGCGGTGGGGGTGGGCGGCCGGGGCCCTGCTGGGCGCGGCGCTCCTAGCGCTGTCCACCTCCAAGACCTCTCTGGTCGTGGGTGTGGTGGGATGTCTCTGCCTCGCCTTCGCCGTCGCGGTTCGCAGGGGCAGGGTCATGGCCGTCGTGGCCAGCTTCTTCGGCGTGGTCGGAGTCGGGCTCCTGGGCTTCCTCGTCTCCTTCGCGCCCCAGTCGCTGCTGGGCTTGCTCGGAAAGGACGCGACCCTCACCGGGCGCACGCGCATATGGGCCGCCGTGCTGCGCCAGATCGCCACCCGGCCGCGCACCGGTTTCGGTTATGGCGCGGTCTGGACCGACCACACCGGCTGGGGGCCGGTCTACTGGGTGGTCAAGCAGTACGGCGCCCGGCCGGCCTACGCCCACAATGGCTGGCTGGACCTCTGGCTGGGCCTGGGCGTCTATGCCGTCTGGACGGGAGCGGCGCTCCTTGTCATCACCTGGATCAGCACCCTGGTCGTGACCTTCCGGCGTTCGGACGCCTACATCGCCTTGCCGCTGGTCGCCATGTTCACGCTGGACAATCTGACCGAGAGCTCCATCCTGTTCTACAATACTCTCGGCTGGGTGCTGCTGGTCATCGTCGCCACGAGGCTTCTTTGCCCCGAACCGCTTGAACAGCCCGGCCTTCGCCCGACCGCTCGCGTTCGGGCCTTACCGGCCGCCGCGCCAGGCTAGCGCGGCGCCAGACGTATGGCCCCGTCGAGCCGGATGGCGGCGGCGTTGAGATAGACGTTCTGCAGGATGTCGATGGCCGTGCGGGCGTAGTCGAAAGCCGTGCCGAGGCGCTTGGGGAAGGGGATGTTGGCCGCGAGGCTATCCTGCACGGCCTGGGGCATGGCGGCCATCATCGGCGTCTGGAAGATGCCGGGCAGGATGGTGTTGACCCGCACCCCCTCGTTCATCAAATCCCGGGCAATCGGCAGCGCCATGGCCAGCACCCCGCCCTTGGACGCCGAATAGGCCGCCTGACCGATCTGCCCGTCCTCGGCGGCGACCGACGCGGTATTGATGATGCAGCCCCGCTCCCCATCCGCCAACGGCTCCAGCCCCACCATGCCCGCCGCCGACATCGTGAGGCATCGAAAGCTGCCGAACAGGTTGATCCGCACCGTGCGCTCGAACACCTCCTGGGGAAAGGTGGTGATCTCGCCGGTGTCCTTCTTGCGGCCGACGGTCTTGGCGCCCGTGGCGATGCCGGCGCAGTTCACCAGCACCCGCTCCTGGCCGTGGGCGGCACGGGCCTTGGCGAAGCCCGAGGCGACCTGTTCGTCGGAGGTCACATCAACGGCGCAGAAGACGCCGGCGATCTCACGCGCGATCACCTCGCCGCGCTCGGCGTTCATGTCAAAGAGCGCGACCTTCACGCCGCAGGCGGCGAGGGCGCGCGCCGTTCCTTCGCCCAGGCCCGACGCTCCGCCCGTGACGACAGCGGCGATGGAAGGGTCGAGGATCATGAGATGTCTCCTTGGATTCGAGGATGGAGGCGTCGCCGGTCAGGCGAACTCCACCAAGACCTCGTCGGTGGCGACGCTGTCGCCCGCCTTCACGCCGACGGCCTTCACCACGCCATCGCGCTCGGCCTTGATCAGGTTCTGCATCTTCATCGCCTCGATCACGGCCACCGCCTCGCCCGCCTTGACTTCGCGCCCGACCTCAGCAGTCAGGCTGACCACCAGCCCGGGCATGGGAGAGACGATGAACTTGGAGGTGTCCGCGGCTGCCTTCTTGGGCAGCCGTTCGTGCAGCTCGGCCGCCAGCGGCGTCATCACCAGCACCTGCGCTCGGGCGGCCCGGTGACGGATCAAGACGCCCAAGGATGTGGGCCGCACCTCCAGGCTGAAGGCGCGACCATCCAGCACGCCCTTGAACAGACCGCGCCCCGGTCGCCAATCGACGTCCCCAAGGCTGAGGCGGCGACCCTCGCCAGTCAGGACGATCTCCAGCGTCCGATCATGGCCCGACAACTGCACGGGCCGCCTGAGCTCGCCCATGAAGACGATGAAGGTGTCGCGAACCGGAGCGGCGAACAGCTTGCTTCCATCGCTGCGGCTCCGGGCGAGTTGAAGCCGGTGCATCCAGCAGGCGGCCGCCGTCATCAGGTCGAGTTGGTCGGCCGCCGGAGCCAGCCCGGCGAATCCGTCAGGAAACTCGTCCTTGATGTAGTCGGTGGAGAGCACGCCCGAGCGGAACCGCGACTGGTCCATCACAGCCGACAGGAAGGGCGCGTTATGGCCCAGCCCCTCGATCACCAGATCCTCCAAGGCCCGCGCCATGCCGTCCACCGCCTCGTCGCGCGTGGCCCCATGGGTGCACAGCTTGGCGATCATCGGGTCATAGAACATCGAGATCTCGTCGCCCTCGCGCACGCCGGAGTCGTTGCGCACCTGGTACGAACCGTGGACGCCTTCCTTCGGCGGCTGGTAGCGCACCAGGCGGCCAATGGACGGCAGGAAGCTGCGATAGGGGTCCTCGGCGTAGAGCCGGCTTTCGATGGCCCAGCCGTCGATCTTCAGGTCATCCTGGGTGAAGGCCAGCGGCAGGCCCGCGGCGCTGCGGATCATCTGCTCCACCAGATCCAAGCCGGTGATCAGCTCGGTAACCGGATGCTCCACCTGAAGACGGGTGTTCATCTCCAGGAAATAGAAGGACTTATCCTGACCAGCTACGAACTCCACCGTTCCGGCGGAGTCGTAGTTCACCGCCGTCGCCAGAGCCACCGCTTGCGCCCCCATGGCGGCGCGAGTCTCGGGGTCGAGTAGCGGGGAAGGCGCTTCCTCAATGACCTTCTGATTGCGGCGCTGGATCGAACACTCACGCTCGAACAGGTGCACGACGTGCCCGTGCTTGTCGCCGAGCACCTGGATCTCGATATGGCGGGGCGAGGTGATGAACTTCTCGATGAAGATACGGTCGTCGCCAAAGGCGCCCTTGGCTTCCGCCTTCACCGCGTGGAAGCCTTCCTCCACGTCCGCACGGGTCCAGGCCACGCGGATGCCCTTGCCGCCGCCGCCGGCCGAGGCCTTGATCATCACCGGATAGCCGATCTCCTCGGCGATGTGCACGGCGTGGGCGACGTCGTCGATCTCACCGATATGCCCAGGGACGCAGGAGACGCCGGCGGTTTGCGCGAACGTCTTCGACTTGATCTTGTCGCCCATGGCGGCGATGGCGTGGGCGTTCGGGCCGATGAAGACAATGCCCGCTTCGGCGCATTGCTGAGCAAATTCAGCCTTCTCCGACAAGAAGCCGAAGCCCGGATGCACTGCCTCCGCCCCCGTGTCGCGGCAGGCCTGGATGATCTTGTCTGCGAGCAGGTAGGACTGGTTCGCCGGCGGCGGTCCGATGAAGACGCTCTCGTCCGCCATCTCCACCGCCAGGCTGTCGGCGTCCGCCTCGGAGTAGACCACTACCGTCTTGATGCCCAACCGGCGGCAGGTCTTGATGATGCGAACCGCGATCTCGCCGCGGTTGGCGATCAGGATTTTGGAGAACATGCTCACAGCGGTATGTTGTCGTGCTTCTTGGCGGGGTTGATGAGCGTCTTGCCCTTCAGACTTTTCAGCGCCCGCGCGATCCGACGCCGAGTGCCGTGAGGCATGATCACGTCGTCGATGTAGCCGAGCTGGGCCGCGACGAACGGATTCGCGAAACGCCCCTTGTACTCGGCCTCCCGCTCGGCGAGCTTCTCGGGATCGCCCGCATCGGCGCGAAAGATGATTTCTACGGCGCCCTTCGCTCCCATCACCGCGATTTCGGCGGTAGGCCAGGCGTAGTTGAAATCGCCCCGCAGGTGCTTGGAGCTCATCACGTCATAGGCCCCGCCATAGGCCTTGCGGGTGATGAGCGTGATCTTGGGCACGGTCGCCTCGGCATAGGCGAACAGCAGCTTGGCCCCATGCTTGATCAGCCCGCCGTACTCCTGGCGCGTGCCCGGCATGAAGCCCGGCACGTCCACGAAGGTGACGAGCGGTATGTCGAAAGCGTCGCAGAAGCGCACGAACCGGGCCGCCTTGCGCGAGCTGTCGATGTCCAGCACGCCAGCCAGCGACAGCGGCTGGTTGGCCACGAAGCCGACCGTGTCCCCGTCCATGCGACCAAAGCCGATGACGATGTTCTTGGCGTAATCGGGTGCGATCTCGAAGAAGTCCGCCTCGTCCACAACCTTAAGGATCAGCTCCTTCATGTCGTAAGGCTTGTTGGGGTTGGAGGGGACGAGCGTGTCGAGCGACGCTTCGGCCCGATCCGCGTCGTCGTAGCTTTCTCGGTAAGGCGGCTTCTCGCGGTTGGAGAGCGGCAGGAAGTCGACCAGCCGGCGGACCTGGGCCAGCGCTTCCAGATCGTTCTCGAAAGCGGCGTCCGCCACCCCCGACTTGGAGGCGTGCACCCGGGCGCCGCCCAGCTCCTCGGCGGTGACGACCTCGTTGGTGACGGTCCTGACGACGTCAGGACCGGTGACGAACATGTAGCTCGTGTCCTTCACCATGAAGATGAAGTCCGTCATGGCAGGACTATAGACGTCGCCGCCCGCGCAAGGACCCATGATCACGCTGATCTGCGGGACGACGCCGGACGCCATGACGTTCTGCAGGAAGATGTCGGCATAGCCCGCCAGCGACTCCACACCTTCCTGGATGCGCGCGCCGCCGGCGTCGTAGAGGCCGATGATCGGCGCGCCGATCTTCTGCGCCTGCTCCATGACCTTGATGATCTTCTTAGCGTGAGCTCCAGAAAGGCTGCCGCCGAAGACGGTGAAATCCTTGGAGAAGAGATAGACCACCCGCCCGTTGATCGCGCCCCAGCCGGTCACCACGCCGTCGCCGGGGATGCGGGTCTTGTCCATGCCGAAGTCGACGGCACGGTGCTCGACGAACATGTCGAACTCCTCGAACGAACCCTCGTCGAGCAGCAGGTCGATACGCTCGCGCGCGGTCAGCTTGCCCTTGGCGTGCTGCGCCTCCACGCGACGAGGGCCGCCGCCCTGCCGCGCCTGTTCGCGGCGCCGCTCCAGTTCGTCGAGGATGTGCTGCACCAGGAGTGAAGTCCGTATGGAATGCGTTTCGTCAGACCTAGCGCTAAACCCAAGCGGACGCTTCGCAAAACGTGCCAATTTGCGTAAGGCTCGCTTCTAGTGACGATCAGGTTGCGAAATTGCGATGGCGGAAAAGCTGTTCATCGGCACGCGTTTGCGCCGGCTGCGTGAGGCCAGGGGCTGGACGCTGGAGAACTGCGCCAGCCGGCTTGGTCTTTCGCCGAGCTATCTGTCGCAGATCGAGACCAACCAGCGCCCGGTGACCGCGCGGGTGCTGATCGCCTTGACCCAGGTCTTCCAGGTGGATGCGGGGGCCTTCGACATCGGCGACGAGGGACGGCTCGCCGCCGACCTGCGCGAGGCCACCGTCGACGCCGCCGCTTACGGCGATCCGCCTTCGGCCGCGGAGATCAAGCAGGCGGCGAGTGCGACCCCGGCGCTGGCCCGCCAGTTCCTGACCCTCCACCGCGCCTTCCGCCGCCTGGACGAGCGTTTCAAGGCCATGGACGAAACCGTGTCGCTGGACGAGACGGCCTCGGTCAGCGCCAGCCTGCCCTATGAGGAGGTGCGCGACTTCTTCCACTACAAGGACAATTATCTCGACGCCCTGGACACCGCCGCCGAAGCGCTCGCCGCCCACATCCTCATCGCCAAGGCCCAAACGCCGGAAGCGGCCCTTACCCAGGCGCTGCTCGCTTTGCACGCCGTCAGCGTCATCCGCGTGCGCGAGCGCGGAGGGCCGCTGCGCCGCTTCGAGCCCGCCACGCGCCGGCTCTATGTGGATGGGGCGCAGCCCACGCCTACCCGCGCCTTCCAGCTCGCCCACCAGCTCGCGATGCTGGAGTTCCGGGACCTGATCGAGCAAGAGCTAGAGCGCGCTCGCTTCCGCAGCCCAGCCGCCCGCGACGTCTGCCGCATCGGCCTCGGCAACTACGCCGCCGGCGCGCTGCTGCTGCCCTACCGCGCCTTCATGGAAGCCGCGTCGACGTTGCGCCACGATGTGGAACAGCTGCAGACCCAGTTCGGAGCCAGCTTCGAACAGGTCTGTCACCGCCTGAGCACGCTTCAGCGGCCGGGCCTGAAGGGCGTGCCCTTCTACTTCGTGCGCATCGACATGGCCGGCAACATCACCAAGCGCCACAGCGCCACGCGCTTTCAGTTCGCCCGCTTCGGCGGCGCCTGCCCGCTGTGGAACGTGCACGAGGCCTTCGGGAGGCCGGGCGACATCTTGACCCAGGTCGCCGAGACCCCGGACGGTGCCCGCTATCTCTGCGTGGCGCGAAGCGAGGTGAAGCGGTCGGGCGACTATCTCACCCCCGACCGCCGCTATGCCCTAGGCTTGGGGTGCGAGGTGCAGCATGCGGGGGCGATGGTGTACGCCGCGGGGCTGGACCTAGAAGGGCCGGCGGCGCGGATCGGGGTCAGCTGCCGTATCTGCGAGCGCGCCGACTGTCCTCAGCGCGCCTTCCCCCCGCTCGACCGGGCGCTCAGCGTTCCGCTGAACGACCGCAGGACCGTGCCCTACGAGCTGGTGGACTTGGCCACGCGGGTGTGATCGGCCGCGCGCCGCGGCCGGACCTCGCGCTACAGCCCGGGAAGCTTGATGTGGCGCTTGGCCGGGGCGCGCTGGATGATGACCTGCTTGTCGCCCGTGAGCGAGGCGATGGTCTTCTGCACCACGACGGGGTCGATGGGATCAGGCGTGTTGGCGGCCTGCTGTTCGGCGCTGACCTCGGCGTTGACCGGCTGGCCCTTGCGCCAGAACATGACACGGTCGGCGAACGGCTTTTCCTTGTGGGAGATTTCGCCGTACTGGTCGTCGACCACATAGCGGATCAACGGATCGGCCTTCTCGGCTCCCGCCTTGTTCACCAGCAGGAGTTCGCCTTCGCTGCGCGTCGCGCTCTCACGCTCGCCAAGCAGCGCCACCCGCGCCTGGCTCTCAGGCTGGAGCTCCTGCGGACGGGGCTGGCCAGGGGCGGGCGGACGGAGGGCGTATTCCGGAGGCACGACGAGCGGCGCCTTGGTCACCACGCGGAACTCGTCAGGGGCGAGCTTGGCCGTGCTGAAGGCGTCGCCGACCGTGCCGCAGCCAGCAAGAGCTGCCGCCGTGGCCACCAGCCCCGCGCAGAGACCCACCGTCTTGCGACCGTTCTGAAGGCGCATGTCACGCTTGGAACTCATGACCTACTCCATGGCCACCAACCTATTGCAGCGGCGATACCTCAGCGGGGGCGTCGGCGCAAAGGCGCTGGCGACGCAGCCCCGTCGCGGCGGTTCAGGCCCGCGCTTCGTTGCGGGTGAACAGACTGTCCAGCAGCAGCAGGATGACGCCCACGGTGATGGCGCTGTCGGCGACGTTGAAAATCCAGGGAAAGACGCCAAGGCCCGACACGTCGATGAAGTCGACCACAGCCCCGAAGCGCACCCGGTCGACGGCGTTGCCGACGGCTCCGCCCATGATCAGCCCCAGCGCCAGGGCCGGCCAGGGCCGCTGCAACCGCCGCGCCCAGAGCGCCAGCCCGATCGCCACGCCGATGGAGAAGACGAACAGACCCCAGCGCGCCAGGTCCACATTTGCCAGCAGGCCGAAGCTGAACCCCGGGTTCCAGGTGAGATTTAGCCGCAGGATGGGAAGCAGGGTGACGGCGCCTCGCTCCGGTAGGCGCAGACCGTACAGGATCCACGCCTTGGAGAGCTGGTCGGCCATGACGATCAGCACGGCGGAGGCGTAGGCGAACCAGCCGAAACGCGTGACGACGGTGCGGGAGGAGTCGAGGGCGATCATACGTCCCGGAGCCTCATGCGAAAGCCGGCGGTGCGATTTCTGATCCTCATGCCGCCGCCTCGATCTCAGCGACGGCGGCGTCGCAGCGCTCGCAGAGGTGCTTGGGCGCGTGGACTTCCGGGAGGATGCGCCAGCAGCGGGCGCACTTTTCGCCCCGTGCGAGTTGGCGCGCATCGATCCACACACTCTTGACTGGTATGCCGTTCAAGGGTGGGTCGGCAGAGTATTCGACTTGGCTGGTTCTAAATACTTCGGCCATATCCAATCCATCAAACGCAACCTTCAGCTCGGGTAGTGCGATAAACACGATTGGAGCAGCCTCCAGTGCTGAACCAATCTTCTTTTCTCGACGCTCGACTTCGAGGGCGCCCGTCGTGACTTCCAAGACCTCCTCGACCTTCGTCCAACGCTCCGCCTCCGCCTCGTTCCGCCACGCCTCAGGCGTCTCCGGCATAACCCGCAGGCAGTTCGACCCCGCCTCCGGGAAGCGCATCGTCCAGGCCTCCTCGCACGTGAACGGCAGGATCGGCGACAGCCAAACCGTCAGCCGCTCGAACACCGCGTCCATCACCGTGCGCACGGCGCGGCGGCGCAGGCTGGAGGGGGCGTCGCAGTAGAGGGCGTCCTTGCGGATGTCGAAGTAGAGCGCCGACAGCTCCTGGGCGGCGAACTCCGACACCGGGCGCCAGACGTCGTTGAAGCGGTAGTCGCGGTAGGCGGAGCGGACCTGGCCGTCGAGCTCCCACAGCCGGTGGAGGACGTAACGCTCCAGCGGCGGCATGTCGTCCAGCGCCACCCGCTCGGCCTCGTCGAAGCCTGCAAGCGCGCCCAGCAGGTAGCGCAAAGTGTTGCGGAACTTGCGGTAGCCGTCGGTGGCGGTCTGCAGGATGGCCTTGCCGATGCGTTGGTCCTCGGCATAGTCGACCATGGCGACCCACAGGCGCAGGATTTCCGCCCCGCTCTCGTTGATCACCTTCAGGGGATCAACGGTGTTGCCCTTGGACTTGGACATCTTCTCGCCCTGCTCGTCCAAGGTGAAGCCGTGGGTGAGAACGGCGTCGTAAGGCGCGCGGCCGCGGGTGCCACAGGCCTCCAGCAAGCTGGACTGGAACCAGCCGCGGGCCTGGTCGGAGCCTTCCAGGTAGAGGTCGGCCGGCCAGCGGCTGTCATTGCGCCCCTCCAGGGTGACGGCGTGGGTCGAGCCGCTGTCGAACCAGACGTCCAGGATGTCCTCGACCTTCTCGTAGTCCTCCGGGTCGCGGCCGGGACCGAGGAACTCGGCGGAATGGCGGGTGAACCAGGCGTCGGCGCCGTCGGCTGAGATGGCGTCCTGGATGCGGCGGTTGACCTCGGGGTCGCGCAGGGGCTCGCCCGTCGCCTTGTCCACGAACATGGCGAGTGGCGTGCCCCAGGCGCGCTGGCGCGAGATCAGCCAGTCGGGGCGGCCCTCCACCATGGCGCGGATGCGGGTCTGGCCGGTCTTGGGGTGGAAGGCGGTGGCGTCGATGGAGGCGAGCGCGCGCTGGCGTAGGGTGTCGACGGTCTGCGTGCTTCGAGACGCGCTCTGCGAGCGCTCCTCAGCATGACGAAGGGGGAGGGTGTCGCCTGAAGTCTCCCCACGGTCGTCATCCTGAGGAGCCTGCGGAGCCGGCGCCTCGAAGGACGCACTCCCCAGCGGCTCGTCCATCCGGATGAACCACTGGGGCGTGTTGCGGTAGATCACCGGGGCCTTGGACCGCCAGGAGTGCGGATAGCTGTGGGTCACGCGGCCGCGGGCCAGCAGGTTTCCGGCCTCGATCAGCTTGTCCATCACCGCGCCGTTGGCGGGGCCGAACTTGCCGGCCTTCTTGCCTTCGGCCTCGATGACCTGCAGGCCCGAGAAAAGGGCCACGCTGTCGAAATAAGCTCCGTTGGCGTCCACGGTTTCGGGGATGTCGCGCCGCCCGGACGCCAACCAGACGAGGTAGTCCTCCTGGCCGTGGCCGGGCGCGGTGTGGACGAAGCCCGTGCCCGCGTCGTCGGTGACGTGCTCGCCAGCCAGCATCGGCACGTCGAAGCCGTAGGCCGGGGCGAGTTTGGCCAGCGGGTGGGCGCAGACCAGGTCGCGTAGTTCGGCGCTGAGCACCGGCCGCTCCAACGTCCAACTCTCCACGCCGGCGGGGGCGAACACCTGTTCGGCCAGGGCGGGCGCGAGGATCAGGCGATCGCCGGTCTTGGCCCAGGGCTCATAGTCCAGGCCGCCCTTGAGCTGGCCGACCTTGTAGCAGGCGTAGGGGATCTGCCGCCCGTAGCTGATCGCCCGGTTGGCCGGGATGGTCCAGGGCGTGGTGGTCCAGATCACCACGGACGCGCCGACCAGCGAGGTTGCGCCCAGCGTCGGCGTTTCCCGCACCACCGGGAACTTGGCCCAGATCGTGGGCGAGGAATGCTCGTGGTATTCGATCTCGGCGTCGGCCAGCGCCGTGCGCTCCACCGGGCTCCACATCACGGGCTTGGAGCCGCGGTAGAGCTGGCCGCTCATCAGGAACTTGTGGAACTCGCCGACAATCGTCGCTTCGGAGCGGTAGTCCATGGTGGCGTAGCGGTGGTCCCAGTCGCCGAGCACGCCCAGTCGCTTGAACTGCTCGCGCTGCACCCCGATCCACTCGTCCGCATAGGTGCGGCAGCGGGCGCGGAACTCGGCCTTGGAGACCTCGTCCTTGGCGCGGCCCTTGGCGCGGAACTCCTCCTCGATCTTCCACTCGATGGGCAGGCCGTGGCAGTCCCAGCCGGGGACGTAGTCCACGTCCTGGCCGAGCGCGAACTGGGAGCGGACCACGAAGTCCTTCAGCAGCTTGTTCAGCGCGTGCCCGATGTGGATGGCGCCGTTGGCGTAAGGGGGGCCGTCGTGCAGCACGAACAGCTCCGCGCCCGCCGCCTGGCGCGCCTTGCGCATGGCGCCGTAGAGATCATGGGCCGCCCAGTCGGCCAGGATTTGCGGCTCCAGCTTGGGCAGGCCGGCGCGCATGGGGAAGGGCGTCTGGGGCAGGAAGACCGTGTCGCGATAGTCGCGCGTCGGAGAGGGGCTCTGGTCGTCGGCCATGGCGGAGGGGATCCAGCGGCGTTTGGAAGTGAGGGCGAGGCAGTCCGGCCAGAGCAGGCTCGACCCGCCGCATGACGCGACCGAGCCAGCCTAAGCCGGGGAGGTAATTCGCCGAACGAGGCCGGGGAAGATCGCCATCCCATGAATGTAGCAGAGCGCGCAGCCTGCGCAAAGCCGACGGGCGTGCTGACGCAGGCGCTTACCCTTCGGAGCAAGGGTCGCTAACACGCAGCCATGACCGACGATCCCTTGCAGATCATCGCCCGCGGCCCCCGCGCCATCGCCGAGGCCGCTGCGCGAGCGATAGACGCCGACCCGCGGCTCGAGGCCGCCACCTACTCCATCCTGGAGGAGGACGAGGCCCACGATGTCTGGCGCATAGACGCCTTCCCCCTCGACGGCGAGGAGGCCGGCCGGCTGCGGGATGCGATGGAGGCCCGGCCCGGCATGAGGGTGACCCAGGAAGTGCTGGCCGACGCCGACTGGCTGGCCATGGCGCTTTCCGGCCTGCCGCCGGTCCGGGCCGGGCGGTTCTTCGTCTACGGCGCTCACGACCAGGGCCGGCGGCCCGTCAATACGGTCAACCTGCGCATCGAAGCGGGCGCGGCCTTCGGCACCGGCCATCACGGCACCACCGTGGGCTGCCTTCACGCCTACGACGCCCTGCTGAAGCGAAAGCGCCTCGCCAAGGTGCTTGACGTGGGTGCGGGGACGGGCGTGCTGGCCATCGCTGCGGCCAAGACCGGATCGCGACTGGCGCTCGGTACCGACATCGATCCCGTGTCGGTTCGCATCGGGCGGGAGAACGCCGCGCTGAACCAGGTGCGCGCCCGCTTTGTCTACGCCAACGGATTGAACCACCGTAGCGTCCAGTCGGGCGCGCCCTACGACCTCGTGTTCGCCAACATCCTCGCACGCCCGCTGGTCTGGCTGGCTTCCGACATCAAGGCGGCGCTCAGGCCCGGCGGTTTGGCGATCCTGTCAGGACTGCTGCGGAGCCAGGAACGGTTCGTGCGCGCCGCCTATCTGGCGCGCGGCTTTCGCGTGCAGCGTCGTTATCATCGCGACGCCTGGGCCACTCTGGTGCTCGCCCGCACCTAGTACCGCTGGCTCTTCAGGCTGGATTGCTCGGCAGGCGGTTGTGGATGGCCGTCGCGGCGATGGCGGCTTCGCCTTCCGCCACGCTGATCTGATTGAGGCCACGCACGACATCGCCGGCGGCGTAGAGCCCGTCCACCGAGGTCTGCTGGTGCTCGTTCGCGTACAGCCGTCCCGTCTCGTCCACACGCGCGCCGAGCGCCCTGGCCAAGGTGGTCTGGGGCGTGATGCCGAAGGCTGCATAGATGATGTCGAAGTGGTTCGGCCGGCCGCCCTCAGTGCAGACGGCGGTGACTTGGTCTTCGCCCAGCGAAACGGACTCCAGGGCGGCGTGGAAGACCTTCACGCCGAGCCTGTCCAGCGCCTGTCGACGCTCGTCGCTGAGCATGGCTTCGCGCGTCAGCACCAGGGTGACGTCGGCGGCCCAGGTGCGAAGGAACAGCGCCTCGCCCGCCGCATGGTCGCCTGCGCCGAGCACCGCGACCTTGCGGCCCTGCGCCTCGAAGCCGTCGCAGATCGGGCATACGCGCATCAGACTGCGCGTGATCGCCTCGACCGCTCCGGGGATCGGCGGGACGGTCTCCACGACCCCGGTGGCCAGGATCACCGTGCTCGCCCGCAAGCGGCTCTGGCCGAGGTCGGCCTCGAAGCCGTCCTCCTCGACGACGTGCAGGCTCTCCACGCGCAAGGACCGCACGTCCACGCCATAGCCCTTCGCCTGCTCACGCAAGCGCTCCAGCAAGGCGCGGCCTTGCAGGCCCTGAGCGAAGCCGGGGAGGTTGCGGCTCCTGGGGATCCAGTCGGCCCGGCTCTTCCCCGTGTCGGCCACCAGCACGCGCCGGCGAAACCGCGCCAGATAGATGGCCGACGTAAGCCCCGCGGGGCCTGCGCCGACGATGAGGGTGTCCACCGCGTCCATCATGATCAGAGCCGCCCCGCTGGAACCTCAACTCGCCCTTGCCGTGCCGGTTCAAGCCATGGCGCGGTTCCGCAGCGAAGGCGAGCCATGCTCTAATCTGTCGCCGCGGATGGCGGCCCGACTCCGGCTCGCCAGAACTCCTCGACAGACTTTTACCGGTCGGACAAGGTCTGGCGCGCGAAGGCAGATCATGGAGGTCAGGTGAGCGGACGGATCCTGGTGGTCGAGGACGATGCGGAGGTGGCCGACTATGTGGCCAAGGGCCTTCGTGAGACGGGCTATACGGTCGAGCATGTGGGCGACGGGCGGGACGGGCTCTACCTGGCCTCTTCCTCCAACTTCGACGCCATCGTCATGGACCGCATGCTGCCGGGCATGGACGGCCTCTCCGTGGTCAAGGCGCTTCGCGCCGCGCAGGTCGAGACGCCGATCCTGATCCTGTCCGCCCTGGGCCAGCTTGACGAGCGCGTGATCGGCCTGCGCGCGGGCGGAGACGATTATCTGACCAAGCCCTTCGGCTTCTCGGAACTGCATGCGCGAATCGAGAACCTGATGCGCCGGCGGGTGGGCAAGTCGGTGGAGACGGTGCTGCGCTGTGGAGACCTCGAGATGGACCTCCTGGCGCGCAAGGTGTTCCGCGCCGCTAAGCCGCTGGATCTGCTGCCCCGCGAGTTCAAGCTGCTGGAGTACTTCCTGCGCCACAAGGATCGGGTGGTGACCCGCACCATGCTGCTGGAGCAGGTCTGGGACTACCGCTTCGATCCCCACACCAGCATCATCGACACCCATATCTCCAGGCTTCGCAAGAAGCTGGACGAAGGCTTCGAGCGGCCTCTGCTGCACACCCTGCGCGGCGTCGGCTACCGCCTGTCCGAACAGCCGTGACGCGACGTCTGTGACCGCCAGGGGCGGCCTGCGGCGGCTCACGCCGTCGAGCTTCCTGCTGTTTGTGGCGGTGCTCGCCGTGGCCGCAAGCGCTGCGGCCCTGATCGTGGTCTACCGCACTGGAGAAGGCATCATCTCCGAACGGGAACGCGCCGAAGCCTTGGCGGAGCGCGATCTGCTGGAGCAGGTCGACGTGGAGCAGGGGCTCGCCAACCTCGCGTCAGCTGTGACCCGGCGCACCCTGTTCGCCACCGCCGGCGAGCACTTCGGCCTGTTCGACGCCCGGGGGCAGGCGTTGGCGGGCGATCTCGCCAGCTTTGATCCGGCGTTCCGCAATGTGGACTGGAAGGTGGTGCGCGTGGGCCAGCACCCCCGCTACACCTTGCACGTCGTCGGATCGACGCTGAACGACGGGGCGGTGCTGGTGGTGGGACGCAGCCTGTCCAACACCCGCCGGTTCGAGCGGTCCATCCTCTACGGCTTCGCCTCCGCCGTCGGGATCGTCGCGGTGGCGGGTCTCGCCGCGGGGCTGGTGATGAACTTCCTCATCCTCCAGCGGGTCGACGCCATCGCCAACACCGCCGAGCGCATCGCCGCGGGCGATCTTTCCGCCCGCTCGCCGCTGGCCGACGGGCGCGATCCGTTCGGCCGGGTGGGCGCCTCGCTGAACGCCATGCTGGAGCGGATCGAGGAACTGCTGACCGGCATGCGCACGGTCACCGACAGCCTGGCGCATGACCTTCGCTCGCCCCTGACCCGGGTGAAGGGCGCCCTCGCGCGCGCCATGCATGACGGCGCCAGCGAGCAGGAGCGGCTGGACGCCGTGGAGGTCGCACACGACGAAGTGGAGCGGATCCTGGCCACGCTTTCGGCCATGCTGGACATCGCACGCGCGGAGACCGGCCTGTCGCGTGAGATGATGGTGCAGGTGGATGTATCCGCTCTGGTGGAGGAATTGTCGGACTTCTTCACCCCCGTGATCGAGGACGCGGACCAGCGTCTCGTCTTCCACGCTCCGGTCGTCCCGGTCACCGCCTGGGGCCACGAGGCGCTGCTCCGCCAGGCGGTCGGCAACCTGCTCCACAACGCCTCGCAATATGCGGGCGAAGGGGCGGTGGTGCGCGCGTCGGTGGCTCAGGTGGGCGAGGCGGTGCTCATCACCGTGGCTGACACCGGAACCGGCGTGCCGGAGGACCAGCGGGGCCGCGTGCAGGAGCGCTTCGTGCGGCTCGATCCCGCGCGCAGCCACGGCGGCACCGGGCTGGGGCTGGCGATCGTGGCGGCCTGCGCCAAACTTCATCGCGGCGTGCTCAGACTGGAGGACAACGGGCCCGGTCTGCGCGCCGTGCTGGAGTTCCCGCAGAGCTGAACGCGCTCAGTCAGACCAGCTGGGCTGGCCCGCGCGAGCTGGCGTAAGCCTGGCTGCCGCGCGTGACCACGCGATCAAGCGAGGCGATCTCGGCGATCGGGACATCCGACGCCTCATCCAGCCGGCCATAGAGCGGTCCGAAGTCGCGCAGAGTGACCTCCAGCAGCTCGTCAAGCGACGGGATAACAAAATAGACCTGTTGGAAGTCGTCGATGCGATAGGGCGTGCGCATCACCCGCTCCAGATCGAACACGATCCGGTTGGGCGAGCCGTCCTGCAGGCTGAACACCGACTCGGCGCGCGAGGACACGATGCCCGCTCCATAGATGCGTAGCCCGCCGGGAGACTGCATCAGGCCGAACTCCACCGTGTACCAGTAGAGCCTGGCCAGATTGTGCAACCGCCCCTGCTCCAGCGCACGGCGTCCGCCGCGACCGTAGGCGGCCATGTAGTCGGCGAACACGGGATCGCTGAGCATCGGTACATGGCCAAATACGTCGTGGAAGACGTCCGGCTCCTGCAGATAGTCGAGCTCGTGCGCTTTGCGGATGAAATTACCGGCCGGGAAGCGCCGGTTTGCGAGATGGTCGAAGAAGACGTCGTCGGGGATCAGGCCCGGAACGGCCACGACGCGCCAGCCGGTCAGCGCTTGGAGCCGCTCGCTGAGGCGCTCGAAATCGGGCACCCCTTCGCCGCGGAGGTCGAGCGCCTCCAGGCCGTGCAGGAAGGCGTCGCAGGCCCGGCCCGGCAATACGGCAAGCTGACGGTCGTAGAGCGTCAGCCAGGTCTGGTGCTCCTCGGCCGTATAGTCCCGCCAACCTTGGGCGATGGTCCAGTCGGCCGCTGCGCCGGCAGGCGGCGCTTTCATGAAGCCATCTGCGCTCATGTGTCTTGCTCGTCCGCTGTCCTCATCACCCCAGACTAACGCGCCAAGGCTTGGAAAGGCGAACGCAAGCTTTGCGATCGCGTCGCGTCAGTGGGTCGCCTGAGGGCGCAGCTGATAGCCGCCGTTCTCGAAACACGCGAAGCGTTCGCCCGCCTCTGGATGACCGACCGGTTGACCGCTGTCATCGGCCAGGAGGTTCTGCTCGGAGACATAGGCGGTGTAGCAGCCCTGCTCGTTTTCGGCGAGGAGGTGGTAGAACGGCTGGTCCTTACGGGGCCGAGAGTCCTTGGGGATGGCCAGCCACCATGCCTCGGCGTTCGAGAACTGCGGGTCGACATCGTAGATCACGCCCCGGAACGGGAAGATCCGGTGTCTGACCACCTGACCCAGGCTGAACTTGGCGACGCGGGCTTCCATGAGCACGAACTTCCCATCATCATGGTGACTGATTGGTGAACGCCCACGGGCGGGTCGGCCTGCATGATCCGCATACCGCATCGCGCGGGGTTCGCGCGGGCGCCGCGGTTTGTTACAGTCGACGATGGAAGGCTGTGGCGTCTGGCCCGGTCAGGCTTGCGGGAGCGGTGATGTCGGAGGCTGCGGCGGGCCAGCGCGCATCGGCGCGCTTCCACCGTGAGACGCCCCTCTACGCCGCCCTCGACCTTGGCACCAACAACTGTCGTCTGCTCATTGCAACGACCTGCGGCCGCGGCTTTCGCATCGTAGAGGCCTTCTCGCGCATCGTGCGGCTCGGCGACGGGCTGTCGCGCACCGGTCGGTTGGACGGCTTAGCGATGGACCGCACCTTGTCCGCGCTCAAAATCTGCGCCGAGAAGATCGCTCGGCGCGGCGTGACCCAGGTCCGCGCCGTGGCGACCCAAGCCTGCCGGCAGGCGGCGAACGGGCCCGACTTCATCAAGGACGTGGAGCAGCAGACCGGGCTGTCGCTGCAGATCATTACTCCGCGCGAGGAAGCGCAGCTGTCGGTGATGGGATGTCTGAACCTGATCGATCGCAGCGCGGCGGCCGCCCTGGTCATCGACGTGGGCGGAGGGTCCACCGAACTGTCCTGGGTCGACTTGCGCGATGGGACATTGCGCCGGTTGGGCGACCGGATCGCGCCGCACCGGCTGCCGATCCGCGCCTGGCTGTCGGTGCCGGTCGGGGTGGTCACCCTGGCGGAGCGATTCCCCGAACCCGACCCGGCTTCATCGGCGTGGTTCCGTCTCATGGTCGACCACATGAAGCTGGAGATCTCGGCCTTCCGCCATGCCGAGCAGCTCCGGCCCGTGTTCGCCGCCGGTCGCGGCCACATCATCGGCACGTCCGGCGCGATCACGAGCCTCGCCGGCCTGCACCTGGGTCTGAAACGCTATGATCGCACTCAGGTCGACGGTCTTTGGATGACCCACGCCGACTGCATGGCCGCGGCCGATCGGCTGATGGGCCTGGCGCCCGGCGAACGCGCCGAGGAGCCCTGCATAGGACCCGATCGCGCCGACCTCGTGCTCGCGGGCGCTGCGATCCTTCAGGCGGTCCAGGAGGTCTGGCCGTGCGATCGTGTGCGCGTCGCCGACCGAGGTCTGCGGGAGGGCATCCTGCTGTCCCTCATCGCTGCAGCGAAACGGCCAGCCCGGTCGGATGGCGCGGCCACCCATGGTTGAGGACGAACGGCGCCGGATGGTGCGACCTCCGAGCGGCGGAGTCACTTCCGGACGCAGCGTCGCCCAAAGGCTGAAGACCGCCAAGGTGCGCACGGCCTCTTCCCAGGCCTGGCTCGAACGTCAGTTGAACGACCCCTACGTCCAGCGGGCCCTGGCGGAAGGTTGGCGGTCGCGCGCGGCGTTCAAGCTGACCGAGATCGATGACCGGTTCCGCCTGCTGCACCGGGGCGCAAGGGTGGCCGACCTTGGCGCTGCGCCCGGCGGCTGGGTGCAGGTGGCCTTGAAGCGAGGGGCCGGCGCCGTGGTCGGCGTGGACCTGCTGGAGATCGACCCGATACCTGGCGCCGAGCTCATGCAGGCCGATTTCACCGCTCCCGGCGTTCCGCAGGCGCTTGTGGCCAGGCTCGGCGGGCCGCCGGACCTCGTGCTCAGCGACATGGCGCACAACACGGTGGGACATCGTCGCACCGACCACCTCAAGATCCTTGGTCTGATCGAGGCGGCCGCCGATTTCGCCGTCGACAATCTGAAGCCCGGCGGCGGCTTCGTCACCAAGACCTTTCAGGGAGGGGCGGCGGGCGCCCTGCTGGACAGGCTGAAGGCCGCCTTCGCCGACGTGAAGCATGTCAAGCCGAAAGCCAGCCGTGCTGACAGCTCTGAAGTCTACCTCGTCGCCACTGGCCTGAAGCGGCGTTGACGACGGCGGCTTAGAAGCCTCCGTAAAACCGCTCGCTCCCGAGCGATCAGGCTGTGGCGGCCTTGCGACGCCCCTGCTTGGCCGGCTTGGGCGCAGATTCTGCGACAGGATCGGCCAGGGTAGGGGGCTCGGCTGCGCCGCCGCGGCCGCCACGGCCGAGCCCGAGCGTCTTGGCCAGACTGGAGCGTTGCGCGGAGTAGTTCGCCGCCACCATCGGATAGTCCTTGGCCAAGCCCCACTTGCTTCGATACTCGTCCGGCGACATGCCGTGTGTATTCAGGTGCCGCTTCAACGACTTGTATTTCCGCCCGTCTTCCAGGCTGATGAGATAGTCGGGCGTCACAGACTTCTTGATCGGCACCGCCGGGCTTGGCGGCGCTACGGTCTCGACCGGCGCGCCGGACGTCGCTTGGATGAGTGCGCCATGCACCTTCTGGATCAGCATGGACAGTTCGGTCGCGCCGATGCTGTTGTTGCTGACGTAGGCGGACACGATGTCGGCGGTGAGCTCGACCGCTTCTGAGATCTCGGCCATGTGGGCCTTCTGCGCTGGAGGTTTGAGGAAAACCAAACCGATATCCTAGCACGACCCGATATGATCCGTGCATAACAAGGTTTCCGGTCGATAAGCAAGTCCATGGACGCATGATTTAATCTTAACGTGAGCTATATAGTCCGACGAAGACAGATACGCCCGACGATCGTGGAGCGTCGCCACGACCCTCGCGCATGCAGCGAGCGGGTTCGTCTTTGCTCAACAGCAGAACGCACGATCGACTGACTTTGAGTCCGCGCTGTCGGCTGGCGGACGGGGTGGGATTCGAACCCACGGTGGGCTTTCACCCACGGCGGTTTTCAAGACCGCTGCCTTAAACCACTCGGCCACCCGTCCGGAAGGCGCGCCTCTTAGCAGCAAGTCCGGCCCGGCGCGAGACGGCGAGTCCAGATCGCCCGATCCCGTCAGATTACGCTAACCGAGTTTTCAGCACCTCGCGCCATGCTTGCCGACGACCGGCCTTCGCCGGGCTCGGGAGACGGTCATGGCCGTTCGGCTCCAGGCGTTCAGGCGGGCGAGGGTGCGCGGGGCGATCGTCGTCGCGGCTGCAGCGCTCAGCCTGACAGCCTGCGCGACCGCCCCGCCGACAGTAAGCCGATCTGGCATGCGCGGACTGGACGGAGCCGGCCGCACAGGGCCAAGCGCCAGGCCCCGGGCCTACAATCGGCCGTACCAGGTGCGCGGCCGCTGGTACACGCCGCAGGATCAGCCGGGCTATGACAAGACCGGGCTGGCGTCCTGGTACAGCTATGAGGCCCGCAGCCGCACGACGGCGGACGGGGAGCTCTTCGACGCGCGCCTCGCCTCGGCCGCCCACACCACCCTGCCCATCCCCAGTTGGATCGAGGTGACCAACCTAGACAACAACCGCAGCGCGCGGATCCGTCTCAATGATCGCGGCCCCTTCGTCTCCGGACGCATCCTGGACGTCTCGCGCGGGGCTGCGGAGGAACTGGGCTTCGTCGGCCACGGCGTCGCCCATGTCCGCGTGCGCTATCTGGGCCCGGCGAGCCTTGGCGCGGCCGATCCCCTCTGGGCCAGGACGTCGCCCCCTGCGCCCGCCCCGGCAGCGCCGCCCCGCGTCCTCGTCTCAACGGCGTCGTCTTTCCACGGTCCGTCAGCCAATGCCGAGGTGGCCGAGGACGTGGCGGCTGCAGGGACAGACGACGTCCAAGCCACGGATCATCTCGACCCGTCCACACCGGCGCCGGTCTCGACGACTGAAGCTGAACGGCCCGCCTCCCGCCCGGGCGGCGGCTTCGCCGTCCAGGCCGGCGCCTTCGCCGATCGCCGCAACGCCGAACGCGCGGCGGAACGGCTGGCCGACAGCGGCGCCACTCAGATACGACCCTTGCAGCGGGCGAACGGCGCTATGCTCTACCGCGTGATCGTCGGGGACTGGACGCAGGCGGGCGAGGCGGCCTCAGCCTGCTCCCACATCGCAGGGCTCGGTTTCGCAGGCGCAACGGTGGTCAGCCGCTGAGCCGGCTTGCCGCTTGCCTTCGCTCCCGTCGAGGGCGATCAACGGGACGTGACGCGCGGACGGTTCATCAGCTTCGAAGGCGGGGAGGGGACAGGCAAGACCACCCAGTGCCGCCGCCTCGCCGAACAGCTGAGGCGGTATGTGGCCGAGGTTGTGGTGACACGCGAGCCGGGCGGTTCGCCCGGCGCGGAAGCGTTGCGCACCCTGCTGGTCCGCGGCGAGACGGATCGATGGTCGCCTCTCTCCGAGACCTTGATCCTGAACGCAGCGCGCCAGGACCATCTGGAACGGATCATCCGTCCCGCCCTGGACCGGGGCGCCTGGGTGCTCAGCGACCGTTTCGCCGACTCCACGCGCGCCTATCAAGGGGCTGGCGGCGGCGCGCCCTCATCGCTGCTCGCCATGCTGGAGCAGGCGGTGGTCGCCGACACGCGGCCTGACCTGACGCTCGTCATGGATCTGCCTGTGGATCAGGGGCTGCAACGCGCAACGACCCGCGGCGGTGCAGAACAAAGGTTCGAGCACAAGGAACCGGCCTTCCATGCAAGGCTCAGGCAGGCCTTCCTGGACATTGCGGAGGCGGAGCCGGGCCGCTGCGTAGTCTTGGACGCCACACTGTCAGTGGATGCGCTGGCTGGACGCGTCTGGGATACGGTGCAGCGCCACCTTCCAGGGGCCGGTACGTGAAGGGGCCAAGCGCGCCCGGATCGCACCCTCGATACAATCTTGAGCTGGAGCGGGTCGAAACGCCGGCGCTGGCCTTCGAGGTCGCGCTGGGGCGCGGACGGCTGCACCACGCCTGGCTGCTCACCGGTCCGCAAGGGGTCGGCAAGGCCAGCTTCGCCTACCGCGCCGCCCGGCGGCTGCTCGGAGCGGGGCAGGCCGGCGAGGGCGCGATGTCGGCGCAGACCGTGGAGACTCCCGTCGGCCGCATGGTTTCCGCGCGTTCGCATCCCGACCTGCTGGTGCTCGAGCGTCACGTGGAGGCCGGCCCTCTCCGCAAATCCATTCCGGTGGACGAGGCTCGCCGGTTGCCGGAGTTCTTCTCCAAGGCGCCCGCCCTGTCGGCTTGCCGCGTCGCGATCATCGACGCGGCCGACGACCTGAACGTAAACGCCGCCAACGCCGTGTTGAAGACCTTGGAAGAGCCGTCCGGCCACGGCGTGCTGCTGCTGGTCAGCCACGCGCCTGGGCGTCTGCTGACGACGATTCGCTCCCGCTGCCGCAGGCTCGCCTTCGCACCCTGGCCCCAGGCCGCCCTGGCTGATTTCGCCCGCGACAGGCTGGACCTTGACGAAGCGGACGTCCTTCGTCTGGCGAGCATGGCCGGCGGTGCGCCAGGGCGCATGCTCACCCTGGCTGAAGCGGGTGCGCTGCAGCTGGACGATGCGGCGGCGTCGCTGTTTGGGCCCATCGACGGCGCGACGGCGGATGCGGCGGCCCTGAAGCTGGCCGACACCCTGCGCGGCGGGGAGGGGTCGCAGGCCTTCGCCCTGCTGCTGGAGCGATTGAGCGAGCGGTTGCATGCGGCCGCCCTGAACGCCTCGACAGCCACCGGAGCGAACGCCTGGGCCGTCCTTTGGCGGCGCACCAGCGAACTTCCGGGGCGGGTCGAAGCCCTGAACCTGGATCGGGCCGACGCCTTCTGGAGCCTGCGCGCGGAGATGCGCGCCATCGTCCGCCTGGAAGGCGCGCCGTGCTGATCGACAGCCACGTCAACCTGCACGCCCCAGCCTTCGATGAGGATCGCCCGGCCGTCATCGCGCGGGCGCGCGCAGCAGGCGTCGGGGCGATGCTGACCATCTGCGACCGGCTATCGAACTTCCCCGCCGTCCAGCAGATCAGCGAGGCCGAACCGGACATCTGGTGCACCGTGGGCGTTCATCCTCACGAAGCCCGACATCACCAGACTTTTGAGCCAAGCGAGCTCGTGCAGCTGACGACGGGACCCCGGGTCGTCGGCCTGGGCGAGACCGGACTCGATTACCACTACGACCTCAGTCCCAGGGACCAGCAGCGGGCTGTGTTCGACGCCCATATCGCCGCGGCCCAGATCACCGGCCTGCCTCTGGTCGTGCACACCCGCGAGGCGGACGCGGACATGGCCCAGATGCTGGAAGCCGCCTATGAGAGGCAACCCTTCAAGCTCCTGATGCACTGCTACACGAGTGGTGCGGAGCTGGCGGCGCGCGCGGCGGCGCTGGGCGCCTGGTTCTCCGTGTCCGGCATCGCCACCTTCAAGGCGGCTGAGGAGGTGCGCGCCGTGATCGCCGACATGCCGCAGGATCGTATCCTCGTGGAGACTGACTGCCCCTATCTCGCACCCGTCCCGCTCCGGGGACGTCGCAACGAGCCGGCCTTCCTGCCGCACGTGCTGGCCCGGCTCGCCGCCATCCGCGGCTGGTCGCTGCAGGAGGCCGAGGAGCGGACGACGGAGGCCTTCTTCACGCTCTTCGACAAGGCGTCCCGGTCATGAGCGACACATTGCGCTTTACCATATTGGGATGCGGCTCTTCAGGCGGCGTGCCGCGGGCGGACGGCGTGTGGGGACTCTGCGACCCGCAAGAGCCCCGCAACCGCCGCTCCCGCTGCTCCATGCTCGTGCAGCGCCTCGGCCATGGCGGCGAGGAGGAGGCGCTGACGACGGCGCTCGTCGACACCTCGCCCGATCTGCGGTGGCAGACATCGGCGGCCGAGGTCAGGCGGTTGGATGCGGTGCTCTACACCCACGACCACGCCGACCAGTCCCACGGAATCGACGACCTGAGGGTCTTCTTCCTCACCAGCCGTCGACGGACGCCCTGCTATATGGACCCGGTGACAACGGCCACGCTCACGCGCCGCTTCGACTACATCTTCGAGACGCGCAGCGGCTATCCCGCCATCTGCGAGGCCCGCGTCTTGCCGCCCCACGGGGAACGCTGGGCGGTGGATGGGCCGTCTGGCGCGATCCCGATCCTGACCTTCGACCAGGATCACGGCGGCATCCGCTCCGTCGGCTACCGCATCGGCCCGGTCGGCTATTGCAGCGATGTGGTGGACCTGCCGCCGGAGGCGATGGACGCGCTGGCGGGGGTTGAGGTGTTCATCATCGACGCCTTGCGCGACAAGCCCCATCCGACCCACGCCCATGTCGCCATGTCGCTGGACTGGATCGACCGGCTCAAGCCTGCGCGCAGCGTGCTCACCAACATGCACAGCGACCTCGACTATCAGGAGCTTCGCGGCCGGCTGCCTGCGGGCGTCGAACCCGCCTACGACGGCATGGTGATCGACACGAGCCTTTAGGCCCTTTGGAAGGGAACGCTTGCCGCCTCGCACCGGTTTGCTTCCGCCTCATGGGAGATAGTCATGGCTCAGCCCGTCGATCTGAAGTTGCTCGCCGACCGGCTTGCAGCGGCGTCCGAGCGGATCGCCCAGTCGCCGTCAGGGTTGTCCGCCACCGTCACGCCGATGGACCTGGTGATAGCCGCTCGTGTCGCGGACGGAGGACACGGACAGGGACGTACCGAGTCGCTGCCGTTCGGCGTACTCTTCCATGACAAGGAAGACCGGCTGAGCCAGGCGCTCGACCGTCTGGAGCGTTACTGCAGCGAAAACCCGCAGCTCACAAAAACGGCCGCCTGACGGAAAGGCTCATCCTGGGGGCTAGGCTGCAGGTTGATACCTGGAGATTTCCGATAATACATCTTCTGCGCATTTTGTCTGTCTTGGGCGGGGCGAGCCTGCCCCTTCGATGTCGGCGTCTTTAGGTTTCCTGCGTCGACAAGGCGCTCGCTGCGGCGCATCGCTGATACGGGTAAGAGCCCTCGTGAGCCTCGTCGCAACAGGACCAGCGTTGAACGCCTCGACCCGTCGTCCGGCCATGACCCACCTCCAGCGCCTGGAGGCGGAAAGCATCCATATCCTGCGCGAGGTGGCGGCTGAGGTCGAGCGCCCTGTGATGCTGTATTCTGTCGGCAAGGATAGCGCGGTCATGCTGCATCTGGCGCGCAAGGCCTTCCATCCAAGCTCGCCGCCTTTCCCTTTGCTGCATGTCGACACCACGTGGAAATTCCGCGCCATGTACGAGATGCGCGACCGCATGGCGCGCGAGAGCGGTATGGAGCTCCTGGTCCATCAGAACCCTGACGCCAAGGCGCGCGGGATCAACCCCTTCGACCACGGCCCCCTGCACACCGACATGTGGAAGACGGAAGGCCTGAAGCAGGCCCTGGACCTGCACGGCTTCGACGCGGCGTTCGGCGGCGCAAGGCGCGACGAGGAGAAGTCCCGCGCCAAGGAGCGGATCATCTCCTTCCGGTCCGCCAATCACCGCTGGGATCCCAAGACCCAGCGGCCCGAACTCTGGCGACTTTACAACACGCGAAAGGCGAAGGGCGAAAGCCTGCGGGTGTTCCCGATCTCCAACTGGACGGAACTCGATGTCTGGCAGTACATCCACCTCGAGACCATACCCATCGTCCCGCTCTACTTCTCGGCGCTACGGCCTACGGTGCGGCGCGACGGCCTGATCTTGATGGTGGACGACGAACGCTTCCGCCTGGAGCCTGGCGAGACGCCCGTCCAGCGATCAATCCGCTTCCGGACCCTGGGCGACTATCCGCTGACCGGGGCGGTGGAGTCGAGCGCGTCCACCCTGCCCGAGATCATCCAGGAGATGCTGCTGACGACCACCAGCGAACGTCAGGGCCGGGCCATCGACCACGACCAGACCGCCTCGATGGAGAAGAAGAAGCAGGAGGGCTATTTCTGATGGCCGCCGCCGAGGACGCCGCCCTCCCCGACCCGCAGACCCGTGAAATCGGCGTCTACGAAACCGACGCCCTGATCGGCGAGGACATCGACGCCTATCTCGACCGACACCAGCACAAGTCGCTGCTTCGCCTCATCACCTGCGGCTCTGTGGATGACGGCAAGTCGACCCTGATCGGACGGCTGCTCTACGACTCCAAGATGATCTTCGAGGACCAGCTGGCGGCGCTGCAGGCGGACAGCCGGCGCGTGGGCACCCAGGGCCAGGAGATCGACTTCGCCCTGCTGGTGGACGGACTGGCGGCCGAGCGTGAACAGGGCATCACCATAGACGTCGCCTACCGCTTCTTCGCCACGGAGAAGCGCAAGTTCATCATCGCCGACACGCCCGGCCACGAGCAGTACACCCGCAACATGG
>CAXTEX010000004.1:885-47199 GCA_964243445.1 uncultured Caulobacteraceae bacterium | reverse complement strand
TGGTGGACGACGCCACGGTGACCATCGAGAACATCAACTACCACCTGGAGCTGGGCAAGCCGGTCCAGACCGCGATCTTGGACGGCGCCCGCCAGATCGTCACCCCGGCCTTCGTTAGCCTGCTTTGCATCTGCATCGTCTTCGTGCCGATGTTCTTCCTCCCCGGCGTGGCGGGCTTCCTGTTCGTGCCGTTGGCGGAGGCGGTGATGTTCGCCATGATCGCCTCCTTCATCCTCTCGCGGACGCTCGTGCCAACGCTCGCCAACTATCTGCTGCGCGCCCACGACGGTCCGCACGAGCGCGAGGTGATGGAGGATCATGACGCCGGCGCCGGCCAGAAGCGGTCGCGCAACCCGCTGGTCCGCTTCCAGCACGGTTTCGAACAGCGGTTCGAGAAGATCAGGTTCGGCTACCGCGGCCTGCTGGAGTTGGCGCTCGCCGCCCGCTGGACCTTCGTGGCCGGGTTCATGGTGGTGGTGGTGCTGTCCTTCGCCCTGGTCCCGTTCCTCGGCCGCAACTTCTTCCCGGCCATCGACGCGGGCCAGATCAACCTGCACGTCCGCGGCCCGACCGGCACCCGCATCGAGCAGACCGCAGCCGAGTTCGACCACATCGAGCAGTCCATCCGCCAGGTGATCCCGCCCGCTCAGCTCGGCGACATCGTCGACAATATCGGCCTGCCCTTCAGCGGACTGAACCTGGCCTATTCCAACACCGGCACGGTGGGCCCGCAGGACGGCGACATCCTGGTCAGCCTGAAAGAGGGCCACCGTCCCACCGCCGACTTCGTGCGTCGGCTGCGCGTGGTGCTGCCCCAGGCCTTTCCGGGCTCGACCTTCAGCTTCCTGCCCGCCGACATCATCAGCCAGATCCTGAACTTCGGCGCGCCGGCCCCCATCGACATCCAGATCACCGGCCCCAACGGCGCGGCCAACCGGGCCTACATCGACCGAGTGATGGAGCAGGTCCGCCGGGTCACCGGCATCGCCGACGTGCGGCTGCAGCAGGCCAGCAACTATCCCGAGCTGAACGTCGACGTGGACCGCACCCGCGCCGACCAGCTCGGCGTCACCGAGCGCGACGTGGTCAACAGCTTAGGGACCAGCCTAGCCGGCAGCGGCCAGACAGCGCCCGCATTTTGGCTGAACCCCAAGAACGGCGTGTCCTATCCGATCGTGGCCCAAACGCCCCAGTACCGCGCCGACACCTTGTCGGACCTGGACAACATCCCGATCACATCCTCCACGACCGGAGGCAGCCAGATCCTCGGCGCCATCGCCAGCATTGGCCGGGACGACACCGACGCGGTGATCAGCCATTACGCCATCGCCCCGGCCTACGACGTTTACGCCACCACCCAGGACAGGGACTTGGGCGCGGTGGCCGGCGACATCGACCGCATCCTCAAGGCGGCCCACAAGGACCTGCCCAAGGGTGCGGTGGTGACCCTGCGCGGCCAGGTGACCACCATGAACAGCGCCTTCGCCGGCCTGCTATTCGGCCTCTTGGGCGCGGTGGTGCTGATCTATCTGATCGTGGTGGTGAACTTCCAATCCTGGCTCGACCCCTTCGTGATCATCACCGCCCTTCCGGCGGCGCTGGCGGGCATCGTGTGGATGCTGTTCGCAACCGCCACCACCCTGTCGGTGCCGGCCCTGACCGGGGCGATCCTGTGCATGGGCGTGGCCACGGCCAACTCCATCCTGGTGGTCAGCTTCTGCCGCGAGCAGCTGGAGATCACCGGCGACCCGGTCCAGGCGGCGCTGGAGGCCGGCTTCACCCGCTTCCGACCGGTGCTGATGACCGCGCTCGCCATGATCATCGGCATGGGGCCGATGGCGCTGGCGCTGGGGGAGGGGGGCGAGCAAAACGCGCCGCTCGGCCGCGCGGTGATCGGCGGGCTGGTCTTCGCCACCTTCGCCACCCTGCTGTTCGTGCCGGTGGTGTTCAGCCTCGTCCACGGCGGCAAACGCTCAGCGCCGGTGCGAGAGCCCAGCCAGGAGCCCTCGCCGGCCCGGGAGCCCGCCTATGCCCACTGACGCCGCGCCTATCGCTTCGGCGCCGCACGTCGGCGGAGGACCGCCCCGCCGCAGGGGCCTGCTGATCGCCGGCGTCGTCGCTTTGGTGCTGGCCGCTGTCGTGGTGGTCTCCGGCGTCGCCAGCCGCAGCCGCAAGGTGTCGCAGACCCAGAGCTGGACCACGGCCCAGTCGGTGCCGGCCGTGGGCGTGGTCTCGCCGACGCAGCAGACGGGAGATCGTTCGCTGACCCTACCGGGTCAGCTGCAGGCCTTCTACAACGCGCCGATCTACTCGCGCGTCTCGGGCTATGTGCAGGCTTGGTACGACGACATCGGCGCCCATGTGAGACGAGGACAGCTGCTGGCCGTCATCGACACCCCTGAGACCGACCAGCAGATCATCCAGGCCCGCGCCGACTTGCTGACCGCCCAGGCCAACATGAACCTGGCCTCCACCACCGCCCAGCGCTGGGCGCGGCTGCTCAAGCAGGACGCCGTCTCCGCCCAGGAGAGCGAGGAGAAGGCCGGCGACTTCACCGCCAAATCGGCCCAGGTCCAGGCCGCCAAGGCCGCGCTGAACCGCTATCTGGCCCTGAAGGGCTTCTCGCGCATCACAGCGCCCTTCGACGGCGTGATCACGGCGCGCAGGATCGACATCGGCGCCCTGGTCAACGCCGGAGCCGCCGCGGCGCCCAACTCCGAGCTGTTCGATGTCGCCAAGGTCGACCGCCTGCGGCTCTACGTGCGCGTCCCCCAGGTCGACTCCGCCGAGATCAAGCCCGGCGTCACGGCCGAGCTGAGCGTACCCGAGCTGCCGGACCGCAGCTTTCCCGCCACCGTGCAGACCACCGCCAACGCCATCGCGGACACCTCGGGCACCCTGCTATCGGAGCTGATGGTCGCCAACGGCGACGGCGCGCTGAAGCCCGGCGCCTACGCTCAGGTCAAGTTCGACATCCCCGATCATGCCGCCCAGCCTGGCGGCGCCATGCTGCTGCCCTCCAGCGCCGTCCTGTTCCGCGACCGGGGGACGGAGGTCGCCGTGGTCGACGCCCAGAACCATGTCCACCTGCGCCGCGTGACCGTCGGGCGCAACCTGGGCTCCACGGTGGAGATCCAGTCCGGCGTGGCCCGCACCGATCGCGTGATCGACAACCCGCCGGACTCGGTGGCCGAGGGCGAGCTGGTCCGCGTAATCGACGCCGCCCAGGCCGCCAAGGCGGCCGGCTGACATGGCGGCGAGCTGGCGCGCCCCGCTGAAGTCCGGGGTCGTCCCCGCGCTCCTGTGCGCTACGACCCTCGCGGGTTGCAACTTCGCGCCGCGCTATGTCCCGCCGCCGACGCCCTCGCCTCAGACCTATAAGGAGCAGGGGCCGTGGACGCGGGCCGAGCCCGCCGACGCCCAGCCGCCCGGCCCCTGGTGGACCGGCTTCCACGATCCGACGCTCGACGCCCTGGAGCCGCAAGTCCCCGCTGCCAACCCGACGCTCGCCGCAGCGCTCGCCGCCTATGACCAGGCCCGCTCCTTCGCCGCCCAGGCCCGCTCGGCCTATCTGCCGACGATCACCGGGCTGGAGACCAACACCTACAACCGCCAGTCCCAGGAGCGGCTGTTTCGCGGCCGCAACCAGCCGAACGAAGAGGCCAACAACCAGATCGGCGGGCAGGTCAGCTACGAGCTCGACCTCTGGGGCCGCATCCGCAACCTGGTGGCGTCGGGGGAGGCCACAGCCCAGGCGGCCGCCGCCGACCTCGCCAACGCCCAGCTGGCGCTCCAGGCCGACCTCGCCGACGACTACGTCCAGCTGCGCGGCCTGGACGCCCAGGACCGGCTGCTCCGGAGCACCGTGGCCGCCTATCAGCGGGCGCTGGACCTGACCGATGCGCGCCACACCGGCGGCGTCGCCTCGGGCCTCGACGTGAACCGGGCGGCCAGCCAGCTTTCCGCGGCCAAGGCGCAGATCAACGACATCGCCGCTCAGCGCGCCCTCTTCGAGCACGCCATCGCCAGCCTGGTCGGCCAGCCCGCCTCGAGCTTCGCCATCGCACCGGCCTCGGCGGTGGAGCGGCTGATCCCGCAGGTCCCGACCGGCGTGCCGTCCACCTTGCTGCAGCGCCGGCCCGACATCGCCTCGGCCGAGCGGCGCGCCTTCGCCGCCAACCGCCAGATCGGCGTGGCGCGGGCGGCCTTCTACCCGACGGTCAGCCTGGGCGCCCAAGGCGGCTGGCAGAACGGCGGCGGCAACGACCTGCTGACCACGCCCGACAGTTTCTGGACAGTCGGCCCGCAGGTGGCGCTGACGCTGTTCGACGGCGGCCGGCGACTGGCGGTGGTGGCCGCGGCCAAGGCCGCGTTCAGCCTGGCCAGCGCCGACTACCGCGCGACCGTGCTCACCGCCTTCCAGCAGGTGGAGGACCAGATGGCGCTGGCCAACCACGACTCGGCCGAGCAGGTGGACGAGGCGGCGGCTGTCCGCTCGGCCCAGGCCACCACCCGATTGTCGCTGATCCGCTACCGCGAGGGCGCGACCAACTATCTGGACGTGGTCACCGCCCAGACCGCCGAGCTGCAGGCCGAGCAGACCCTGCTGGCCTTGCAGACCCGCCGCCAGCAGGCCAGCGTCAACCTGGTCCGCGCGCTGGGCGGCGGCTGGGACGAGAGCCAGCTTCCCGCGCTGAAGCAGGTCGCGAGCACCCGGCCGGCGCGGTAGCCACGCCGGTCTGGACGGCCGTCTGCGCCAGCCGCGGCCGGGAACGTCGCAGCGACGAGCGCTCTTGAGTCTTTATGAGCGTGGCCTTCACCAAGGAGCAGGACGGCGAGTCGGCGGCGGCCGACCTGCCCGATCGACCGATCCCGCCGCACCCGAACCTTGTCACCGCTGAGGGGCTGGCGCGGCTGGAAGACGAGCTAGGCAAGGCCCGCGCCGCCTATACCGCCGCCCAGGCCCATGGCGACGTGCAGGCGGATCGAACGGCGATGGCCCGCGCCACCCGGGATCTGCGCTACTACGCCGCCCGTCGGGCGAGCGCCCAGCTCGTGGCGCACGATCCGCAGGCCAGCCTGGTGCAGTTCGGCGCCCAGGTGAGCTTCGAGCGCGCCGACGGTCGCCGCCAGAGCTTCCGGATCGTCGGAGAGGACGAGGCGGACCCCGCGTCCGGCGCGGTCTCCTACGTGTCGCCGCTGGCCCAGGCCCTGCTCGGCCGAAGCGTCGGCGACGCCGTGGTGGTCGCCGGGTCGGAGATCGAGATCGTCGCCATCGGCCAGGGCGCAGCCGGATCGCCCTAGCCGCGGCGCGTCCGGGATGACAGGACTGCGAACCTGACCCGATCGCGTCGACGCGCAGAACCCGGAGGTCGCCCATGCCCAGCTCCGGCCCGGTTTCCGATCAGGACGGCGGCGGATCGTCTCCAGAGCGCCCGCATCTGCACCGCATCGTCGCGGACCTGGCGGAAGGCGTCATCCTGATCGAGGAGGATCGCCGGATCGTCTGGGCCAACCCCGCGGCCCTGGTCATGCACGGGTGCGACACGCTGGGCGCCCTCGGCGACACGCCGGAAGCCTATCGCGATCGCTTCCAGCTCGCCTACCGCAACGGGCGACCGCTGGCCAAGTCCGACTATCCGATCGACCGGCTGATCGAGGCGGGCGGCTTCTCCGACCTGACGGTTCACCTGGCCCGCAAGGACCAGCCGGAGCGGGAGCACGTGCTGCAGCTGCGCGGCCTGCATCTTCCGGCCGCCAGCGGCGCGCCGGGCTGTTTCGCCCTGGTGCTGTGCGACGTCACCGAAGCCTTCGAGGCCGAGGAGCGCTTCGAGCGCATGTTCAACGCCAACCCCGCGCCGGCGGTCATCATCCGGGTGGCCGACCTGCGCTACGTGCGCGTCAACGAGGGCTTCCTGCAATTGAGCGGCCATCGTCACGACGACCTGGTGGGCCGAAGCCTCTACGAGCTCGACATCCTGGCCGGGGCCGAGCAGCGCGAGCTCGCCAAGGCGCGGCTTTCGGAATGGCGCACCATCCCGCAGATGGAAGCCGAGCTGCCGCTGCCGAACGGCGACACCAAGCTGGTGATCCTGGCCGGACACCCGATCGAGATGCGCGACGAGCGCTGCATCATCTTCACCTTCGCCGACCTGGAGCCGCGCCGGCGGGCGGAGACGGCGCTGCGCCAGAGCGAGGAGCGGTTCGCCAAGTCCTTCCGGCTGGCGCCCGTGCCGATGAAGCTGAGCACGCTGGACGGCCACCGCATCTTGAACGTCAACCACGCCTTCCTGCAGATCACCGGCTGGACTTACGAGGAGGTGGTTGGGCGCAAGCCCGCCGACCTGGAGCTCTGGGAAAGCGCTGCGGTCCGGCGTGACGTGGAGAGGCGGCTGGCGGAGACCGGCGCTTTTCGAGCCCACGAGCTGAAGCTGAGCGCCCGGGATGGGCGGCTGATCGACTGCCTGGTCTCTGCCGAGACGGTCACCATCAACGGCCAGCTCTGCATCCTCTCGGTGTTCCAGGACATCAGCGAGCGCAAGCGCACCGAATTGGAGCTGATCACCGCCATCGAGGCTGCGATGCAGGACAGCTCCTGGCTCAGCCGCAACATCATGGACCGGCTGGCCGCGCTCCGGTCCTCCCAGACGCCGTCCGCAGGTCCGCCGCCCGCCGCAGCCGACCTCACCCGGCGCGAACGCGAGGTGATCGAGCTGATCGCGCGGGGGAAGAGCGACGCGGCCATAGCCGAGGCGCTCTCGCTGAGCCGCAACACGGTCAGAAACCACGTCGCCCGTCTTTACGCCAAGATCGGCGCGCACAACCGCGGCGAGGCCATCGTCTGGGCGCGCGAGCGTGGTCACCCGGCCCGGGCCAGCGTCAAGGCCTGAACAAACGGCCGCCATGGGCGCCGATGCACCCATCCGGTAGGTGCAGCCGCGTCTTTGCGGTCCCCGGGGGCGTCGTTACCTCTCTCCATGCCGGACCGATCCGGCGATGGGCGGTCTCGCCCGAGGGAGCTTCACATGTCCATCCTAGCTTGGATCATACTCGGCGTCGTGGCCGGTTTTATCGGCAGCAAGATCGTCAACAAGACTGGCGAAGGACTTGTGCTTGACCTTGTGCTTGGCGTCGTCGGCGCAGTCGTCGGCGGCTTCCTGTTCAATACTTTCGGCCATGAGGGCGTGACCGGCCTGAACATCTACAGCCTGATCGTAGCCGTGATCGGCGCCGTCGTGGTGCTGTTCGCCTACCGCCTGATCGCGCGCCGCGCCTGAACGCTCGCCGCGCCTTCGTCCCAGCGCCGCACCCGGCGCGTATCATCCAGGAGCGATCCATGACCCAGACCCTGACCGGGCTGTTCGACAGCTATGACGACGCCCGCCGCGCCGTCCAGGACCTCGAAGCCGCCGGCGTACCGCACCGCGACATCAGCCTGGTGGCCAACAACGCCCGCGGCGACCATGTCGTGAACGGCCAGCGATCGGCTGACGCCGCGGGCGAGGACTCCGCCAAGGGCGCGGGCCTCGGCGCCACGCTCGGCGGCGTCGGCGGGCTTCTCGCCGGGCTCGGCCTGCTGGCCATCCCGGGCCTCGGTCCGGTGGTGGCGGCCGGGTGGCTGGCCTCCACTGCGGTGGGAGCGATCGGCGGCGCGGTGGCCGGCGGCGCGGCCGGCGGGTTGGTGGGCGCGCTGGCCCACGCGGGCGTGCCGGAAGCGGACGCCCACGTCTATGCCGAGGGCGTGCGCCGGGGCGGCGCGCTGGTCACCGCCAAGGTGGCCGATGACCTTATCCCCACCGCCCGGGGGGTCCTCACCGACGGAAGCACGGTCGATGTCGCGGCCCGTCGCGACCTCTACCGCATCCAGGGGTGGTCGCGCTTCGACGTCTCGGCCTCGCCCTACACCGCCGACCAGATCGAGGCGGAACGTCGCCTGCATCGCGTCTGACCTTCGACCTTGCAAAGGATAATCAGATGAACCTCATCCGATCAGGCCTTGTCGCCGCCGCCTTGCTGGCGCTCGGCGGCGCGGCCCTGGCCCAGCCGTCCGGCGGTCCCGACGCCAAGGGCAATGCGCCCTTGAAGGCCAGCCATACCCTCGACGACGGTACGCCGAGGGCGGGCGCGACCTCCTTTACGCGCGGCCAGGCGCGTCAGCACATCTTGAACTCGGGCTACCAGGCCGTCTCCTCTCTGACAAAGGGGTCGGACGGCGTCTGGCGCGGGAGGGCGACTAAAGGCGGCGCATCCGTCCGGGTCGCCCTGGACTTCAAGGGCGATGTGACCGAAGCCTCGGCCACGTCGCGATAAGCGTCTCGTCTCAACCCACGGGATCGATCGTCGAGGCGGTGCGATCCGAAGGAGTTTCCCATGAAGCTGAAACTGATGATCACCGGCCTCGCGGCCGCCATGTCCCTCGCCGGGACGGCCCAGGCGGGGTGTCTGGGCGGTGCGGTGGTCGGCGGCGTCGCCGGCCATTTCGCGGGGCACCACCCCCTGCTCGGAGCGGCGGCGGGCTGCGCGGTCGGCCATTACGCCGGCCGCCGCCACTATCATCGCGGGCGCGGCTACGGCCACTACTGAGGCCACGCTGAACGGGAGGCGGGGACGGCGCGTCGCGACGTCTCCGCCTCCCGCAACTCTTCCAGGACGGCGGCCATTCGGACCGGGCGATCGCGGGGGTGGAGAGCATGATACGGAAGATATCGGCGGCGTCGGCTTTGGCCGTGCTAGGCCTGGCGGCGTCAGGCTGCAGCCGCGACGCCGCGTCCCTGTCGCCTTCCGAGGTCTGCGCTTCGGGCGAGACGCTCGGCCGGATCGACCACGCCATGTTCGACAAGGCGCAGCAGCAGGCCTCGTCGCAGACCCGCTACGCCCTGGACAGCCTGAGCCGGCAGGTCCGCTCCGAACTGGTCCGCCCGCTGGTGGAAAGCTATGACCACGACACGCGCAAGACGAGCTGCACCGCCAGCCTGGACGTCTGGCTGCCCGAAGGCGTGACCCGCCCGCGGGAACTGCAGAGCGCGATCCGCTACGACTCCCAACCGACGGCGGACGGGCGCGAGGTGGTCTTCAACGTCTCCGGGCTGGAGGCGCTCGCTGACGGCATTGCGGGCGCGGACCTCAGCCGCTGGGCCGACGTCCACGCCCCCCGCAAGCCCGGCTTGGTCGTGGAGGTGGTCCCCCGCGGCCCTGAAGCGCCGATGCTTGCGCAGAGCCCGGCGTCCCGGCCCGTGGTCGCCCCGAGGTCTTTCGCCGCCGCCGCACCTCAGGTCTTCAAGTCTCAAGTCGTCACGCCGGCGCCGCTGCGCGCTCCGCCGGTGGCGAGCCGGACGCCAGTTCTTGCTGAGAGCGCGCCGCGTCCGAACGAGGGCGACGGGCCCGTACGGGTGTTCGTTCATGTCTCCGATGCTTCAGCGCTCGCCGCCGCCGACCATGTCCGCGTCCAGCTTGCGCAGCTGGACATAGAAGGCGCGCCGGTGGCCACGCCGCCCGTCCGCTTCGTGGCCGACATGCCGCGCCGCACCGAGGTGCGTTGCCTCAAGCACGCCGAATGCCCGGCCGCCCGGCGGGTGGCGGCTTACCTCGCCGCACGGCTCGGCGACGCCATCGCGGTGATCGACATGTCCTCCACCTATGAGCACGATCCCGGCGTGCGGCCCGGCTCGCTGGAGCTCTGGCTCAGTCGCACGAGCCTCGCCGCGCTGCCATGAAGCGCTTGCGGCCTGTGTCGACCGTGCGACAAATTGGACAGACACCGGGCTCGCAAGCGGCGAAATCATGGCGTCGATCCCGGTCTTCCATGGCGAGCGATGGGCGCAACGGGACGGCTGAAGACCACGCCGCGATGGCGTTCCCGGGCTTAACGCCAGGAGGGTGCTGGCCGGTCGATTTCGTCCAAGCGTCTGGCGCTGCACGATGTTCATAAGGACGCCCGGCCGGCAGGTCTCACCGTGTCCGGATCAATCCTCGCTCGCCTCTGCTGACCCAGACGTCGAATGAAGACGTCGAGCGGCGTCCTCTATGGCGAGATCACCGAAGCCATTATTCAAGACGCTGACAATATTTCGTCACCGAAGTGTCGCCGAGCGCCCTCATGACGACCATGCGCTGACAGGGCGCGGCGTCCTTTCGGCAGGACTATATTCGAGAGCCGGGGGGATCAACTGATCCTCCACGCGTATCGACAGTCCTTCCGGTATCTCTTGGGGGAGAGAGCCATGAAATCCAAGTATCTGATGTCCTGCGCCGTCGCAGCCGTGCTCAGCGGCCTGGCCGGCGCCGCCCTCGCCGCCGACCCGGCCGTGGTCGCGACCGCAGCGGCGACAGCCGCGCCGGCGTCGGACGCCCAGCCCACCGCCATCGAGGAGGTCGTAGTCACCGCGCAGCGCCGCAACGAGGACGTCCAGCGCGTGCCCGCCACCGTCCAGGCGTTCACCGGCCAGACCCTCAGCCAACTGCAGGTGACCACCTTCGAGGACCTGCTCAAGTTCACGCCGAACGTGACCTACGCCACCAACGGTCCGGGCCAGGGCAACATCTTCCTGCGCGGTCTGAGCACAGGCTTCGCCGGCAACCAGTCCAGCGCCGCAGTCGGCCAGTTCCCCAACGTCGCGGTCTATCTCGACGACCAGTCGTTCCAGTTTCCGTCACGCAACGTCGACATCTATGTGGCCGACATCCAGCGCATCGAGGTGCTCGAGGGACCGCAGGGCACGCTGTTCGGCGGAGGGGCCGAGGCCGGCGCCATCCGCTACATCACCAATAAGCCCAAGCTGGGCGTGACGGAGGGCCATTTCGACGGCGCTTACGGCTTCACCGCGGGCGGCGACGACAACACCAAGATAACGGGCACCCTGAACGTTCCCCTCGGTGAGAACTTCGCCGTGCGCGCGGTGGTCTATAACGAGCGCCAGGGCGGCTACATCAACAACGTGTCGAGCACCTTCACCCGGTCGAACTCGGACCTTGGCAACTACTACTTCAACATTCATCCGACCGGCGGCCTGTGTCCCAATCGCCAGCCGGCGGGCGCGGCGGGCCTGTGCACCCTGGCGAGCGCGCCCCAAGCCAACAACTCCGCTCTGGTGAAGGACGCCCAGAACCCGACCACCTACACCGGCGGCCGCATATCGGCGCTCTACAAGATCAACGACGACTGGGACGTGCTGGTCGCGCAGAGCGTACAGCGATTGGAGGCCGACGGCCTCTACGACGATTACCCCATCGGCTCAGACTTCCAGCAGCTGAAGCCGCTGCAGGTCACAGCCTTCGCGCCCTCCTTCGACAACGACAAGTTCGAGAACACCGCCTGGACCGTCAACGGCAAGGCCGGCGACCTGAGGCTGATCTACACCGGCGGATACACCGTCAGGAACATCGACCAGCAGCAGGACTACACCAACTATTCACGCACGGGCGGCGGCATCTATTATCAATGCACGGGCGGAACGGGCGGACTGTTCGGCAAGGGCCAAGCTGAGACCTGCTACTCTCCGGTCGGCTACTGGCGCGACACGGTAAAGAACACCCACTTCAGCAACGAGTTCCGCGTGAGCACGCCGGACACCTGGAGGCTGAGGGCGATCGGCGGCGTCTACTACGAAGACTTCAAGATCTACGACGTCCAGAACTTCAACTACAAGACTATCCCGGCCTGCTCGCCCACCAACCTGGCCACCTCGTTGGCGGGCGGGGCGACCTGCGTCGCCAACGTGCGGACCGCGCCGGGCTCCACGGCCAACGATCCCGGCATCCGCGGCGACAACACAGCTTTCGGCGAGGACCTGCAGCGCGGCTACGACCAGCTGGCCTTCTTCACTTCGCTTGACTTCGACGTGGTTCCCAACATCTTGACCGTCACCGGCGGCACCCGCTTCTTCCAGTATTCGGAGTTCGAAGTCGGCTCCCAGTACGCAACGGGCGCGGGCTGCGTGGACGTGCCGAACGGCGACTGCACCGGCGGCCTGACCAACATCAACAACGCCCACGACAAGAAGGTCTACACCGGCTTCCGCAGCCGGGCGAGCATCACCGGCCGGCTGACCCCGCGCACCTCGATCTACTACACCTTCTCCCAGGGCTTCCGGCCGGGCGGCTTCAACCGGGCGGTCAGCGCGGTGGCCAAGGGCGCCGACGGCGAGGCGCAGTACGAGCGGCCCAACGGCTACAGCCCGGACGTGCTCACCAACCACGAGATCGGCATAAAGACCGATCTGTTCGAGCGCCGTCTGCAGCTCGACCTGTCCGCCTACCACGAGATCTGGGACAACGTTCAGGTCAACTTCTACGACCCGACCGTGCTCGGCAACACCAGCTTCGCCACCAACGGTCCGAACTACGACATCAAGGGCGTGGAGGCGCAGGTGATCGCCAAGGTGATCGAGGGCCTGACCTTCCAGGGGTCGGGTTCATATGACCACGACACCCAGTCCAACTCCCCCGCCTTGATCAACAACATCCCCGGCAGCGCCGGCTTCGGCCAGCCCATCACCCAGGTCCAGCCGAGCGGCGGCGGCCTGGCGTCCTTCGCCAACCCCTTCGGCGCGCCGGGTACGACGCCGGCCTTCTCCCCCGACTTCAAGGCCAATGCGCGGCTGCGCTACGACTGGACCATCCGCGACTACAAGGCCTTCGCCATGGTCGGCGGCAACTATGTGGGCGGCCAGTTCAACCAGCCCGCCACCGCCCTGACCGGCAACGGCGTGCTGATCCCCGCCACCACCCTGCTGCGCTATTTCCAGCCCGCGTACGCCACGGCGGACGCTTCGGTGGGCATCGCCCGGGGCAATTGGACGGCGGAGGTCTACGGCACCAACCTGAACAACTCGCACGCCAGCACCTTCACCTCGTCGGCCCAGTTCATCAAATCCGAGGTTCCGATCCGTCCGCTGGTGGTGGCTCTAAAGATCGGGTACGATTTCTAGAACACCTTAGCCAAGACATGGACCCGCAGACGTCGCAAGCTTGCCGGGTCCGTGCTGTCTATGATCAAGCTTATGGACCTGACCGCCGCAGCGTCTTTGGAAACGATCGAGCAACGGATCGGCCGTTTGCGCGGGCTGCAGAGGCAGGGGCGCCATGAGGCGGCCCTGCATGACGCCCGGTCGCTCGCCTCCGACCTGCCGGAGAACCGCGACGTCCTGCTGATCATGGCCATCAGCCTGCGCCATCTGGCGCAGGTTCCTCAGGCGCTGGCGGTGTTGGAGCGGCTGGAAGCCCTGCAGCCGCACTTCAGCCGCCTGCATCAGGAGCGGGGCCTGTGCCGGGTGGCGCTCCGCGACGCGCCGGGGGCGATCGAGGCGCTGCTGCGGGCGGTGAACATCAATCCCGCCCTGCCGGCGAGCTGGAGCATGCTCGAAGGCGTCTACCGCCTGGTCGGCGACGCCCCGAACGCCGCCACCGCCGCCGCCCACGTCGCCACCCTCAAGGCTCTGGCCCCTGAGGTGGTGACGGCCACCTCGCTGTTTTGCGATGGCGAGCTGGCGGCGTCGGAGCAGATCATCCGCGCCTTCTTGCTGCGCCATGGGGACGACCTGGAGGCCATGCGCCTGCTGGCCAAGATCGGCATCGCCCGCGACGTGCTGGACGATGCGCAGACCCTGCTGGAGGCCGTGCTCGCCCGCGCTCCCGATCACCTGGCCGCGCGCTACGAGTACGCCGACACGCTGGTCAAGCGGCACAAGCACCTGCAGGCGCGCGACCAGATCGCCGGGCTGCTGGAGCGCGATCCTTCCAACCTGGACTACCGCTCCCTGGCCGCGACGACGGCTGTGGGGCTCGGCGAGCACGAGCGGGCGATCGGCATCTACCGCGACATGCTGCGCGACGCGCCCGGCTCGCCAGATGTGCGGCTCTGGCTCGGCCACGCCCTGAAAACCGTCGGCCAGGTCGCCGAAGCCATCGAAGCCTATCGGGGGGCGGCCCTGGCGCGGCCGGACTTCGGCGACGCCTATTGGAGCCTGGCGAACCTGAAGATGTATCGTTTCGACGACGCGGAGATGGCCCGCATGCGCGCCGCCGAAGCGTCGCCCGCGACGGCGGCGGAGGACCGGCTTCACCTGTGTTTCGCGCTTGGCAAGGCGCTGGAGGACAGGGGAGAGATCGCCCCATCCTGGTCCTGCTACGCCCGCGGCAATGCGCTGAAGCGCGCCGAGAGCCGTTATCGTCCCGAGGTGCTGGAGACCAACACCCGCCACCAGATCGCGGTCTGCAGCGGCGACTTCTTCCTTGAACGGCTTGGCTGGGGCGTCACGGACGCCGACCCGATCTTCATCCTGGGCCTGCCGCGTTCCGGCTCCACCCTGTTGGAACAGATCCTCGCCTCCCACTCGCAGGTGGAAGGCACCCAGGAGCTGTCCGACGTCCAGGCCATGGTGCTGGAGCTGCAGGGGCGCGATCCCGACCTCGACCATCCCCGTTACCCGGCGGCCCTGGAGGCGTTGACCCCGGCCGACGTCCGGGCGCTCGGCGAGCGGTATCTGAGGGATACGAAGGTCTACAGGACGGACAGGCCGTTCTTCATCGACAAGATGCCGAACAACTTCCGTCACATCGGCCTGATCCACCTGATGCTGCCGCATGCGCGCATCATCGACGCACGCCGCGAGCCCATGTCCTGCTGTTTCAGCAACTTCAAGCAGCTGTTCTCAAGAGGCCAGGAGTTCTCCTACAGTCTGGAAGACCTGGCGCGCTACTATCGAACCTACCTGGAGCTGATGGAGCACTGGGATCGGGTGCTGCCGGGCCGCATCCTGCGCGTGCACCATGAGGACGTGGTGGCCGACCTCGAAGGCGAGGTGCGGCGGGTGCTGGATCATTGCGGACTGGCCTACGAGCCCGGTTGCGTGGACTTCCATCAGACGCGGCGCAGCGTGCGCACCCCAAGCTCCGAACAGGTGCGAAGGCCGATCTTCCGAGAGGGCCTGGACCAGTGGCGACCCTATGAACGCTGGCTGGAGCCTCTCGCGGCCGGGCTTGGCGACGCGAGGACGCGCTACCGCGAAGGGACGCCGCCGACGCCCGTCTGATCCGAAGGGCGCCGCCGGCAGGGAGGTCGCCGCCAGCCCGCTGGACAGACCGGCTCGCGGGCCTCAGCGTCGTCGCACAAGCTAGCGACAGGAGCAGGACATGGCGGTCGTACTCATCACAGGCTGTTCGACCGGCATCGGCGCCGCCGCCGCCCGCGTCTTCGCGGAGGCGGGTTGGACCACGGTCGCCACCATGCGCGACCCGGCCAAGGCCGGCGATCTCAGCCGCTTGGCCGGCGTGGAGCTGGACCGCCTGGACGTCCGGAGCCTGGCCGATGCGGGAGCCTGCATCGAGCGGGTGATTGCACGCCACGGCGCCCTGGACGTGCTGGTGAACAATGCGGGCTTTGGAGCCCTGGCCTCGTTCGAGGCCACCGGCGAGGAGCTCGCCGCCCGCATGATCCAGACCAATCTGATCGGCGTGATGAACATGACCCGCGCCGTTCTCCCCGTCATGCGCAACCAGGGGCGGGGCGTGATCGTCAACGTCACCTCCGTGGGCGGGCTCACCACCATGCCGTTCAACTCGGTTTATCACGCGACCAAATTCGCGGTGGACGGCTTCTCGGAAGGTCTGCGCTTCGAGCTGGACCCCCTGGGCATCGCGGTGAAGGTCGTGGCGCCGGGCGGGGTCGCCACACCCTTCGCGCACACCGCGATCTCACACGACGGCGGACCCGAACCCGACGCCTACGCGGCGGGCGTCGGCAAGGTGCGGGCCGCCTTCGAGGGTCGCGCCTCGGCACAGTCCTCGCCTGAAGTCGTCGCACGGGCCATCTTCGACGCCGCCAACGACGGGTCCAAGCGGTTGCGCTACGTGGTGGGCGCGGATGCCGAAGCGCTGCTGGCCGCGCGCAAGAGCTTGGACGAGGGAGGCTATCTCGCCGCCCTCAGCCAGCGCTTCGGGCTGACCCCGGCAGCGGCGGCGCCCGCTTGATCCCGACGCCTTGATCCCGACGCCTTAATCCCGACGCCCTGAGGCGCGCCCAGGCGAGCGGCCAGGCCGGGCGATCCCGTCGGCGCCGCTATGGCTGGATCGCAGATCGCCCGTCGCTTAAGGAGGCGCGATCCGGATCCGGAGCGTGTGGAGTAACGCGTTGGATAGCTCGACATCGTCACGGCCGTTCGACCCGCCGTCGCCCGCGACGATCTCGACGGCGGAGCGGATCGCCCGCGAGCTGCACGGTATGGACGACCGCACCGACCCCTTCGTCGCCGCGGTCCGCGCGACGCGCATGCCGATGGTCGTCTCCGATCCGCGGCTGCCGGACAACCCGATCGTCTTCGTCAACGACGCCTTCTGCCGTCTGTGCGGTTACGACCGCAACGAGATCGTCGGGCGCAACTGTCGCTTCCTCCAGGGTCCGGACACCGATCCGCAAACGGTCGCGCGCATCCGTGAGGCCGTGAGGCGGGTCGAGCCGGTGGAGATCGACATCCTCAATCATCGCAAGACGGGGGAGGCGTTCTGGAACCGATTGCTGATGGCTCCGGTGTTCGACGCCGAGGGCGTCGTGGCCTACTTCTTCGCCAGCCAGGTCGACGTCACGCTGGAGCGCGATCGCCTGGAGGGGCTGGAGACGGCAAACGCCTCGCTCCTCGCCGAACTCACGGGCCAGCTCCGCCTGCAGCAGGAGCGCGAGCGCGAGATGGCCTTCGCCATGAGGGCCGGCCGGTTCGGCACCTGGAGCTTTGAGTTCGGCGGTCGGGAGCTGACGTCTTCTGAGACCTGCAAGGAGCTGTTCGGGCGCGATCCCCTCCAGCCGTTCAGCTACGACGACCGGCTGAAGGCGATCGCGCCCGAGGACCGGCTGGCGGTGGAGGCGGCCATGGCGCGGGCCATGAGCGACGGCGTCGACTACAACGTCACCTACCGCATCGTCCGGCCCGACGGCGCGGTGCGCTGGATCGCCTCGCGCGGGCAGGTCTTCCTGGACGCCGAACGTCGGCCGCTGCGCATGGCCGGCGTCTCCCTCGACGTGACCGTCCAGCGGCGGGAGGAGCGTATCCGCACAGCGCTCGGCGAGCTGGGCGACGTGTTCCGCACCCGGGGGGAGCCGGCCGACATCTCCTACGCCGCCGCCGAGCTGATCGGGCGCACCTTGGAGGTGGACCGGGCCGGATACGGCGTGATCGACGCCGAGGCGGAGACGATCACGATCGAACGCGACTGGAACGCTCCCGGCGTCAGGTCCCTGGCCGGTACGTTGCGCTTCCGCGACTTCGGCTCCTATGTGGACCAGCTGAAGCGCGGCCAGACCGCCATCGTCACCGACGCCCGCCTGGACGCGCGGACGGTCGGCTCCGCGGACGCGCTGGAGGCCATCTCGGCGCGCGCCTTCGTCAACATGCCCGTGACCGAGCAGGGCGGCCTGGTGGCGCTGCTGTATCTCAACCACGCTAAGGCGAGGCATTGGCCGGACGATGAGCTGGCCTTCATCCGTGAAGTGGCTGAGCGCACCCGTTCCGCCGTCGAACGCCGCCGCGCCGAGAAGGCCCTGGCCGCGCTCGCCGCCTCGCTCGAGACGGAGGTGCAGGAGCGCACGCGCGAGCTGATGGTCGCCGAGGAAGCGCTGCGCCAGTCGCAGAAGATGGAGGCGGTGGGCCAGCTCACGGGCGGACTGGCGCACGACTTCAACAACCTCCTGACCGGGATCAGCGGCAGTCTGGAGATGCTGAGCGCGCGGGTGGCCGAGGGCCGCTACGGAGCCGTGGACCGCTACATCGCCGCAGCGCAGGGGGCGGCCAAGCGGGCGGCGGCGCTCACCCATCGGCTGCTGGCCTTCTCCCGGCGACAGACCCTGGATCCCCGGCCTACCGACGTGAACCGGCTGGTGGCCGAGATCGAGGATCTCGTGCGCCGCACGGTCGGACCGGTCGTGGAGATCGAGGTCGTGCAGGCCGGCGGCCTCTGGCCGACCCTGGTCGATCCCAACCAGCTGGAGAACGCGCTTCTCAACCTCTGCATCAACGCCCGCGACGCCATGCCCGAGGGCGGGCGCATCACCATAGAGACCGCCAACAAATGGCTCGACGAGCGCGGCGCCTCCGAGCGCGACCTGCCGCCCGGCCAGTACGTCTCCCTGTGCGTCTCAGACACGGGCACGGGCATGTCGCCCGAGGTCATCGAGCGGGCGTTCGATCCCTTCTTCACCACCAAGCCGATGGGCGCGGGCACGGGCCTCGGCCTGTCCATGATCTACGGTTTCGCCCGCCAGTCAGGCGGACAGGTGCGCATCTATTCGGAACTCGGGCAGGGCACGACCATGTGTCTCTATCTGCCCCGGGACTTCACCGGCTCGAACGACACCTCGGGCGACGCGCCACGCGAGGAGATGGCCGCCCAGGGCGCCGGTCAGATCGTCCTGGTCATCGACGACGAGCCCACCATCCGGATGCTCGTCACCGAAGTGCTGGAAAGCTTCGGCTATGGCTCGATCGAGGCCGCCGACGGGCCGGCCGGGCTGCGGGTCATCGAGTCCGGGGCGCACATCGATCTCCTGATCACCGACGTGGGCCTTCCCGCAGGCATGAACGGCCGCCAGGTCGCCGATGCGGCGCGGGTCAAGCGACCCGATCTCAAGGTGCTCTTCATCACCGGCTATGCGGAGAACGCCGCGATCGGCAACGGCCATCTGGAGCCGGGCATGCACATCCTGACCAAGCCTTTCACCATGGTCGCGCTGGCCCGGAAGATCGAAACCATGCTCACGAACGCGGATCGATGAGCCGGGTCCGGGGACGTTGATGCCGTCGCTTCAGTCCTCGGCGCCGCCCTCGTCGACGGGCCCGCTCCTCACGGCGCGGGCGCCGCCCGGGCTTGCGGCAGGTAGCGGTCCTGCAGCTGGAGGCCGCGGGAGGTGTCGGGCTGGCGGCGTCCGGCGATAAAGACGGCGAGCGGCCATGTGGAGGTCTCCAGCGGATCGCCGGTCCAGACCACCACGTCCGCCTCCCGCCCGATCTGTAACGACCCCGCCTTGTCGGCGAAGCCGAACACCTGGGCCGGCGTCGAGGTCAGCGAGGCGATAGCCGCCTCATAGGGCAGGCCGTAGGCCACCGCCACGCCGGCGTTGAAGCGCGCCTGGCGCAGGTTGTTGAAGTCGCGGCTGCCCTGGATCACCACCGCCACGCCCGCCGCATGCAGCCGTGCGGCGTTGTCGAGCCGGGCGCCGAGCGTGTCGAAACTCTCGGGCAGGTCGTCCTCCGGGTCGATGAGCACGGCCACGTTGGCGCGCGCCAACTCGGGGGCGACCTCCCAGGCCTCCTGCGCGCCCTCCAGGATGACGTGGACATGCTCGGCGGCGGCGAAGCGGAGCACTTGGCGGATATCGGCCGCGCGACTGACCCGCACCAGGAGCGGCGTGCGGCCGCCGACGACCGGAACGAGCGCCTCCAGGTCCTCGCGGGCGTAGCGCTCGTCCTCGCCGCCGCGATAGCTGGAGGGGTCGTGAGCGTAACGGCGGGCTTCCGACAAGGCCGAGTGGAGCAGGACGAAGGCGGTCCCGCGGGTCGACGCCGGTCCGCCACGGGTGATGTCCAGCGTCACGGCCAGGCGCGGCTTGAACACGGGGTCCGCGTCACCCTCGTCCAGGCGGACGGCGGCGGCCTGGCCGCCGAACAGGCCGGGGTCGCGGCGACCGTTGTCCGACGCGCCGGCGGTCAGACTTCTCGCCTCCAGCGCGTCTTGGCCGTCCTCGCCCTCGTCGGTCTCGGACCCGCCCTGAAGCGGCGCGGGCGTGACCACGGCGCGGGTGATCCCGGTCTGGCGCGCGCGGGGGATGAAGGTGGAGGCGGCGTTGACGCCGTAGCTGATGTCGAACCCGGCCGACAGCCCGGCGCCGGCGCTGTCGTCATGGGTGGCGCGCACGCCTTCCACTTCGGACGCCGTCAGGTTGGTGGAGGCGGCGATCAGACCGGGGGTGACCACCTTGCCCGCGCCGTCGATCACCTGGGCGCCCGCGGGCGTGGGGACGTCCGCGCCGACGGCGGTGATCCGCCCGTCGGTCATGACCAGGGTGCCGTGGGCGATGGCGCCCGCCGGTCCGCCCGTCTCGATCCGCGCGCCCACGATGGCGACCGTCTGGGCGGACGCAGGCGAGGCGAAGGCGGCCAGGGCGAGCGCCACGGTCGCGGCCGGCGGCGCTAGCAGAAGGCGCGAGATCATGGCGTGAACGCTCCCTGGGCCGGCTGGCCCAGCTCGAAGTCTGACCGGGGCTGGGCGGGATGGGCGCGGTCGAACACCTCGCTCCCGTCGATGTAGACGTGCTCGGCGAGCGCGTAGACGCTGAACGGATCGCTGCTCCAGACCACCAGGTCGGCGGCCTTGCCGGGCTCCAGCGAGCCGGTCTCCTTGTCGATGCCGAGTGCGCGGGCCGGGTTGGCGGTGATCCAGGCGATGGCCTGCGCCCGCGACACCGGTATGCCCGCCCGGGCGCCGGCGGCGCGGGCGATCGCCGCCTCCTGGTTCAGGTGCTGGTCGATGTAGTCGTCGTCGGAGTGGATGATGGCGCAGGCGCCGGCCCGCTGCACCAGGGCGGCGTTGGCCTGGGTGGAGTCGAACGACTCCATCTTGAACCCGCCCCAGTCGGCCCACATCACCGAGCAGATGCCTTCGCGCTTTAGCAGGTCGGCGATCTTGTAGCTCTCCACCGCATGGTGGAAGGCGGCGATGTGGAAGCCGAATTCGTGGGAGATGTCGATCATGGTCGCCATCTCGTCGGCGCGGTAGCAGTGGTTCTGGATGCGGATGTCGCCCTTGAGCACGCCGACCAGGGTGTCGAGCTGCAGGTTGCGGGTGGGCGGATCGGCCGACAGGCCGCGGCTGATCTTGTCGTGGTACTCGTCCCACTTGCGGCGATAGTCCTGGGCGGCGGCCCAGGCGGCGCGATAGCCGGCGACATTGCCCATGGCGGTGGAGGGCGTCCGGCCCTTGGAGCCGTAGACGCGCTTGGGGTTCTCGCCGCAGGCCATCTTCAGATCGTAGGGAGCGCCCGGGAATTTCATGGCCTGGACGGTGACGGCGGTGACGTTCTTCAGCACCGCCGAGCGGCCGCCGAACAGGTTGCCCGAGCCGGGCAGGATCTCCAGCGTGGTGACGCCGCCGGCGCGGGAGCGGTCGAAGGCGGGGTCCTGCGGCCACACCGAATGCTCGGCCCAGACCTGGGCGGTGTTCGGATCGGTCAGCTCGTTGCCGTCCGAGCGGGAGGGCACCGACGGCACGGGGTAGTCGCCCATGTGACTGTGGATGTCGATGATGCCGGGCGTCACCCACTTGCCGCGCCCGTCGATGACCGTTGCGCCTGAGGGGACAGGCGTGCCGGCCGGTCCGATGGCGGCGATGCGCCCGCCGGACATGACCACCACGCCGTCGGCGATCTCCTGGCCCGCGGCGGTGAGCACGGTGGCGCCCACGACCGCCGTCACGCGCGAGGGGCCGGGACGGTAAGTCGACGGGAACGGGTCCAGGTCCGTGGTCGGATCGAGCCCAGCGAGGAGGGTCTTCTGGGCCGTCTTGGGCGGGGCTGCGCCCGCGGAGGGCGTAGGGCTTGTGGTCGTGCATGCGCCCAACAACGCCAAGGCGGCGATCGCCGCCGCAAACCAGACCGATCGCAGCACGTAACGCCCCCGACTTCCCCTCCGCAATCAAGGCCAAGAGGGAAAGCTTGTCCAGCGGAACCCGGGCCGGACGGGGACGGCGCTTCGTCGCTCCGATCGTCCGGCCCGAGAGGGTCTCGGAGCGAAGACGACCCTAGCCGGTCAGCCCGACGCCAAGCTGTTCTGCAGCGAGGTCAGAAAGGCCATGGCGGCGAGGCCGAAGCCGACCACGGTGCTGATCGCCAGAAGCGCCCGGCGGACGATCTTGTGCGGGGTCGAGGGGAGCGGTGTCATGGCGGCGCTTGGATCCTGGCCGGGACGACCGCCTTGCGCAGCGGTCCCGGTCTGATCAGGTCTATTTAACTACCAGGCGGTATGGAACAAGGGGGCGTCCGAACGATCCGCCGGCTTCTTTTCACCTGGGCCCGGCGCATCGGGCTCAGGCGGCGGCCTCCAGCGCCTCTTCGGTGGACAGGGCGAGGTTGATCGCGTCGAACAGGGCTTGGGCGGTGAAGGGCTTGGCCAGGTGCAGGTCGGCGCCGACGGCGCGGGCCTCCGCCACATGCTCCGGGAGGGCGTTGGCGGTGAGCATGATCACCGGCGTGCGGCGCAGATCGCCGGCGAGCTCCAGGCGGCGGATCTCGGCGATGGCGGACAGGCCGTCCATGACCGGCATCTGCATGTCCATCAGCACGACGTCGAAGCCGCCCATCTGGAAGGCGTCCACCGCCTGGCGTCCGTCCTCCACCATGGTCAGCTCCGCCAGGCCGTCATGCAGCATCAGCTCCACCACCTTGCGGTTGGTCGGGTGGTCGTCGGCGAGGAGGATGCGCATCAGCCGGTCCTCCATCTCGCCGGCCGCAGGGTTCGCGGCGGCGTCCCGCGTCTCCTCCTCGGCGGCGGGGGCCAGCGGCAGCTCCATCCAGAAGCGCGCGCCACGGCCGAGCTCGCCCTCGCAGTCCAGCACCCCGCCCATCAGCCCTGCGAGGTCGCAGCAGATCGACAGCCCCAGGCCCGTGCCGCCGAACCGACGGGTGATGGAGCTGTCCGCCTGCTCGAAGCGGCCGAGCACCTTGGACTTGTCGCTCATCGCGAAGCCCACGCCGGTGTCGGTCACGGTGAAGCGCATGCGCGCCGGCGTCACCCGCTCGACGCTTAGGCGCACCTCGCCCTTCTCGGTGAACTTGACGGCGTTGGACAGCAGGTTGGTGACCACCTGACGCACCCGCACCATGTCGCCGAACACCAGGCGATCGATCTGCGGGCTGACGTCGACGGCGAGCTGCACGCCCTTCTCGTCGCACTTGAGCTGGGACAGGCCGGCCACCGAGCGCACCATGGCGTCCACGTCGAACGGCGCGCATTCGATGGTGATCTTGCCGCTCTCGATGCGCGCCATGTCCAAGATGTCGGACAGCAGCCGCTGCAGCGTGTCGCCCGACGAGCGGATGATCTCGGCCATGCCGCGCTCCTTCTCCGGTAGGGCGGAGCGGGTGAGCAGGTCCGCCACCGCGACCACGCCGTTCAGGGGCGTGCGGATCTCGTGGCTCATGTTGGCGAGGAAGTCGGACTTGGACTGGGCCATGGCCTCCGCCCGCAGGCGCGCTTCGGCGAGTTCGACGGCCTGGGCTTCGAGCACCTGCGTCCGCTCGGCCACCAGGGACTCCAGCTCGCGACGGCGGTGCTGCAGATGCGCCGTGCGCCAGCGGACCAGCAGCAGGACGACGGCTATGGAGGCCAGGACCTCCAGCAGCTGGAACCACAGCGTCTGGTTCCAGGCCGGCAGCACGGTGACCGGCAGGCGCAGCAGCTGGGGCGCCCAGGTCTGGGAGGGATCGCTGGCCCTGATCTCCAGCTGATAGCGTCCCGGCGCGAGATTGTTGAAGGCGGCCAGTCGGCGCGAGGCGTCGGCCTCCGTCCACGCCCGGCTGACGCCCAGCAGGCGGTAGGCGTAGCGCACCCGCTCCGGCGCGCCATAGTCGAGCGCGGCGAACCCGACCTCGAAGCCGCCGTCGCCCGGATGGATCTGCAGCGAGCCCCGCGCCCCCATGCCCAGGAACGGGTCTCCGGGGAGCAGCCGGCCGTGCACGCGCACCTCGGTGACGACGAGCGGCGCATGCGCCTTGATAGGCTTCAGCAGGTCGGGCCTGACCACTTCCAGCCCGCCCCGTCCGGCGAAGACGAGTTCGCCTGACGGCGTGCGCACTCCCGCGTTGTAGAAGAAGCTTCCGATCGGCACGCCTTCGGCCAGCTGGAAGGCGCGCACCTGCAGGGTGCGCGGATCGATGCGCGCCAGCCCGCTGTCGGTGCTCACCCAGATGTAGCCCTGGCGGTCTTCCAGGATACGGTTCGCATTGCTGTTCGGCAGGCCCTGCAGGACGCTGATGCGGTGGAAGCGGAGCGGCCGTCCCGCCGGGACGGGATCGGCCACGGAGACGCCATGGCCGAAGGTGGCCACCCACAAGCGGCCGGCGCTGTCGATGGTCACATTGGAGATGAAGCCCCGGGGCGTAGCTTCGTCACCGCGGCCAGGAGTCAGCTGCTCCACACGCCCGGTGCGCGGATCATAGCGGTTCAGGCCGTTGTCCGTGCCGATCCACAGATCGCCGCTCGGGTCGAGGGTCAGGACGTCGACGCGTCGATCGGTCAGCCGGTCCGACGGTATGACCCGGTAAGGCGACAGGGCGTCGTTGCGACCGAGCTGATAGCCCCAGACGCCGTTGCGGCCGGCCAGCCACAGACGCTGGCCGTCGCGCAGCAGGTCCTGCACCCGCGCATCGCTGGCGCGACCCGGCTGGGACATCAGGTGCGCCGGGCCGGCGTCGGCGTCGCTGCGGAACAGGCCGGCGTCGGTGCCGAGGAAGACCGCCCCCTGCGTCCCGCCGGCGATCTTGCGGATGGGCGCACGGGGAAAGCCGTTGACGCTCAGGCCCGCATGGGTGATCCGGCCGAGCTGCGGATCGATCAGGTCGACGCCGCGGCTGGTGTAGCCCACCCATATGCGGCCGCTCTCCGCCCGGAAGATCGATACGGGCGTGCGATCGGCCAGGGTCGCCGTCGGCGCCTGGCCGCCCAGCAGCGTCGTGAAGGCCTCGTGGCGGGGGTCGTAACGGGTGATGGCGCTGTTGGAGGCGATGAACACCAGCCCGCCCGGCCCGCGGTGGAGCGCGCGGATGTTCTGGTCGCCGTAGAGCAGGCTGCCGTTGCCCAGGCGCAGGCGATGGGCCTCGAGCGTGACCGGATCGACGGCGAGGAGGCCGTCGTCGTAGGTGCCGAGCCATATCTCGCCGGGCGAGACTTCGAGCAGGGCGCGCACCCGCATGCCGGAACCGGTCAAACCGTTCTTGAGGGTGGCGGCCACCGGCGTCGCGCGCTGCGTGGTCCGATCGACGACATAGGCGCCTCGCCCGTCGGTGCCGACCCACAGCCGCCCGTCCGACGCGATCGTCAGCGTGTTGATGAGCGGCGCTTCAGCATCGATGAGGCGCACCGGGGAGATGACGCCCGAGCGGGGGTCGCGTCTCAGCAGTCCGTGCTGGGTGCCGATCCAGACCGCGCCGTCGCTGTCGCTCGCCAGGGCGGTCACGCCGCTGGTGAGGGCCTGGCGCACGTCGCGTTGCCGGGGGTTCAAGTCGGCGACGTGGCGGATGCGGCCCGCCTTCCCGACGAGTTCATCCAGCCCGGCCTCAGTCCCGATCCACAGTCCGCCGTCGGCGGAGTCGGCGAGGGCGTGGACCCCAACGTGGCTGAGGCCCGCGCCCGTCGAATAGGAGGTGAACCGGTCGGAGCGCGGATCGTAGCGGGCGAACCCTCCAGAAAGGGTCCCGACCCACAGCCGACCCGCACGGTCGGTGTGCAGCGTCTCGATCTGACCGTCGGGGAGGGCGCCGCGACCAGCGTCTATGTTGAACACCCTGAACTGCTGACCGTCCCACCGCGCCAGGCCGTTCTGGGTGCCGACCCAGAGGAAGCCGCGGGGATCGCTCGCCATGGCCATCGGGATCGACGAGTTCGGCAGCTGCCCGTCCTGGGCGACGGGCTGAAGCAGCTCGGTGGCCAGCGCCTTCCAACCGGTCAGCGGCGCGCCGGCGGAAGGTGTCGACAGCAACGACGCCATGCCCAGCGAGGCGATCGCCAGCCCGAGACGACGCGTCCGGGTGCGCGATCGATCCTGTCCGAAACCGCCCATCAACACCCCCGCCGGCAAGCGAAGGCTGCATCTGATCTCAATAGATCAAAAGAAGAGTTACCATTCCGGCGAAAGGGTTCGCTCCTTTATGGCGATCAAGGCGCCAGCGTCGCCCGGCTCAGGACGCGTGCGAGGCGAGCGGAGAAGGCGCGCACGTCGACGGGCGGCTCCCCGTCGGCGATCCTGGCCTCGTCGAGCAGGAGGTGGGCGGCGTCCTCGCGCAGGCCCTGTTCGCCCTCGCCGAAGCCTGCGAGCTTCGCGATGAGCTCGTGGCGGGGATTGATCTCCAGGATGGGCGCGGCGGTCTTGTCGACCCGCCCCGCTCCGGCGAGCAGCTTCTCCAGCTGGCGGTCGATCCCCTGTTCGGACGCCACAAGGCAGACCGCGCTCTGCGTCAGCCTCTGGGAAGCGCGCACGTCGGCGACCGCTTCGCCGAGCGTGGCCTTGAGGAAGCCGATGAACTCGACGACCGTCTCAGAGGCCTCCGGTGCGGCGCTCTCGCCTTCGGCCGGCGGGATCAGGCTGAGGTCCGCCAGGCCCTGGGTGACCGACTTGAAGGGCTTGCCGTCGTAGTCGACGCCTGCGGTCACCCAGAAGCTGTCGATCTGGTCGGCCAGCAACAGCACCTCCACGCCGCGGGCGCGGAAGCCTTCGATCTGCGGAGACGACGCCACCCGGTCCAGATCGCCGCCCGTCGCATAGTAGATCGCCGTCTGGTTCTCCTTCAGGCTGGCGGCGTAGTCCTTCAGCGAGCGCCAGGCGCCGCCCGAGGTGGTGGTCTTGAAGCGGGCCAGCCCGAGCAGGGTCTCGCGCCGGGCGTAGTCCTCGTACAGCCCCTCCTTCAGCACCGGCCCGAAGGCGTCCCAGATCGCGAGGTAGCGCTCGCCCTCGTTGGCGGCGAGCTTGTCCAGCTCGGAGAGGATGCGGTTGGACACGCCCTTCTGGATGGCGGCCAAGATCGGGCTCTGCTGGATCATCTCGCGCGAGACGTTCAGCGGCAGGTCGTCGGAGTCCACCAAGCCGCGCACGAAGCGCAGGTAGCGCGGCAGGATGGGCGTCTCGTCGGTGATGAACACCCGCCGCACATAGAGCTTCATGCGCCCCGTGCGGTCAGGATCGAACAGGTCGAAGGGCTTGGTCTCTGGGACGAAGGCCAGCACCGTGTAGTCGTGCAGGCCCTCGGCGCGATAGTGCAGCGTCAAGGCCGGCGCATCGTACTGGCCAGCCACGCCGCGGTAGAAGTCGGCGTACTCCTCAGGCGTGATGGCGGACTTGGGGCGGGTCCAGAGCGCTGCGCCGTCGGCGATCTGCTTCGGCTCCGCTTCCGGCGTCTCCTTCAGGAAGATGGGCACGGGCGCGTGACCGGACTGCGCCTTGATGGCGCGCTCCACCGTGGAGGCTTCCGCATAGCCGGTCGCGTCCGGCTTCAGGTGCAGCACCACGCGCGTGCCGCGCGCCGGCGCCTCCGCGGTGTCCAGGGGCTGGACCGTGTAGGCGCCCAGGCCGTCGGACGACCACAGGGCGGCCGTGTCCGAGCCCGCCCGCCGCGACGCCACCTCGATCCGGTCCGCCACCATGAAGGCCGAATAGAAACCGACGCCGAACTGGCCGATCAGGCCGCTTCCCTTTGCGTCCCCGGCTTCGGCGATCTTGTCCATGAACGCCTTGGTGCCGGAGCGGGCGATGGTGCCCAGCGCCTCGTCGAGTTCAGCCTCGCTCATGCCGATGCCGTTGTCCTCCACACTCAGCCGGGCCGCGGCGGCCTCGAGGGTGAGCGTGATGCGCGGCGAGCCGTCGTCGCCCAGCAGCGAGGCGTCGCTCAGCCCCTCGTAGCGCAGCTTCTCGCAGGCGTCGGCGGCGTTGGAGATCAGCTCGCGCAGGAAGACGTCCTTGTCCGAATAGACCGAGTGCACCATCAGCTGCAGCAGCTTGGCGACATCGGCTTGGAAGGCGCGCGGTTGCGGCGTGGCGGGGCTTTCGAGGGTCATGGGGAGTGCTCAATCCTGTGGCAGGGGTCTTCTTGGAGAGGCCAGATGGCCGCTGGCGCTCGTCGTTTCACGACGGCTTTGACGCCACAGCGCGGCTGACGGAACCCACAGTCGGTCTCGCCCCGCCCGGCCCTGTCAGCCGCCGCATTTCCTCGTCCTGGGGGTCGAGGGCTGGCGGGTGGTAGGGGTCGTGGGCGGCGTCTCCCCAGCGGTCGGTGAAGCGGCGCAGTTCGGCTTCGCGCTGGCGGTGGAAGGCCGAGCTGCGCTCCAGGTCGCGGATGGAGGCGGACTCCATGTGGATGAGCACGGACGCCGGCTCGAACACGTTGAGCCAGCCCGAGCGGCCTAGCCGCAGCCCGAAATCCACATCCTGCAGATAGGTGGCGAGCTGATCGTCGAAGCCGTTCATGGCCTGAAACGCCTCCCGTCGCACCAGAAGCACCGCCCCGGTCAGACAGCTCACCTCGCGGGCCGCCACGGCGGTGAAAAGATAATCCTGATCGGGCAGGCGCGCGCCGCGGAGCGCATGGCCCGCGCTGCCGCGGCAGCCCAGGTACATGCCCGCGTGCTGCACGCGTTCGTCCGGATAGAGCAGCAGCGGCCCCGCGGCCCCAACGGCCGGCGTTTCGAGGCGCTGGAGGAGGCGGGGCAGCCAATCCTCGCTCACCGGCGCGATGTCGTCGTTAAGGAACAGCAGGGGACCAGGCTCGCGCGTCTCGGCGACGCCGGCGTTGCATAGCCGGGAGAAGTTGAACGGCTGGTCGCTGCGCACGACGCGCACGCGCGTCTCGCACTCCAGGTCCTCAAGCGCTGCAAGCGCATAGGCGTTGGTGGTGCGGTTGGCCACGATCACCACTTCGGCCACATGACTGGCGGGTTGGGCGAGCAGGCCGCGAACGAGCTGGCGGATCAGGTGGCCCTTGTCACGGGTGCAGATCACGACCGAAACGCCTTGACGTGGCGGCGTGGCGGGGCGTCGGCCAAGGACGACCGCCTCGGCGCGTCGCGATGCGACTTCTGCGCCCGACAGGTTCGCCTCGATGACCGGCCGACCGACGTGACGCCAGCGGCCCCGCGCCTGCAGAGGCGACTGGGTCGCCGCCCAGTCCAGGATCGCCCGTCGCACGTCGAGCCGGCCGAGTTCGCCTGAAGGAAGCGCGCTCCCCCGCAGCGCCACGCGACCAAACAGATAATCAACCGCGGCCAGCAGGGTGAGGTTGGCGCCAGGCGCGAACAGCGGGAAGACTCGATCGCCCTCCCGCCGCAGCATGTCGAAGCTCGCCACCTCCGCCACGCCGCCCCGAGTCGCGCGGGCCAGTTCCCGCGGCAGGTTCGCCGAAGGCGCATCGCCTGCCCGCAGGAAGACCACCCAAGCCTGACGCGAGTCTGGCGAGCGCATGGCTCCAGAAACGTCGGCCGACAGTTCTGTTCCCATGCGGCTTATGGCGGCGCGTGTGCGGGTCAGGGCCTCAGGCTCCTCCTCGCCGCCTTCGATCCAAAAATTCAGATCCGCGTCGGCGAAGGCTTCGTCATAGGGATCAGGGCTGGGCGGGGCGCCGTCGAGGAGGGGCGCCCAAGCCCCCCAAGCCTCGGCGCTCAGCCCATAGTCGGCGTCCAGGTCTGCAGGTCCGGCGCGTCGCCCTGCAGGACGGACCTCGCGGGCCAGCGCCTCCTCCGCAACGGCTTCTCGCCGACGACGGTCCGCGAGGCCCAGTCTCAAGGCGTCGAGCGCTCCACGCTGGCGCACGGTCAGGACCATGAAGTCGAGCACCGGGCCCACGCCCTGCGCACGCATGGCGCGTCCCAACCGCAAGGGCGCCGAGACCATCCGCTGCAGACGGCTCACCCGAAGACCTCGGGTGCGACATCGGTGCGAAACAGCCGGTGGGCAAGCTCGAGCTGCGCCGGGGACAGGCCGGGGTCGTCTCCGCGCTCACGCGCGATCTCCAGCGCTTCGCGAAACAGCGTCAGGTGCAGGTTGGCCCACTGCTGCAGCTTCACGCGGTCGAGCCCGACCTCGCGCGCCAAGGCGAAGGCCATCGGCATCACAACGCCGTGCCAGCGGGGACGCCAGCGCGCCCAGCTGTTGTGCGCATTGCCGGCGATGGCCGGTTCGCTCCGCCACCAGCAGTCGCAATCGGCGAAGCGGCGCAGGATCAGGTCGGTGCAGGGGATGGCCTCGACCAGGTCGCTGAACGCCGGCTGGTCGAAGGCGTGGTCGTAGGCGGCGGCCAGCACGTCGGCGCGCCAGATGATCAGATAGATGGCTGTGAACAGATTGTCGTTCTGCTCCGCCGCCTCGCGCACGGTGATCAGCCCGTCCGGCGCCGAGCCTTCCCCGACCCGGCGCGACTCCGCAATCAGGTCGGCGGCGCGATCGGCGGGGTTGAGGGCGGCGCGGTGGTAGACGCTGAGCGCTGTGAAGGCCAGCGGCACGCCCACGTTCGCCTTCAGTCCCGCCAGCACGGCGCGGAACCCCTCCGGGCGGATGAAGTCGTCGTCGCCGATGACCCAGACATATTCCGCGCCCATCAAGTGAGAGGCTTCCCGCCAGCCGGCCAGCATGCCGACATTAACCGGGCTCTGCACGATCGCCACCCGCGGGTCGCCGATGTCACGCAAGGCCTTGACCGTGCCGTCCGTCGAGCCGCCGTCGACCACCACGAGGTCGACGCCTTCGCTAGCTGGTCCGAGGATTTCCTTAAGGAGCCAACGGACGTTGGCGACGACGAAGTCGCGCCGGTTGAAGGTGGAGATGAGCAGGCGCAGGAACACCGGCCGCGTCGCGAAGGCTCGCGGGATGGCGGCCCGCCCCCTGGCGTAGGCGCGCTCCACGCCTGCGATCCGCTCGCGCTCGTCTCGCTCCGATCGCACCGCGCGCACGTCTCTCGTCGGATCGCCCAGCGGCATGCGGCCGGGCAGCAGTTCCGGCCAGCCTCGGCGTGCGGCGTCGTCGATGAAGGCGGTGCGGCCTTTGGAGTCTGGAAAGGCGATCACGTCCGCTCTGGCCAGGGCGGTGAAGTCACCTGCGTCCAGGCCGTCAGGCTTGCAGATCGGCGTCTGAGCCCGGTCCATCTCGGCGTCGGGCGGCCTGCAAGGAACGGCGGATAGGGCGTTCAGCAGGTCCTCAGCGTAATCCGCCCAGGCCCGGAACGAGCGGGCGCCTATCTCGCCCCGCAGGTCGGCCAGCAGGGTGGGCGTCTCACACAGGCGCACGATGGCGTCCTGCATCAATGCGGTATCGCGAACATCGATCGCGAGGCAACCGCCACCCGCCGCGATCTCGGCCATGGAGCCGAAGTCGGCGCACAGGCAGGGCGTCCCCACCGCCAAGCTCTCGCTGATCGGCAGGCCGTAGCCCTCGTCGTCGGACACGAAAGCGGTGAAATCCGCTTCGCGGAGAGTGCGCTCCACCGCGGCGTCGTCCACATAGTCGAGGTAACGAGTCCAGCGGTGACGCGCCAGCAAGGCGTTGAAGGCGTCGGCCACGTCGGGGTGAAGCGAGCCGATCACGACCACGTCGCGGCGGGACGCCTCCGGACTGCGGGCGCGGGCCGCGACCATGGCCTGGAGGAATTCCACCTGACGCTTGCGCGGCTCGACCGTGCCTACGAGGGCGATCGTCGGCTTGGCTGTCTCCATGGGCGTAGCCCCAGGCGCGGCGGCGGCTCGCGCAAAGCCGCCGTCCGGCAGGAGCAGCGGGACGATGGGCGGTGTCGGCGTCACGCCCCGCTCGCGCCAGAGCGCCGCAAGATCGCCTCCGCTGTGCGCGGAGATCGGCAGGATCAGGTCGCATCGGACCAGCTCGGCGACATAGGCCTCGCTCGCCGGAGCGTGCACCGCGTAGGCCGCGTTGCGGATCGGTATGAGGTCGTAGAAGACAGACGCCGTGCGCAGTCCGATCTCACGACAAGCCGTGACGACGCGCCCCAGGATTTCCGGCCCGTTCGACTCGTTTGAAGCCACTTCAGGGATGAGCAGCCAGGCGTCCTCGGGTCGGTCCAACTGTTCGCGGAACGGGCGGCCGATCTTGCGGGCGCCGGCCCGCACGGCGGTTCCGATCGGCCAGTCGCCAGCCCCGAACAGCTGATCGAGCTCCACCGCGTCCAAGAAACGCAGTCGGCCTTCGACGGCGTCGTAGCGCACCAGCTCCAGCACTGCCTTGGCGGCCAAGGCGCGCGCAGTCTCCACGGCGACGCGATGGATCCCCGAGCGGCGGCGTTGGACGAGGGTCGAGCCGACCAGCATCAGGACGCGGGGACGGACCAGGGGAGGAGACACGCGTTAGGACCTGCCGGAAGAGGAAGCCCGTCGCTCTTAGCGAGCCTTGCTGGGCCGCGAAAGCTGCGTGCGCCGCGCCGTCCCATCCAGCCGGCCGTATACGCGGCCCCGCTCGCACCAGACGATCTCGAACGAGCCGGTTCCAAGGCGGACGGCGACGTGGTTTGATCCGTGCGAGCCACGGAGGACAAGATGGATCGCAGGGCCTTGCTGGTCGCAGGCGCGGCCATGGCGATCTACGCCTCGGCAGGGTCCGCGGCCATGGCGTCAAACGTCGATCAGGCCTGGCTGACCCTGCCTCGGCCCAGACCGCTGCCGAGCGCCTCGGCGAGGGGTTACGTCGTCCACGCCGGGGCGCGGCTCTACTACGCCACTTACGGACAGGGCGCGCCCGTGGTGCTGCTGCACGGCGGTTTGGCCAATGGGGACTACTGGGGCGACCAGGTTCCGGCGCTGACCGGGGCCGGCTACCAGGCGGTCCTGATCGACAGCCGCGGGCACGGTCGCAGCACGCGCGACGGGCGGCCCTACACCTATGAGCTGATGGCGTCCGACGTCGTGGCCGTGATGGACAGTCTGGGCCTGCGCCGGGCCGCCGTCGTGGGGTGGAGCGACGGGGCGATCATCGGGCTGGTGATGGCCCTGCGAGACCCGCAGCGCGTATTAAAAGTGTTCGCCTTCGCCGCCAACATGGACCCTAGCGGGGTTCGGCCGGACTCTGACGCCCAGCCGGTGTTCGCCCGCTTCGAGCACGTACAGGCGGCGCACGATTATGCGGCGCTGTCGCCGACGCCGGGGGACTTCCCCGCCTTTTCCGCAGCGATCAATCGGATGTGGGACACCGAGCCCCATTACGCCTCAGCGGACCTCGCCCGCATTCGCACGCCGGTCGCCATCGTCGACGGCGACCATGACGAGGCGATCAAGCGGACGCACACCGACTATCTCGCCCGCACGATCCCGGGAGCCAGGCTCATCATCCTGCCGGGCGCCAGTCACTTCGCCATGCTGCAGACGCCTGACGCCTTCAACGCCGCGATGCTGGGCTTCCTGCGTGCGCCAGCCTGACTGATGCACCAGCCTGACTGTTGCGCCAGCCTGGCCGACACGCCTATCAGATGCCGCTGAACCAGTTGAAGCCCTTGTCCTCCCAATATCCGGAAGGATAGGTGTTGGTCACCTCCATCGAGGTGATCCATTTGGGGTTCTTGAATCCGAGCTTGGTCGAAGTGCGCAGCCTGAGCGGATAGCCGTACGGATCGGCCATGGTGTCGCGGGCGTAATCGGTGGCCAGCAGGGTCTGCGGGTGCAGTGCCGTGGCCATATCTATGCTGCTCGGATAGTTGTCGGCGGTCTTGAAGGCGACGTACTTCGCCCGCAGGTCGGCCCCGATGCGACGCAGGAAGTCGCCGAGCGGGACGCCGGACCACTCCCCGATATAGTCCCACCCTTCGACGCAGATGTGGCGGATGATCATGTCGCGCTTGGGCAGGGCGTTGATCTGCTGGATGCTCCAGGGCCGTTTGTCGGCGACCAGGCCGGCGAGCTCCAGCTTCCAGCTCGCCCCGTCCACCGGCTGAAGCTGGGTGATGTCGAAATAGGCGTTGAACCGGGGCGGCTTGAGCACCATCGACGCCGGATAGGTCGGGGCCAGCTTGTTGGGGTCGAACAGCAGCGCCTGGACCTTGTCGTTGAGGGAGGAGATCGAGGAGAGCGCCGAGTGGATCTGCTTGTTGTCCTCGGGATGGCAGCCGGTGAGCATGGTGAGCAGGCCGAGCGACAGGCCGCCGCGCAGCATGAGCCGGCGTTCGACGTCGCGCACGAGCGGCCGATGGTTGTCCAGGATCGCGGGATCGGGCGGCGAGCTTGGCCGATTCAGCGACTTCATGACTCTTCCACCTTCGGGCCGCCCGCCACCATCGCCCACAGGGTCTGGGGGATCAGCAGGGCGAGGATGACGTGAACCACCAGGAAACCGACGATCACCGACATGCCCAGGAAATGGGCCAGGCGCGCGCCCTGGAAGCCCCCGAACAGGGCCGTCAGCCATGAGAACTGCACGGGCTTCCAGATGGCGACCCCGGTGACGACCTGCATCACGCCCGCGGTGATCACGATGATGTAGAGCAGCTTCTGCACCGCGTTATAGTGGGTCAGGTCCTCATGGGAGAGATGGAATCGCAGGGTCTCGCCGATCGTCTCCAGCAGATCGGAGATGCGGATCGGCAGCAGCCTGCGCCGGAACCGGCCGGTGGCGAACCCGTAGCCGAGATAGAAGAGGCCGTTGACGACGAGCAGCCACATGCCCGCGAAGTGCCAGAGCAGGCTGTTCGCCGCCCAGCTGCCGAGCTTCGCCCACATGGGGAAGAACAGCCATCCGAAGATGGCGTCATCGTCGTAGACGCCCCAGCCGGACATCACCATGACGATGATCGCCACGGCGTTCAGCCAGTGCATGATCCGAACGGGGATGGGGTGCAGCGGGCGCGCGCCGGCGTTCGGGCGGGGCTTGGCGAGGGCGGTCAATGAGGCTTCCTGGCTAGATGCGGCATCTTGGCTTTCAAGCGTTGCAGCGCGTAGACCTGCGCCGCAGGTGCGGACACGAGGAGAATACGCTCTCAGAACCGATCCGGTCACGCCTTCGCCGCAGATTTAATCAGAAGGGCGGCGTGACGCGTCCACTCCGGTCCTGGCGACGAACCTGCCTTAAAAATAGTTGAACCTGCCTCGGTCTCCTTGAACCTCATGTTGTGTACGCTCAGCCTAGCTTTCCGCACATGCGCCCGGCGCAAGCCGCGCCTCCCGATGACGACGCGGTTAAGGATCAGATGCTTCTAGAGCGACATCGTTTGGCCGCCGCGTTCGTCACGCAATCTGTGGTGAGGCGATTTGGCCGGCGCGTGCGTTGCGCAGACGTGTCGCTTGGGCCCTGCTATCGAGTGTCCGCGTGATGGAGAGGTCAAGTCGATTGCCGTCGGAAACCTCCATAGACGCTGAACGCGTAACGGCGCCCCACGCCGTCGAGACGGCGACGTTCCGGCCGGAGGGCGGGAGGCACGCCGAGCCGCGGGGTCTCACCCTGGAGTTCTCGGGGCGTCGCCCGTCGCCAGTGGACGGTGGGCGCGCCGCCCCGATCCTGGAGCACGACGATCCGGACTCGCCGTCCCTGTTCACCGCCGGGGCGATGCTGGGCTTGGCGCGGGAGCGCAAGGGCCTGGCCGCCTGCGGCGCACCGGAGGTCTGCGTGCTCGATCCGGACGGCGATCTGGAGCGTCATCTCGAGATGCGGGGCGAACTGCGGGAGGAGGCCAACTGGGGCTGTTTCCATACGCGCCTGGGAGTTCATGAAGGATTGGCGCGGCCGGTCGGGATCATCGGCCGCGCGGTCGGCGCCGCGTTCTCGGTGCTGCTGGCCGAACAGCTGTTCGCCTCGGGTTGCCGCTTCCTGATCAGCCTGAGCTCGGCCGGGCAGGTGGTCGACCTGGGCGCCCCGCCCTATTTCGTGGTGATCGACCGGGCGCTCCGCGACGAGGGCACGAGCTACCACTACCTGCCGCCTTCCCGCTTCGCCGAGGCCGACGGGGCGCTGATCTCGCGCGTGCTGCCGTCCCTCGTCCGAACCGGCGTGGCTCTGCACGTGGGGGCCAGCTGGACCACCGACGCGCCGTTCCGCGAGACCGAGGCCAAGGTCGCCCGCCGCCGCTCGGAAGGGCTTCTGACCGTGGAGATGGAGGCCGCTGGCCTTTACGCCTTCGCCGCCGCCCAGCAGAGGTCGGTCCTGTGCCTGGCCCAGGTGACCAACCGGCTGAACTGCGCCCCGGGCGACTTCAGCAAGGGCATCGCCGAAGGGGCTGAGGCCGCGCTGCAGCTGATCGCGGCGGCCGCCTCGTGCTGGGAAGCGGCGGACCTGCAGGAGCCGGCGCGCTCCGCCTCGTCCGCCGTGGGTGGATGATGACCGGTTTCGACCTACATGAATACGACAGGAGCCCGGGGTCCGGCTCGCACCATCGTCTCGTTCCAAGGAGCGTCTGAATGTCCGAGGTCATCGAGGCCCTAAAGGATCCGCTTGTGAAGGATCCGCCCCTGAAGGATCCCCGTCGGTACTTCGAGGCGGTGGCGCCGGGCGGCGCGCGTGCCGAGCGTCCGCCGGTGTGTCTCTACCTGGAGGTCACCAACCGCTGCAACCTGCTCTGCGAGACCTGCCCACGGACGTTCGAGGACCTTGAACCCCCCGCCGACATGAGCTGGGAGCTGTTCACCAGCATCGTCGACCAGTCCGACAACATCGCCCGCGCAGTGCTGCACGGCGTAGGCGAGCCCATGCTGGTCAAGAACCTGCCCGACATGATCCGCTACCTCAAGGCGCGGGACGTCTATGTGCTGTTCAACACTAACGGCACCTTGCTTCGTCCCAGCAAGTTCCAGGAGATCATCGACACCGGGCTGGACGAGATGCGGGTGTCCTTGGATGCGGCCGACGCCAAGACCTACAAGATGGTGCGCGGCAAGGACTTCTTCGGCCGCATCGTGCGCGATGTGCGCAAGTTCACCGACTACAAGACCCAGGTCGGCGCGACCACGCCGCGGGTCTCGCTTTGGCTGACGGGGCTCAAGGAGACGGTGCAGGAATTGCCGGAGTTCATCCGCCTGGCCCACTCCATGGGCGTGAGTGAAGTCCACCTCCAGCGACTGGTGTTCGACGATGACGGCTTCGGTCTGGCGCGCCAGTCGAGCTCGCTGTTCGAGCAGACCCAGGCCGAGGAACAGGCCTACATCCACGCCGCCCAGGAGCTGGGCCTGCAGCTCGGCGTCACCCTGGACGCATCCGGCGCCACGGAGCCCGGCATGAGCCTGAAACGATCCGCCGCCGGCGAGGCCGGGTCGATCTGCCGGCGTCCGTGGTCGCTGATGTATTTCACCGCCCACGGCCGGGCCTTGCCATGCTGCATCGCGCCGTTCTCGGCCCGCGGCTATGAGAACTACACCTTGGGGGATGCGACCCAGCAGACCCTGCGCGAAATCTGGAACGGGCCCGCTTACCAATCCTTCCGCGCCGCGCTGAACAGCGACGCCCCGCCCAAGCCCTGCCAGGGCTGTGGCCTAAGGTGGAGCCTGTAGGCGCAAGGCCAGCGCCAAGGCGTCGGCCTAGGGGAGGCGTTTCGCCCCGGCGGGGAGCGGCGCTTTCAGAGGGACAGTGGCCACATAGATACGCCACTTGCCGCGGCGCTCTTCCGCCAACCGATAGTCCGGGCTGTCGGCGAAGGGGTCGTCATCCCAGGCGCCGTCGCTCGCCGCCAGGGCCACGACGCGACAGCCGTACTGGGTGGCCATCTGACGGACGTCGTCCTCGGAGCCGGAGCCGGCGAACACGTTCACGAACTGGTCGTCCAGATCGTTGATACGCTCGGCTGGGAAGTCGACGTACACGCGCGCGGTCTCCCAGCCGGAATAGCAGGAGGGCCGATCCGACAGGAGCGCCCAGGACGGGTTCACCGGCAGATTGGTCATCGTCATCAGGAGCAGCGGGTTGTCAGCGACCCGGTCCGTCGGCCCAGCGTAGCGGCGCACATCCGACCACATCTCGACTGCGTCGGCGAAGCGCGCGGCCTCCGGCGTCGGCCGGCCCTTGATGTTGAGCAGGATCTGGCGGTCGGGCACGCTGAGCGCGAACAGCAGCAAGGCCGCACCCAAAGCCAGCCAGGCGCGGGCGGACAGCCAGCCGGCCACACCCCCCGCGGCGAAGCCGGTGAGCGCCAGGACGGCGGGCAGCATGGCGCGCCAGCCAAGATCGTTGTTGGCGCCGCTGCTGGCTAGCAGCCACGTGACGCCCAGGCTGCAGACGGTGAGGACGGCCAGACTGAGGACGTGGACGTCGGGAACTGAGCGCCTTGCAGCCCGGCGCACGAACAGGACCATCGCCGCCATACCCGCCGGGTAGATCGCGGTCAGGTCCAACGGCAGGAGCCACATCCAATAGGCGGGATAGTCCAGCACGCGACGGAGGGGCTGGGGAAAAATGGAGCCGACCACCTCATAGGGATGCAGTCTGATCTGGGAGCCGCCGAGATGGGCGCGCAACACCACCAGCTCGCCCATGACGAAGGGGAGGGCAAGGCCGAATGCGACGATGGCCGCAGCGCCCGCACCGATCAGGAAGGCCAGGCGTCGTCCGGGCGGGGCGCAGACGATCCCTAGCCCTGCAAGGGCCAGCGCCGCGATCGCGAACGTCACTCCGCCCACATAGGCCGAGCTGCCGAAACCGGCCGCCGCCATGGCTCCCGCCAGCAGGGCGGCGCTCAGCCGCGGCGCTCGCATGAGTTCGGCCATCATCAGCACGGCGAGCACCACGCAGCAGGCGGACATCATGTGCTGAGGCACCCAGCTCGACTGCACCACCCATCCCGCAAGGCTCGGATAGTGGGCCAGCACGCGGCTGACCCCAGCCTTGCCGAGCACCAGGTTGAGCATCGGACGCAGCGACCCTGTCAGGCTGAACAGGCCGGTCGCCAGAACCGCGACGGCGGGACGGCGCCCGTCGATCCTCCCCTGCGGGCGTTCCGTTTCTGACGTGTCCGGGTGGGAGAGGCGAGCGGCCAGGCTCATCATCAGCATCACCGACGCATAGCCGGTGAACCCCGTCATGGCCGCGTCCGCTTCCCAGCCGGTAACGCCGGCGAGCACCGACAGCTGGGCGGCCGCGAAATGCCAAAGGTAGTAGTAGGACAGGGAGCCTCGCGCGCCGTCCAGGCCGAAGAAGGGGTTGCCGGCCGGCAGGCCGAGGCGGGCCATCTCATCGACCATGGCCACCTTCGAATGATCAAACATCGGAGAGGCCAGGATGACGCCGCCTGGCACATATTTCGGGAGGATCGCCGACAGGGGGATCAGCGCGATCATGGCCGCCAGCCCGCAGCCCCAGAGCGGAAGCCGCGACGCGAGGGCGGGGACGGCGTTCCGGCGCAAGACCAAGGCCGCGACACTCGCCGCGAGCGCCAGCGCCACGAGGAGGGCGGTGGAAAGCCGGCTGAAGCCCAACAGGCTCTGCAGCGAGAAGCTGATGGCGCTGAACACGCCCCAGCCGAGCACGGGGGCCAGGCCCAGCGGCGGCGCCCAGGCCGGGCGTATCCACCGCGCCAGGGCCGTTCCCAAGCAGGAGAAAAACACGGCCGCCGCCAGGGCTGCGAGCAGAACGATGGGGATCGAGGCCATGGGCGGGGTGAGGCTCGGGTTCGCAGCCGACGCCGGCGCGCCGGCGCGCCGCATCGTCGGCGTCTGATAGCGCGGCCGCCGACGGCTGAACATGACCGCCGTGAGCGTGATCGTCTCGCGCGGCTTGACCCGCGCTTCCTCTCTTCCCTATGCGTGCGGACCCGACGGTGAGGCCGCCGGCTTTCAGGCTCGAGCGATGGAGGGTTGATGCCGGCGACGACGCCTTTCCCTGCGTGCGCCATAGCCGTCATGGCTAAGGCGTCCTCGCCAGGGCGCACCAAGACCCGCCTCTGCCCGCCGCTCAGCCTGGAGCAGGCGGCGGCGCTGAACACCACCTTCCTGCAGGACATCACCCAGAACATCGCCGACGCTGGACGCGCCACGCCCATCGCCGCCTACATGGCCTTCGGTCCGCCTGGGTCGGAGCGCTTCTTCCGAGAGCACCTGCCCCGCGACGTCGGACTGATCGAGGCTTGGCTGGGCAATTTCGGCCGCTGTCTGTCCTTCACCCTCCAGGCGCTGCTGGACCGCGGGCACATGGCCGCCTGCGTCCTGAACGCGGACAGCCCGACCCTGCCGGCCAGTCTCCTGTCCAAGATGGCGCAGGCCCTCGCCGAGCCGGGCGAGCGCGTGGTTATCGGGCCGGCCGAGGACGGCGGCTACTATGCGCTGGGCTTGAAGACGCTGCACCCCCGCCTGTTCGAGGATATCGACTGGAGCACCGAACGCGTGTTCGCCCAGACGCTGGATCGCGCCGCGGAGATCGGCCTAGCGGTCCTGCGGCTGCCGACCTGGTACGATGTGGATGATGCGGACGGTCTGCGCCGGCTGTGCGCGGACCTGTTCGACCCGGCCGTGGCGGCCCGTCCCACCCTGGCGCCCAGTTCCGCGGAGCATACGCGCCGCCTGCTGACGCAGATGCTGGCGACGGGCGACCTGGATGCGCGCCTGCGAGGGATGGGAGCGGAGACGCCATGATGCAGGATGTCGCCGTCGTCATTCCGACGCTGAACGAATCCGAGTCGATCGGCGCCGTCGTCGCCGAACTCCGCCGCCACGGCGTCTCGACCATCATCGTGGCCGATGGGCCGAGCCGGGACGGCACCCGCGAGACGGCGATCGCCGCCGGAGCTCAGGCGATCGACGCAGGCAAGGGCTATGGCCGCGCCTGCCTTGCCGGCGCGAGGCTCGCGGAAGCGCCGATCCTCGTCTTCATGGACGGCGACGGCGCCGACGAACCGGCGTGCATCGCGAGCCTGGTGGAGCCCCTCCGTTCGGGCGACTACGACTTCGTCATCGGCTCCCGGTGGCGCGGCCGGCGGGCGGCGGGCAGCATGTCCTGGCATCAGATCCTCGCAGGGCTGGGCATCGGGGCGGTGATCCGGCTGCTCTACGGCGTGCGCTCCACCGACATGTGCGCCTTCCGGGCGATCCGGCGCGAGACGCTGCTGGCGCTGGACATGCAGGAGATGACCTACGGCTGGAACCTGGAAATGCAGCTGCGTACGGCCCGCGCCCGCCTGCGCGTACTGGAGGTGCCGGTCTCCTACCGCTGCCGCATCGGCGGGGTGTCCAACGTCTCAGGCAGCCTGCGTGGAAGCTTGAAGGCCGGGTCGCAGATCCTGTCCACCCTTCGCAGAGTCGTGCTGCATCGTCGTACGCCCGAGGTCATCCCCGCCAGGCGCTGACCATGCGAGGGCGCGCCTGCCCCCGTCCGCAGGCCTGACGGCTGCGCGGGCCGGTCGGCCGGTTGAGCAGCACGATCGTCGACAGGCTGACGACGAGCAGCACGGCGCTGACGCCGAGCGCCGAGCGCACGTCGTGCTCCCCGACGGACAGGGACGCCAGCACCGGGCCGAGCGCTCTCCCCAGGAGCTGCGCGCCCGCGAGGCGAAGGCGATGCGGCGGTCATGGAGGCGAAGGCTCCGAGCAGCGGCGTGCTGGCGTTTAACTCGTCTCAAATGATCGCGTTCCGGCCCTCCGGCATCATCTCAGCGGCGAAACATGATGGCTCGTATGTTGCGACCAGACCTGCGTCAGACCGCCTGCGCAAAGGCGAGCGTCGCGGCCACGAGCACGTCGACGGAGTCGATCAGCGGCGCGGACAGATCGGCCGGTCCGAGCACGAGCGGCACCTCTGTGCAGCCCGAAACGATCATTTCAGCGCCCCGCTGGAGCAGGCTCGACGCCAGGGCCGCCATCTCGGCGCGGGAGGCTTGGCCCGCCTCGCCCGCCTTGATCCGGTAGAGCAGGGCCATGAAGCGGCTGCGCTCCGGCCCATCCAGGATGAGGCTCTCGATCTGATGGCGGGCGAGGGCGTCCTGGTAAAGCCGCGCATCCAGGCAGGCGGCGGCGGCCAGCAGGCCCACACGGCGAACGTGCGGATGCTCACGTCGGACCGCCGCCGCGGTCTCCTCGATCAGGCTGATCAGAGGCGCCGCGTGCAGGGCCGCGCGGATGTCGTCGGCGAAGGCGTGAGCGCTGTTGCAGACCATGACCAGCGCCTGCGCCCCCGCGCGCTCCAGCCCCGCCGCCATCTGCGCCAGCACCGGCCCAGGCGAGGGGCCGCTCCCCGCCAGCGCGGCGTTGCGGTCGGGGACCTGGGGGTTGAGGTCGACCAGCACGTGGACGTGGTCCTGGTCCATGACGGCCGGCGTGGCGCGCTGCAGCTTGGCGAGGAAGTCCAGGGTCGCGGCCGGGCCCATGCCGCCCAGCACGCCGACCGTGCGGCGCCCCGTCATGCGGACTTCAGCACGTCCTGATAGGCGTAGAGCGCGGGCGACCCGCCCGTGTGCACGAACAGCACCGCTTCGCCCGGCTTGAATGCGCCCTCGCGAACCAGGCCGATCAGCCCGGCCATGGCCTTGCCGGTGTAGACGGGGTCGAGCAGCACGCCCTCCAGCCGCGCGAGCAGGCGCACGGCCTCGATCATCTCGTCGGTGGGGATGGAGTAGCCGCCGCCTACCCAGCGATCCAGCGCACGCACGCTCCCTCTGGGAACCTCGCCCTGCATGCCGAGCAGCGACGCCGTGCGCACCGCCAGGGCGTGGACATTGGCCTCCTGCTCGGCCTGGGGCCGGCGCACGTTGATACCTGTGAGCGGCAGATCGGCGTTGCAGCCCTGCAGCCCGACCAGGAGGCCGGCGTGGGTGCCGGCGCTGCCGCTGGCGCAGACCACCGCGTCGAGCCTCAGCCCCATGTCGAAGCTCTGGGCCAGTATCTCCTCGGCGCAGGCCACATAGCCCAGCGCGCCGAGCGGGTTGGAGCCGCCGCCCGGGATGATGTAGCCGCGGCGGCCCATGGCTGCGAGCTCGCTGGCCATGGCCTGCATCTCAGCGTCCAGGTTGGCCCCAGCCTCCACGACCTTAACCGCTTCGACGCCCAGGAGGTCGAAGAGGAAGTTGTTGCCGCTGGCGTCGGGCCGATAGCTGCCAGGCACCCGCTGTTCCAGCACCAGCCGGCAGCTCAGCCCCTCGCGCACGGCGGCGGCCAGGGTCAGGCGGCAGTGGTTGGACTGGACGGCTCCGACAGTGATCAGGGTGTCGGCGCCTTGCGCCAGGGCCTCGGCGACCAGGAACTCGAGCTTGCGCGTCTTGTTGCCGCCGCCCGTCAGTCCGGTGAGGTCGTCGCGCTTGATGTAGAGGTCGGGGCCGCCGAGATGACGGCTGAGCCGCGCCAGAGGCTCCAGCGGCGTGGAAGCGGGCGTGTAGCGACGACGGGGAAACCGGGCGAGATGCATCAAGCTATCCTGGGCGTTTGCAATTGGGGGAGGCGCGCCGATCCTGGGCGGGCGCGCCGCTATATCGCGGCCGGGATCGTTCCCCCAAGCGCCAAGGGCCGACCGCCCCGTCGACTAGACTGCGGCGATCTCTAGCTGAACAGGCCGAGGAAGCTTGGTCTGGCGTAGAGCAGCACGGCGTCGTCCGACGAGGCGCCCCGCACCCAGCGCGGCAGCTCCTCGGCGGAGTTGATCGTGGCTGTGACCATCTGGGCGGCGATGGCTGCGTCGCATGGCCGGATCGAGCCGTCGATCATGCCGTCTGAGATGGCGTCGGCGTATCGCGAGGCGATCCGGTCGAGCCGGGCGGTCATCTCGCTGCGAATGGCGCCGGGCACCGCGGTGAGCGCAGAGGTGCGCAGCAGCGGACCTTCCTCGGTGAGTTGATGGTGCACGAGCAGGCAGGCGCCGTCCGCCACCCGGTCGAGGCCGCGGCGCGCCGTCTGGCTGATCGTCTGGGCATGGCGCATCAGCTGGAAGGTGCGCTCGAAACAGGCGACGACGAGATCGTCCTTGGCGTCGTGATAGTGGTAGAAGGCGCCCTTGGTGACATTGACCGAAGCGGCGATCCGATCGATCGAGGCGCCGCGGTAGCCCTGGTCGTTGATCAGCACCGTGGCCGCCCGCAGGAAGGCGTGCTGTGACGTACCCGACAGGTCCGGCTCCATCGCCGCCAAGCGCGACAGGGCCGGGCTCCAGGTCGCTCCCGCGCCGGCCAGCCCGTCGATCAGGATGTCGGCCATACGCTCTCCGGCGCGGGGCAGGTCGTCAGGCTCGTAGCGCAGCGCCCAGACCACAGACCACAGGATCTGGGAAAGCAGCAGATGGGTGCGTGCGTTCAACGTCGCGCGCCCCGCCTCTTCCAGCTGCGGCGTGCGGACGAGCTCGCGCAGGGCGCGGAACATCTGGTTGAAGGCGGCGAACACGGCGCTCGCCTGAGGCTCGGACAAGGAGCGGAGATCGCCGAAATGCAGGAAAGGCGGCGCCTCGCCGGTCGCGACGTCGCGCATCAGCTTGAAGTAGAGGCGAACGAAGGCGCGCACCCTGTCGGGCGCGCTCGCCTCCCGCGCCGCCGCCTCGATCAGCGATGAGTAGAGTTCGATCGCGCGAAGAAAGCCCGTCGTCGCCAGATCGTCCTTGCGCGTGAAATAATAGCGCAGGCTCTTGATGTTCAAGTCCACCGCCGCCGCCACGTCGGAGAGCGTCGCACCCTGAACCCCGTCGCGATTGAAGATTCGGGCTGCGGCCGTCAGCACCGCTTCCCGTTTCTTCTCGAACTTGCTTGGGCGTTGGAGGCTTGGCTCCGACGCCTCCAGCGGCTGCATGGCGGTCATGCGCCTGCGTAACACGCATGGCCCGGAGGTGCGAGCAAGCGCGGCGCGGCAGCCGCGCCGGCAAGAGACTGCAGCCGGCGCAGGCGCCGCCAGTCGATTGCGCCCGCTTAACGATCGTCGGTGAAGCGTCGTCCCTCTTTAGCCATGCGCTGGAGCAGGGCCGCGGGCTTGAAGTAGTCGGACGCGGCGCCGAGCGTGTCGGCCTTGGCCACGATCCTGTCGAGCCCGACCTGGTCGGCGAAGTACATCGGGCCGCCCTTGTCCTGCGGCCAGCCGTAGCCGTACAGCCATACGACATCGATGTCGGAGGCGCGCTGGGCCTTGTTCTCCTGCAAGATCTTGGCGGCTTCGTTGACCATGGGAAAGATCAGCGCCTCGATGATCTCCTGCTGCGACAGCTTCGGCGCGGGCGCGCCTTGCGTCTGCGCGTGCTCGCAGATGAGTCGCTCCACCACCGCGGACGGCTGCGGGCGCCGCTCGGCGTCGTAGTCATAGTAGCCCGCGCCGGTCTTCTGCCCGCGCCGGTCCATCTCGCACAGCGCGTTGCGGATCGGGTCGCCGGTCGTCTGGCCCTTGCTCCAGCCGATGTCGAGGCCCGCAAGGTCCGACATCTGGAACGGCCCCATCTTGAAGCCGAAGGCGTTCAGCGCTTGGTCGATCTCCCACGGCATCAGCCCCTGAGAGAGCAGGGCGTGGGCCTGCAGCTGGCGCGGATAGAGCATCCGGTTGCCGACGAACCCTGGGCACACGCCGACCAGCACCGCGATCTTGCCGATCCTGCGGGCCAGGTCCATCGCCGTGGCGACCACTGGCTTGGATGTCTTGTCCGCGCGCACGATCTCCAGCAGCTTCATGACATTGGCGGGCGAAAAGAAGTGCAGCCCGATGACCTGTTCCGGGCGCGAGGTGGTGGCGGCGATCTCGTCGATGTCGAGTCCTGAGGTGTTGGAGGCCAGGATGGCGCCGGGCTTCACGATCTTGTCCAGGCGAGCGAAGATGTCCTTCTTCAGCCCCATGTCCTCGAACACCGCTTCGATCACGAGGTCGCAGTCGGCGAGGTCTCCCATGTCGAGCGTGCCGGTGATGCGGGCGATGCGCGCCTCGGCCTCCTCCACCGAGAAGCGGCCGCGCTTGGCGCTGGTCTCATAGTTGCGGCGCACTGTCGCCAAGCCGCGGTCCAGGGCGTCGTGGCGCGTCTCCACAATAGTGACGGGAATGCCGACTGTGGCGAAGTTCATGGCGATGCCGCCGCCCATGGTGCCGGCGCCGATGATCCCCACCCGCTGGATCGGGATGAGCGGGGTGCCCTCGCCGATGTCGGAGACCTGCCACGCCCGCTGCTGGGCCTTGGCCACATAGGCGACGACGTCTTCGTGGACCGGAGCGGCGAGGGTGTCGGTGGCCATGATCAGGTTCGTCCGATTTTCAGGTCAGGAAGGATGGAGAAGCTGCAGGGGGTGCTGCCGGTCGACGTAGCCGACGAATTCACAGGTGTCGTAGCCGAGCAGCTTCTGCAGCGCGCTGGGGAGGCCGCGGGCGACCTCGACCGGCACGGCGAGATACTGGTTCTCCTGCTGTCTCAGCCATCCGCGGCAGTAGTTCAGGGAGACGCCGAAGCGGATGTCGTCGGAGTCGTTCGCACCGCCGCCATGCCAGGCCGCCCCATCCCAGAGCAGCACCGATCCCCGAGGCATCTCTGCGGCGATGGACGCCGCGTCCGTGCGGACGGGCTCGGCGCTGAGGGCCGAGCCTGGCACGAGGCGGGTGGCGCCGTTGGCCGCGGTGAAGTCGGTCAACGCCCACATGGTGTTCAGCACCAGCGCCGGATGGGGTCGCTGCAGCCGGAAGTAGGCGTCGTCCTGATGCAGGGTCTGGGCCGTCTCGCCAGGAAAGATCTCCATGGTCGAGGCGA
>CAXTEX010000004.1:0-875 GCA_964243445.1 uncultured Caulobacteraceae bacterium | reverse complement strand
GGACAGCTGGATCGAGGGACCGAGCGCGGAGCGGGCGAGATGCAGCACGTCAGGGTTCAGCAGGGCGTCGTCCAGGGCCCGCGTCTTGGCCAGCAGGTTGAACACCCGGCGGGTGCGAAAGCCGGTGAAATCATTTTCGCCGAACGGGACCGCCTCCTGCAGCGGTTGCAGGGCGGCGGTCAGCGCGTCCGTCTCGTCGGCGTCGAGCAGCCGCTTCAAGATGGCGTAGCCGTTTTCGGCCAGACCGCGTTCGTGGGTTTCGAGCTCGTCGGGAGGCAGGGACCGCGCCATGAGTCCGCTTGCGGCTCAAGCCGAGCGCGCCGCGGACGTCGCCTTCTGCTCGTCGGAACGCAGGTCTGGGCCCCAGGTCTGCACCGGCGGGTTGGACGCCGTCATGATCGGGCCGACGAAATGCTTCAGGAAGTCCGCCCAGCGCTCGCCGTTGAAGACGTAGAAGCGGTTTTCCTTCACCGCCTGCAAGGTCAGCCGCGCGATTTCCTCCGGACGAGCGCCCGAGGACTGGAAGGTTTTGGACCCCTTCATGTGGGCCTCGTCCTTGAACTCCCGCTCGCTCCAGGCCTGGTCGCCGTCGGGACGGTTGCGCCAGGACTTGTTGATGGCGGTGTCCACCATGCCCGGGCAGACGACGCTGACGCCGATCTGCGTGTTGTAAGCCGCCATCTCGCTGTAGAGCGCCTGGCTCAGCGACAGCACCGCCGCCTTTGACGAACAATAGGGCGCATGATCGCCCGTGCCGTTGAAGGAGGACAGCGAGGCGGTGTTGACCACATGCGCCTCTTCGCCCTGCTCCATTAGCATGGGCACGAAGGCCTTGATGCCGTGGATCACGCCCCAGACGTTGACGTCGTAGACCC
>CAXTEX010000003.1:16081-50241 GCA_964243445.1 uncultured Caulobacteraceae bacterium | reverse complement strand
GTGCAGGGTGTTGGGCGGCTCGTTCACCGACACCTGGAAGGCCTCTCCGTCCAGGGTGAAGCGGCCGTGGTCCAGCCGGTTGGCGAAGCGGCCGATGGCGGCGTTCAGGTAGGCCTGCCCTTGGACGTAGCCCTCCAGGTCCGGGTAGGCCGGCGTGACATCGATCGGGCCGGTGGCGGCGGGCGCGGTCAGCCGGCGCAAAGTGGCCCCGTAGTCCATCACCTCGAGCTGCAGGCCGCCAGGGGCGCCGAGCGCGAGGGTCCGCACCTCTCGGCCGTCGGCCAGCCGTTCCACCCTCGGCGGGATCATCGGAACGAGGCTCCCCTCACGGCGTCGAGCCCGCCTCGTCCTCGTAAGGGCCGGTCGGCGAGGCCCTGGCGTTCAGCTCGCTGGCGCGGGCCTGCGCGTCCTCGAGCCAGGCCTCGGCGTGCTCGCTCGGGGTGGCGATGGGCGCGACGAGGCACACGCTCTGCATCGGCAGCACGTCGCGCCAGTCGGCGATCAGCTGCTTGTAGGCGCGGCCTACCGGGCGGATGTTGCGGTCCAGGTCGTACAGGCCCAGCGGATTGACCGTACCGTTGTTCTCCCTGAGCGCCACGTCCCAGTCCACCTGGTCGGTGAGGGAATACCAGGTGAAGCCCAGGATCGGGATGCCGTCGTTGCGCACCCGCAGCACGTTGGCCCACTCCTTGTGCAGCCAGTTCACCGCCTCGTCGCCGTTGGGTCCTTGCGCGATGTTGGTCTCTGTGTGCATCACCGGCAAACGGTAGCGATCGTAGTAGTGGCGGGTGATCTCGTTGTAGCCGAAGATCTCGCCCGAGGCGCAGGTCATGCCGTCCGCCGACACCCGGTGCTCGTTGGTGACGTAGTAGTCGTTGCCAAGGACGCAGTGCTGCTTGAGGCGGTTGTTCAGGAAGAAGTGGTACTCGTCCCGGGTCATGCCGTTGTCGAGCAGGAACTCGTACATCTCGGAATCGACGCGGCGACCGTAGTTCAGGTCGAGCGACAGGAAACGTTCCGAATTCATCATCTCCGCCGGACCGATGGCGGCGGGGTTTTCGGCGTGGAAGTATTCGGATGATTCGCTCTGCACGAAGATGGCGTCCGGCCTGATCTCCAGGATGGTTTTCATCGCCAGTACATTGGCCTTGACCAGGTACTTTAGCGCATTGACGAAGGCGCGGTCGCTGGTCATCTGCTCGTTCCACCAGCCGTAGCGGGCGGAGAAGGTGGCGCAGATGTACATCTCGTTGACGGGCGTATAGAGCTGCACCCAGGGAAAACGCTGGGCGAAGTCGCGGGCGTAGACCCTGAACAGCTCGGGAAAGTCCGGGTTCTGGAAGTTGCCGATCCAATCTGGGACGCCGAAGTGGCACAGGTCCACGATCGGCACGATGTCGCGCTTCTTCAGGTCGTTGAACGTCTCGTCAGTGAAGCCCCAGTCGTACTTGCCGGGACCCTGCCAGACGGTGTGGATGGGCGGCCCGTAGCGCAGGAAGCGGACGCCGAGATCTTCCACCAGTTGGAAGTCGGTCTTCCAATGCTTATAGAAGCCGCACTTCTCCATCTCGTCGACGCGCTCAGTCCCACCTTTGATGGTCGGCACGCTGTTTTCGATGCCGGTGGCGAACATGAAGCTGAACATGCGCGGAAATCCTGGAGGGTGACGGCCGCGGTGGAGCGGGGATCAGTGCGCCTGGCCACGAAGACTCGGGTGGCGTCAGTTGTTGAGCCGGTCCGCTCCGGACTTCAAGGCCTGGTCGGCGTGGCGGCCGGCGCGGTCCAGGTCCGCCCCTGCATGCTCGGCCGCGCGGCCTGTAGCGGCGCCGGCCTTGTCCAGGGCGCGCGCCGTGTCGCGGGCCGCGTGGGCGAGAGCGGGTTTGGCGTCCTGGACCGTGTCGGATACCGCCTGCTGGGTCGCCGCGGCGGCGTTGTCCAGGGCTTGGCTGGTATGGGCGGCGGCGTCGGAGGCGGCGTGGCCGGTGGCGTCGGCGGCGTGGTTCAGGGCCTGGCCGGCATCGGCGGCCGCAGCTGTGGCGTCGGCGTGGGCGGCCGTCCGGTCGGCGTCGGACGAGGTGCTGGCGCCGTTCCCGCAGGCGCTCAGGGCGAGAAGGGCTGCGCCGACCGCTGCGCATTGCGCCGAGCTTCGTATGATCCTGGTGAACACGCCGCGATTCGCGTCAAATGACATGGACGAAGCTCCACAGTTCAAGGTGTCTGAACCCCTGCCGCCCTGGGGGGTTCCAGCCGTACGGCGCACCCTGAGGATCGACGAATGAGGTCCGCTACGGTGGCAACCGTCATCAAGCTACGTCAGAACGGCGGCGCCGGATCATCCGGCCTCTGTCGCGTACAGCGTCCATGCCCTTGAACACGCCGCCCTTCCCACTTTCGCCCCCGCTGGACACGCCTGCGGATCACCGAGGCGCTGAGGACCGGGGACGCCCGGCGCTTGCGGCCCGCAATCCCCTGCTGGTGGCGGTTCTCGCGGCGGCGCTACTGGGGGGGCTGGCGGCGACGGGGCGAGCCGATCCCGAGTGGAGCGCCGGCGCGGCGGCCCTGGTCCTGGCGCTCGGCTTGGCGCTCGCCTGGCGGCGGGGAGGGCCGACCGTTGGCGGCGTCGGGTTCGGCCGCAGCCCCGACGCGCCGCCCGCGCCCTCGCCGGACGAGGCCCAGACCTACGCCCTGGCCCTGGAGCTGGCCCCCAACCCGGTGCTGCTGGTCAGTGCAGAGGACGCCGATGACATCGCCGGCCGCCGCGTCCTGTTCGCCAACGCGGAGGCGCGCGAGCTGCTGCGCATCGAGCGGGAGGGCGCGCTGCTCGTCACCGCCCTTCGCCACCCCGTGGTGCTGGAGGCCATCGACGAGGCCCTGTTCGGCCGTACACCCCGGATGCTGAACTACGAGACCGGCGGCGGCCAGGACCGCTTCTGGCGGGTCTGGACCAAGCCCCTGCCGCCGAACGCCCTGCATCCGCGCCTGGCCCTGGTGATCATGCGCGACGAGACCGACACCCGGCTGAACGAGCGCATGCGCGCTGACTTCCTGGCCAACGCAAGCCACGAGCTGCGCACGCCGCTGGCTTCCCTCACCGGCTTCATCGAGACCCTGCGCGGCCATGCGCGCGACGACGTGGCGGCGCGCGACCGCTTCCTGCTGATCATGAGCCGCCAAGCCGAGCGGATGGCGCGGCTGATCGACGACCTGATGTCGCTCTCGCGCATCGAGCTGAACGAACACATCCGCCCCGCCGGCGCCTGCGACCTGGCGCTGGCGGTCAGCGACGTGCTGGACGCCCTGGGTCCCCAGATCGCCGCCAAGAACGTGCGGGTGGAGTTCGACCTGACGGGCGCCGGCCTGGCCGAAGTCGTGGGAGACCGTGACCAGATCGTCCAGGTGGCGCAGAACCTGCTCGACAATGCGGTGAAGTACGCGCCGGCCGGCGGCGTGGTCGGCGTGTCTGTCACCCGGGGCCTGACCCTGGAAGGCGCTACGGCGATGCGCCCGGGCGACGTGCGCCAGACCGCCGCCAGCGGCGGCCGCATGCCGCTGCTGACGCCCGTGCGACAGGGGGCGGAGCGCTACGCCTTGCTGCGGGTGGACGACGGCGGCCCGGGCATGGCGCGCGAGCACCTGCCGCGCCTCACCGAGCGCTTCTACCGGGTGGAGGGCCAGAAGAGCGGCGAGCGGATGGGCACGGGCCTGGGGCTGGCCATCGTCAAGCACATCGTGAACCGCCACCGCGGCGGCTTCTTCGTGGAGAGCGCGCCCAATCACGGCGCGGGGTTCGGCGTCTACCTGCCCATGACCGCCCGGGCCATGCAGAAGCTCGACGAGGTCGAGCCGCCGTCCCCGGCCGCCGACACCTCTGCGTCACACGAGCCTCGCGCCGCGTGACAAAACTGTCGTAGAACTGTCGCTCGCCGTCTGCAAATCCGTGGTGCTTAGGCTTAGCCCGCTGCGCCCGGCCGGAATCACTGTCATGAGCATGAACGAACATACCCTCAAGTTCTTCGGCGAAGAGCTGGGCCAGCTCAAGGCCGAGGTCGCGCGCATGGGCGGCCTGGCCGAGGCCCAGGTGGCCGATTCAATCGAGGCGATCGCCAGGCGCGACGTGGCCCTGGCCGAGGACGTGGTCGGCCGTGACCGCCGGCTCGACGGCCTGCAGCACGACATCGAGAAGAAGGCGATCCGTATCATCTCGCTGCGTCAGCCGGTGGCCCAGGACCTGCGCCGCACCGTCTCGGCCCTGAAGATGAGTTCGATCCTGGAGCGGACCGGCGACTACGCCAAGAACATCGCCAAGCGCGGGCTGGTTATCGCCGAGCACGAGCCGATCAGCGCCTTGACACGGTCCATCGAGCGCATGGGCAAGCTCGTCTCCGGCCGGCTGAAGGATGCGCTCGACGCCTACACCAACGCCGAACTCGATCGCGCCATGGACGTGTGGCAGAACGACGAGGAGGTGGACGAGCACTACAATTCGCTGTTCCGCGAGCTGTTGACCTACATGATCGGCGATCCGCGCATGATCAATTCCTGCGCTCATCTGCTGTTCGTGGCCAAGAACCTGGAACGCATCGGCGACTACGCCACCAATATCGCCGAGCTGGTCCACTACGAGGTGACCGGCGAGGAGATCGTGGGCGACCGCCCCAAGTGGAGCGGCGTGTCCGGTCCCCTCGAAGCGGAGCTCTGAGGCCATGACGCCGCAGGTCCTGGTGGTCGAGGACGAGGACGCCCTCTCCACCCTGCTGCAGTACAATCTGGAGAAGGAAGGCTACGCCGTGCGCTTGGCCGCCGATGGCGAGGAGGCGCTGATGCAGGTGGACGAGCGCCTGCCCGACCTGATCGTGCTGGACTGGATGCTGCCCAAGATCAGCGGCATCGAGGTCTGTCGCCGCCTACGCGGGCGGGTGGAGACGCGCAACGTCCCCATCATCATGCTCACCGCCCGCGGCGAGGAGAGCGACCGCATCCGTGGCCTGGACACCGGTGCGGACGACTATGTGATCAAGCCCTTCTCGATGACGGAGCTCAGCGCGCGATTACGGGCGGTGCTGCGCCGCATCCGTCCGGGACTGGCCGAGGACCGGGTCCGCCACGGCGACATCGTCGTCGACCGGGTCGCCCACCGGGTGAAGCGCGGGGGTCGCGAGATCCATCTCGGCCCCACCGAGTTCCGGCTGCTCGATTATCTGATGCAGCATCCTGGCCGCGTCTTCTCCCGCGAGCAGCTGCTGGATGCGGTCTGGGGCTCGGACGTCTATGTCGAGGCGCGCACGGTGGACGTGCACATCGGGCGACTGCGCAAGGCGATGAACCGGGACGAGGAGATCGATCCCATCCGTACCGTCCGCTCCGCCGGCTATTCCCTGGAAGCCGAAGGATAGGCTCGAGGGGCGGAATCGCCTGCTCAGGATGAGCGGCGTGGAGATGGCGAGGGTTCGCCCTCAGCCGCGCACCTGCCCCGACCCCCGCACCACATACTTGTAGGTGGTGAGCTGTTCGGCGCCGACGGGACCGCGGGCGTGCAGCTTGTCTGTCGCGATGCCGATCTCAGCCCCGAAACCGAACTCCCCGCCGTCGGCGAATTGGGTAGAGGCGTTGACCAGCACGATGGCGCTGTCGACCGCCTTGATGAAGCCGTCGGCTGCGGTCCGATCTTCCGTCACGATGGCGTCGGTGTGGCCGGAGCCGTGGCGGGCGATGTGGGCCACGGCCGCGGCCATGTCCGGCGTCACCCCCACGTTGAGGATGGCCGCCAAGTGTTCGGTGCTCCAGTCCTCTTCGGTCGCGGCGTCCATGCCCGGCGCCAGGCTCCTCGCCACAGGGTCGCCGCGCAGGACGCAGCCGGCGGCCTGAAGGTCCGCGGCGATGCCGGGCAGCAGGGCAGGCGCGATGGCGGCGTCGATCAGCAGCGTCTCGGTGGAGCCGCAGACCGACGTGCGCCGCATCTTGGCGTCCAGCACGATGGCCCGCGCCTTGGCGGGATCGGCGCGGGCATGGATATAGGTGTGGCAGAGCCCTTCCAGGTGGCCCAGCACCGCCACCCGCGCCTCCGCTCGTACGCGCATCACCAGCGCCTTTCCCCCTCGCGGGATGAGCAGGTCGATCTGGCCGTCCAGCCCCTGGAGCATCCAGCCGACGGCGTCCCGGTCGGCGGTGGGCACGAGCTGGACGCAGGCGAGCGGCGCGCCGCACACCCGCAGGCCCTCTTGGAGCGCCGCGTGCAGGGCCCGGTTGGTGCGCAGGCCGTCCGATCCGCCGCGCAGGATCACCGCGTTGCCGGAGCGCAGGCAGAGGCCGGCCGCGTCGGCGGTCACGTTCGGCCGCGCCTCGTAGATCACCCCCAGCACGCCGATCGGCGTGCGCACCCTTGCGATGTCCAGGCCATTCGGCCGGCGCCAGCGGGCCATCTCCGCGCCGACCGGGTCGGGCAGGGCGGCGATGGCCCGTATGGCGTCGACCATGGCGTCCAACCGCTGCGGATCGAGGGCGAGGCGGTCCTGGAGGTTGACCGCAAGGCCGCCCTCGCGGGCCGCGTCCAGGTCCAAGGCGTTGGCGGCCAGGACTTCGGCCCGGGACGCCGCAAGGACGTCAGCCATGGCGCAGATGGCGCTGCTGCGCTGCGCCCCATCCGCCTCTCGCAGCCAGACGGCCGCCTCGCGGGCGCGTCGGCCCATCTGCATCATCCGGCCCTCCAGGCCGGAGGCGTCGGCGATCCCTTCATCCATGGCGCACCGCCATGATCGCCTGGGCGGCGATGACCAGATCGTCGCGGTGGATGATCGCCGTGGCCCCGCGATAGCCCAGTGCGGCCTCGACAGCGTCGGAGCGAAGGCCGGCGATCCGGGCCGCCTCCGTCGCGTCATAGGCGGCGACGCCCCGCGCCACCTCCAGACCGGCCTCGTCCAGCACGCGCACCAGATCGCCTTTGCCGAACGTTCCCCCAAGCCCGGTCACGCCGGCCGGCAGCAGGCTCTTGCCGGACGCGAGCGCCCGCACGGCCCCGGCGTCGACGCGCAGGTGGCCTTGAGGCGCCAGGCCGCCGGCGATCCACTGCTTGTAGGCGGCCAGGGGGGTCGCATGGGGTTGGATGACGGTCGCCCGCGCCCCGGCCGCAATGGCGCCCAGCGGACCGACGCCGTCGCTCGATCGACCGGCGGCGATGATCGTGGCGCAGCCAGCCGCCTGGGCGATGCGCGCCGCCGCCAGCTTGGTGACCATGCCGCCCGAGCCCACGCCCGACGCCGTGTTGGCGCCGCCGGCGAGCGCTTCGACCTCCGCGGTCAGCGCCGTCACCTCAGGTACATGGCGGGCTCGGGCATCCAGGCGAGGATCGCCGGTGTAAAGCCCGTCCACGTCCGACAGCAGCACCAGGCAGTCCGCGCGCACCATCTGCGCGACGCGCGCGGCCAGGCGGTCGTTGTCGCCGTAGCGGATCTCGCCGGTGGCGACGGCGTCGTTCTCGTTGACCACGGGTACGGCGCGAAGGTCGAGCAGGCGTTCGAGCGTCGCGCGGCCGTTTAGCCAGCGGCGGCGGACCTCGGTGTCGTCACGGGTGAGCAGCACCTGGGCGGCGACCAGGCCGTGCGGCTCCAGCGCCTCTTCCCAGGCCCGCATCAGCAGGCTCTGGCCCGCGCTCGCCGACGCCTGCTTCGTCTGCAGGTCGAGCCGACCGGTCGGACCGAGACCCAGCCGTCGTCGACCGAGCGCGATGGCCCCCGACGAGACCACGAGCACCCGTCGTCCCTGCGCGATCCAGGCGGCGATCTCCGCCCCGAGCGCCGCCATCCACGCGGCGTTCGACGAGCCCGTCGTCTCGTCGACCAGAGAGGCGGAGCCGATCTTGACCACCACGCATCGCGCCGCTGCAAGCCGTCGGGCGGCCGGCCCGGGCGACACGGCGGCCGCATCGCTCATCCGCCCGCCTCCAGGGCGCCGACCACCGCCTCGACGGACAGAGAGAAGGCCGGCGCCCGGCCGATCACGCCGCGGTAGCGGTCCATGGCGCTGACCTCGTCCGGCGCCCGGTCCACGGCGTAGAGCCGCCAACCCTCCTCAAGGCCCAGAAGACGGCGCGATGGCTCGCCGCCGCCCGCGTCTCCGCCCGCCGAGATCACGAAGGTGCGGCCGCCGGCCAGCGACGCGGGATCGATCCGCGCGACGGCGAGGCAAGCCGGCGCCTTGCCGCCGCGGGGGCTGTCGATGGCGTCGAAAACCCACAGGTCGCGGTACTGGGCCGCCAGCCGGGTCCACCAGGCGGCGCGCGGGTCGATGGCCATCACCGCGATCGCGTTGCGGGAGGCCGCTGACGCCAGGGCCTCGCCCGGCGTCTCCACCACGTCGTAGCGGGCCGACGACCCGAAGCGGCGGCGCGCGTTGTCGAGGGTGTGCGCGGGGTCGGACCCGCCCCAGACCAGCACCTCCAGCTCGCCCTGGCGGGCCAGGCCCGCGGCCATGATCTCCCGCCAGACGCCGAGCACGAGCTGGCGGCACGCCGGTTCCGCGCGCGCGATCAGGCGGGAGATCACCCGGGCCTCCCGGTCCGGCCGCAGCTTCAGCGCGTTGACCGGCCCGCTCGCCTTCACCCCGCCGATGCGGCTGGCCAGGGCCATGCGGGCGTGGAGCAGGTCCAGGACGGTGTCGTCGATGCGGTCGATCTCGGCGCGCAGGACGTCAAGCTCTCCACTGGGCGGAGGGGCGGAGCGGTCGCGGCCCTCATCAGGGACGACGGGGATGGCCATGGATCAATCTTTCGGGGGAAGACGCGGACAGATGCGCTTGGCGCACGGGCGAAGGCCGCTCCTGCAAGGAGCCGGTCGCCGGCAGGGCTGCAGTCCGGGTCGCCGCAAGGTGGCCGGGATCGCTCGCCTAGCCGGCGCGGCGATAGCCGCGATACGGGCGCGCTCGCACGATGTATCCGTCTGACGGAAGGCCACGCGCGGGCATGGTCGTGCTCCGATGAGCCTCGAAGGCAGGGTCACCAGCCTGATCGTCTCCCAAGATCGCCTTCTCCTGTCAATGCTGAGCCCAAAGCGGCTCACCCGCAGCCGTCGTGCATCGCCTTGCCCGGCAGGGTCTGATACGCTGCGCCCGCGAGCGTGGCTGCGACCTGACGGAGGTCGTTGTGTGGCGTCGCACGGGAGGACAGTTGGCGATGTTCGCCGCCTCTGAAACAGTCAGGCGGGTCGACCGGCCACTTCGCGCGGCGGTGGCCGCCCTGGCCTTCGCCCTTGCATCCCTGGACTCTGCGCACGCCGCCCTGGGGCGGCAGGCGCAGAGCGTGCGGACCGATCGCGCCCGCCTGTCGGCAGCCATGAGCTCCCAGGCCGAGGGAACGCACATCGTCCATACGCTCGCCCTTCCGAACGGCGGGGTGGTGCATGAGTATGAGAACGCCTCAGGCATGGTCTTCGCCGTCTCGTGGCGGGCGCCCGGCCGGCCGGACCTGCGTCAGCTGCTGGGCGACCACTTCGCGACGATGCAGGCGGAGACGGTGCGGACGGCCGGCCCGCGCACCCGCGCGCCCCTCGCCGTCGACCGGGCGGACCTCGTCGTACGCAGCGGCGGCCATCCCGGGGCGTTCCGCGGCCTGGCCTATCTGCCGGAGCTGGTCCCGGCCGGCTTCACCGGTCAAGACCTCCGCTAGGGCGAGCCCATGATCAGGAAGCTTCTGGGATTGGGCGCGCTGCTGCTCTCGCTCGCGGCCTGCGGCGGCGGGGGGTCGGGCTCCAGCACGACGAGCACGCCTACCCCCACGCCCGCTCCCGCCCCGAGCGCGCCGGCCCTGTCCAACTTCGCCACCCTGGTGGTCGACGGCGGCCCGACCAGCATCACCACGGGACCGAACGCCGTCATCGAGGGCAATATCGTCTATGTGTCGGTGACCCTTTGCGCGCCCGGCACGTCGAACTGCCAGACCATCGACCATGTGCAGGTCGACACCGGGTCGGAGGGTCTGCGCATCGCTCAGTCGGTGTTGAACCCCAGCCTGTTGTCGGCCCTGCCGACCGAGACGGACACCAGCGCCAACCCGGTCGGCGAATGCTTCCAGTTCGTCGACGGCTACACCTTCGGCTCGGTGCGGCAGGCCGACTTCGCCATCGGCGGGGAGCAGGTCTCGGGCCTGCCGCTCCAGGTGGTCGGCGACACTGGCGTCTTCTCCAACGTGCCTTCGCAGTGCTCTTCAAGCGGCGGCTCCAACCTCAACACCGTCCTTGCCCTCGGCGCCAACGGGATCATCGGACTGGGCACGACGCCGACGGACTGCGGCGCGGCCTGCCAGACCGCCGGCGGCGTTTCGGCGGCGGCCTATTTCGACTGCCCTGCGTCGGGTTGCGGCGCGATCATCGCCCGCACGTCTTCCACCACGGCGCCGTTCCAGCAGCTGCCTAATCCCGTGGCGGCCATGAGCGTGGACAACAACGGCGTCATCGTCAGCCTGCCGACGCCGGCCGCCGGCGGCTCCAGCACCCTGACCGGGACCATCTACTTCGGCATCGGGACCCAGACCAACAACGCGCTCGGGTCCGCCACTATGCTGACCGCGTCAGCAAGTACAAGCTCTGTGGGGCCAGGTCTGGTGACGGCGGTGTACAAGGGCCAGACCCTGCCCGAAAGCTTCATCGACAGCGGCAGCAGCCTCTATTTCTTCGTCGATCCCACCATCCCGCTCTGCACGGCGCAGAGTGCGATGGGATATTACTGTCCGCCGTCGCCGATCACGATCAGCCCGACCCTCCAGGGCCAGAACGGCGCCTCCGCGTCCGCCGCCTTCACCCTGAGCAATGCGCAGACGTTGCTGGCGACCAGCTTCGCCGCCCTGCCGAACATCGGCGGCGACCCGCAGGCGCTCGGCCTGGTCAACGCCTCGCCGACCAGCTTCGACTTCGGCTTGCCGTTCTTCTATGGCCGCAACGTCTATACGGCGATCGAGGGCCGTACGGCGGGGGGCGCGGCCGGACCCTTCTACGCCTACTGACGGCGCAGAAATTGACGACACCATCGCGCAGGCCTGCCGCAAGGGAGGGCCAGGCGCCGATCCTGACCACGGCGCGGTTGAGGCTCCAGCCCCATGCGGCAGCCGATTTCGAGGACCTCGCCGCCATGTGGGCGGACCCCCGCGTGGTTCGCCACATCGGCGGGCGGCCGTTCACGCCGGAGGAGGTCTGGACGCGGCTGCTGCGCTCTGCAGGGCTCTGGACGCTGCTCGGCTATGGCTACTGGGTGATCCGCCTGCGCGACGGCGGGGCGTTTGTGGGCGAGGCGGGATACGCCGATTTCCGCCGCGAACTGTCCCCGTCCTTCGGCGACGCGCCGGAAGCGGGGTGGGCCCTGGCCGGCGATCGGCACGGTCAGGGCTACGCCCGCGAGGCGCTGGAGGCGATCGGGGCCTGGGGCGACCAGGCGTTGGCTCGGCGCACGGTCTGCATGATCGCGCCGGCCAACGCCGCGTCTGCGGCCGTGGCGCGACGGTGCGGTTACGGCGTTTATGCGCAGGCTAGCTACAAGGGGGCGGAGGTGGAGCTGTACGAGCGACAGCCATCCTCCTGACGCCGCTGGCCTGAGGGCGGACAGCTTTCTATATCGGGCGTGAGCTTCGCCGTTTCCGGACACCGCCCTTCATGCCCAGCCTGAACGACATCCGCAGCGCCTTCCTGGGCTCCTTCGCGGCGAGCGGCCATGTGACGACGCCGTCCGCGCCGCTGGTGCCGCAGAACGATCCCACCCTGCTGTTCGTCAACGCCGGCATGGTCCCGTTCAAGAACGTCTTCACCGGCGCGGAAGCGCGACCCGCCCCGCGCGCGACCTCCTCGCAGAAGTGCGTGCGCGCCGGCGGCAAGCACAACGACCTGGACAATGTCGGCTACACCGCGCGCCACCACACCTTCTTCGAGATGCTAGGCAATTTCTCCTTTGGCGACTACTTCAAGGAGGACGCGATCTCCTTGGCTTGGAAGCTGGTGACGGACGAGTTCGGCTTGTCCGCCGACAAGCTGCTCGTCACCGTCTACGCCGAGGACGATGAGGCGCACGGCCTTTGGCGCAAGATCGCGGGCCTTTCCGACGACAGGATCATCCGCATCCCGACATCGGACAACTTCTGGTCCATGGGAGATACGGGTCCGTGCGGGCCGTGTTCGGAGATCTTCTATGACCACGGCGAGATGATCCCCGGCGGGCCGCCCGGCTCGGTGGACGAGGACGGCGACCGGTTCATCGAGATCTGGAACCTGGTCTTCATGCAGTACGAGCAGTTCGCCGGCGACCGCGGACGCGAGGCCCTGCCCAAGCCCTCCATCGATACCGGCATGGGCCTGGAGCGGATCACAGCCGTGCTGCAGGGCGTGCACGACAACTACGACGTCGACCTGTTCCAAGCCTTGATCGCCGCTTCCGTTGAGCTCACAGGCGTGGCGGCGGAGGGCGAAGCCAAGTTCTCCCACCGGGTGATCGCGGACCACCTGAGGGCGGCGTCCTTCCTGGTCGCCGACGGGGTGTCGCCCTCCAACGAGGGCCGTGGCTATGTGCTGCGTCGGATCATGCGCCGGGCCATGCGCCACGCCCACCTGCTGGGCTCGGCCCAGCCGCTGATGTGGCGGCTCGTGCCCGCGCTGGTGGAGCAGATGGGGCAGGCCTATCCCGAACTGGTCCGCGCCACGCCGCTGATCACCGAGACCCTGCGCCAGGAGGAGGAGCGGTTCCGCACCACGCTCGGCCGCGGCATGGGTCTGCTTGAAGAGGCGACGACCGGCCTCGGGCCCGGCGGCGTGCTGTCCGGCGAGACAGCGTTCAAGCTCTACGACACCTATGGCTTCCCGCTCGACCTGACCCAGGACGCGGTGCGGGCGCGGGGCGTCACCGTGGACCTGCCGGGCTTCGACGCCGCCATGGACCGGCAGAAGGCCATGGCGCGCGAGGGCTGGTCGGGCTCCGGCGACCGGGCGCAGACGGCGGAATGGTTCAAGCTGCGCGACCGACTGGGTCCCACCGATTTCCGCGGCTACGAGCAGGCTGAGGTAACGGGCGAGGTCATCGCCCTGGTGCGCGAGGCGAAGGAGGTCGACACGGTGGAGGCCGCCGGAGATGACGGCGTCACGGTTGAGGTGCTGTTCGACCAGACGCCCTTCTATGCCGAAAGCGGCGGCCAGGCGTCCGATGTCGGCGAGCTGGAGTGGCCGAGCGGATCGGGCAAGCTCGTGGCCATCGCCAAGCAGGCGGGCGATCTGTTCGTCCACACCCTGCATGTCGATCAAGGCCGGCTGGCGATCGGCGACCGGGTGCAGCTGGCCATCGACGCGGACGCCCGCACCCGCACCCGCGCCAATCACTCCTGCGCCCACCTGGTCCACGCGGCGCTGAAGAACGTGCTGGGCGGCCACGTGGCGCAGAAGGGCCAGCTGGTGGACGCCGAGCGGATGCGCTTCGACTTCAGCCACGGCCAGCCGCTCAGCCCCGACCAGCTCGACCGGGTCGAGGCGGAGGTGAACGCGGTGATCCGCCAGAACCTGCCCGCCGAGACCCGGAGCATGGCCCCCGCCGCAGCCATCGAAGCGGGCGCGGTCGCCCTGTTCGGCGAGAAGTACGGCGAGGAGGTGCGGGTGCTGACGCTGGGCCGCGCCCTGGCCGGCGAAGGCCCCTATTCGGTGGAGCTGTGCGGCGGCACCCACGTGGCGCGCACCGGCGACATCGCCCTGTTCAAGATCATCGCCGAGACCGGGATCGCCGCGGGCGTCCGCCGGGTCGAAGCGGTGACCGGCGAGGCGGCGCGCCGCTACCTGCTCGACCGTTCAGGCGTGGCGGAGGCCTTGGCCGCCCAGTTCAAGGTCCCGCCGTCGGAGGTGGCGGCGCGGGTCGAGGCCCTGGTCGCCGAGCGCAAACGGCTGGAGCGCGAGTTGGCCGACGCCCGTCGCAAGCTGGCGCTCAGCGGCGGCGCGGGCGGTGCGGCGTCCGAGGTGGAGGAGCTGGCCGGCGTCAAGTTTATCGGCCGGGTGCTGGAGGGCGTGGACGGCAAGGGATTGCGCCCGGTGATCGAGGACTTCCGCAAACAGGTGGGCTCCGGCGTCGTGGCCGTGGTCGGCGTCAGCGAGGGCAAGGCGGCGGTCGCTGTCGCGGTCACAGCCGACCTCACCAGCCGCATCTCCGCCGCCGACCTGATCCGGGCTGCGGTGCCGGCCATGGGCGGACAGGGAGGGGGCGGCAAGCCCGACTTTGCTCAGGGGGGCGCGCCCGACGGCTCCCGCGCCCAGGCCGGCGTGGACGCCGTCCGCGCGGCCTTGGCCGGCTAAAGTGGGCCAGGACCACTCTAGCCGCTCAGTCCACCGCCAGGATGATGTGAGACGCCTTGATCAGCGCTTGGGCGCGCTCACCGGGGAGAAAGCCCAGGGCCTCGCCGCTGCCGCGGGTGATGGTGGCTGTGAGGGTCTTGCCTTCATCCAGCTCCAGCGTGACCTCGTCGTTCACCGCGCCTTCGGCATGGTGGGCGACCGTGCCGACCAGATGGTTGCGGGCCGAGGTGCGAAGCGACGCGTCGCCCGGAACCAGGATGACGAAGCTGGACTTGATCAGCGCCACGGCCTCGCGTCCGGGCTTCAGGTCCAGGTCCTGCGCGCTATGGCGGGTGACGATGGCGGTCAGCACCACCTTGGGGCTGATCCGCAGCGCGACCTCGCAGTTCACCGCGCCGTCCGTCACATCCTCCACCACGCCGCGAAGGGCGTTGCGCGCGCTTGTTCTCATCCCAAGGCTCCAGATCAGGCCGCGGCCGGACACGCCGGTGTGCTCGGCCAGGCTTTCATGCAATTCCGCCAGCAGGCTGTCGAGCCGACTGTCCAGCCGCTCGAAGGCCCGCACCAACGCCGCGCCGGCCGGCGTGACCTGAGCGCCGCCGCCCTGACGCCCGCCGGTCTGGCTCAGCACCAGGGGTTGGTCGAACAGGTTGTTGAGCGCCTGCACTGCATCCCAGGCCCCGCGATAGGTCAACCCCACCGCCCGCGCCGCCGCTGATATGGAGCCGTGCTCGCCGATCGCCTTCAGCAGGGCCATCCGCTCCGGCCCCACGCGCGATTGGCCGGGCCGGCCCATCTGCAGCACCGCCTCGGGAGGGCCTGAAGGCGTCACGCGGCGCGGACGACCGGAGCTAAGGCCGTAAGCGCAGCGCCCGCGCGTTTGGGACCGAGCACCGCTGCGGCCGAGCGGCCCGGCTCGAGCAACCGGCGCCCGATGCGACGCAGGTCCTCAAGGCTGACGGCGTCGATGCCTTCGGCGAGGTCCTGGGCTGAGAACAGGCGGTCGAACAGGTGCAGGTGGGCGGCCGCCTGTTCCGCCCGGGCCATGGGCGATTCGCGGCCCATGAACAGATGCGCCTTCAGCTGCGCCTTGGCGCGGGCCAGCTCTGCGGCGCCTGGCGTCTCTGCAAGAGCGGCCGTCTGCTCTGCGGCGACCCGGGCCGCCCGTACCGCGTCGCCGGCGCCCGTGCCGGCGTAGACGCCGAACACGCCGACGTCTTCGTAGTTCTCCACATAGGCGTCGATGGCGTAGGCTAGGCCCAACTCCTCGCGCACCACCTGGAACAGGCGCGAGGACATGCCGCCGCCGAGCGCCTCGGCGAACAGGCGCAGGGCGAAATAGTCCGGGTCGCGCACGCTCACGCCTTCCAGCAGGAGCACGAGATGCGCCTGCTCCAGCTTGCGGCTCTCCGCCTCCGCGCCGCCGACGAACCGCGCCGCCTGCGGCTCCAGTCCGACCACGCCCGGCGCGGCGTCGCCGAAGGCCGCCTCGCTCAACGCCAGCAGTTCGTCCTCGTCGATGGCCCCGGCGGCGCTGACCACGATCCGCTCCGGCGCATAGAGCGCCTGGTGATACTGGCCGAGCGTGGAGATCGTGGCGCGCCCTATGCTCTCCACCGTGCCCAGGATCGGGCGGCCGAGCGGCTGGCCGGCGAAGGCCTGGGCCTGGGCGAGATCGAACACCCGGTCGTCAGGCTGGTCGGCCGCCTCGGCGATCTCCTGGCCGATGACGGACTTCTCCTGCTCCAGATCGGCCTCGGCCAGGGTGGGGCGGCGCACCAGGTCGGCCAGCACTGACAGGGCCAAGGGCAGCCCGCCCTTCAGGCAGCGGACCTGGAAGCTGGTGCGCTCATAGCCGGTGGCGGCGTTGATCTGGCCGCCATCGGACTCGATGACTTCCACGATGTCGCGGGCTGACCGCTCGCCGGCGCCCTTGAACACCATATGTTCCAAGAGATGCGACCAGCCGCTGCGCGCCTCGTCCTCCCAGCGCGCGCCGCCGCGGATCACCACGGAGAGGGCCAAGCTCTGCAGCCCATCCATCGGATCGGCGACGAGACGGACGCCGTTGGAGAGGCGGTGCAGGCGTGGGGTCAAGGTAGGCCTTCGAGAGCGCGGCCGGACCTCATCGCCCGGTGAAGCGTCGGATATAGGCCTTCACGGCGGCTTCGTCTGCGGGCAGCCGGTCGATCTGTTCGGGGCGCTCGAACAACCCACGCGCCCTGGCGTGCAGGTCGGGATCGATGCCGGTGGCGGCGCGCACCGCATCGGGGAACTTGGCCGGATGGGCGGTCGCCAGCACCACCGTCGGCGTTCCGTCGCGAGGCGCGCGCCGCGCGGCCGCCAGGCCCACGGCGGTGTGGGGGTCCACCAGCTCGCCGGTCTCGTTCAGGGTCGACAGGATGGTGCGCGCGGTCTCGTCCTCGCCGACCGCCTGGCCTGAGAAGCCGTCGCGCACATAGGCCAGGGTCTGGGGCGCCAGGTCGATCATCCCCTCCGCTGCGAAGGCCTCGAAGGCCCGGGCCGTCTCCACCGCGTCCCGCCGCGAGGCCTCGAAATACAGCCGCTCGAAATTGGAGGCGACCTGGATGTCCATGGCCGGGCTTTGGGTCGCCATGACCTCGCCGCGGGCGTAGCGGCCGGTGGCGAGCGCGCGTGACACGATGTCGTTGCCGTTGGTGGCCACGGTGATCGCGGCCGCGTCCAGCCCCATCCGGCGCGCGGCGTAGCCCGCGAAGGCGTCGCCGAAGTTGCCCGTCGGCGTCACGAAGGCCACAGGCCGGTGCGGGGCGCCGAGCGCCACGGCCGCGGTGAAATAGTAGACGGACTGGGCGGCGATCCGCGCCCAGTTGATCGAGTTGACCCCGGAGAGGTCCGTCGCCGTGCGGAAGGCCTCGTCGCGGAACAGCGCCTTCACCAGCCGCTGGCAGTCGTCGAAGGTGCCGTCCACCGCCGCCACGCGCACGTTCTCGTCGGCGGTCGTGGTCATGAAGCGGCGTTGCACCTCGCTGATCCGGTCGAGCGGGAAGAGCACCACGATGCGAGCGTGGCGGGACCCGCGGAAAGCCTCCACCGCCGCGCCGCCGGTGTCGCCGGAAGTGGCGCAGACGATGGTCAGGGTGCGCCCGCCGCCCGCCAGCACCGCGTCGTAGAGGCGGGCCAGCAGCTGCATGGCCACATCCTTGAACGCCAGGGTCGGGCCGTGGAACAGCTCCAGCAGGAACAGTCCGTCGTCGAGCTGGCGCAACGGCGTGACGGCGGGGTGGGCGAAGGTGGCGTAGGCCTCGTGCGCCAGCCCGGCGAGCAGGGCGGGGGGGAAGACGTCCCCAGCGAAGCGCCCGACCACCTGGGCCGCCACCTCCGCATAGGGGCGCCCGGCGAAGGCGGCGATCTCTTCGGGCGTGAAGGCCGGCCACTCCTCTGGCGTATAGAGACCGCCGTCAGGGGCCAGGCCGGCGAGCAGCACCTCGGCGAAGCTGGCGGGGGGCGACCCGCCGCGAGTGGAGACGTAGCGCACGGTCAACGTCGCCGCGCGCGCAGGCTGGCGATGTAGACGCCCACAAGTCCTGCGGCCAGGCCGAACCAGGTCAGGGCGTAGCCGAGGTGGTTGTTGGGGATGTCGGTCGGGATGGCGGCAATTCGCGGGCCGGGCGTCGGCGCTGCGGGCCGTTCCAGCATCAGTATCAGGGGGGCGGGCGAGGGGGCGTGAAGGGCGCCCGCCATGGCTGCGACATCGCGGGTGTGCCAGTCGTTCTTCGCTACGCTGTTGGGCGGGCTCAGCCAGCTCGCCGGCTCGGGCCGGCGCAGCACGCCCACGAGCGGCTCCGCCAGCGCCGGACCCGCCCGCACCTCGGCGAGATGGTCGGCGTCGACGAAGCCGCGGTCGACGAGGAGCGAACGGTAGGAGCCGCCCTGCAGCGGACAGGCGGTGATCAGCCGATCGCCCAGCACGCCGTCCAGGATGGCGTAGAGGTGCAGGGTCGGCGTCTGCTGCAGGTTGGGGCAGTCGGCCTGGACGCGCACATAGTCCACCTCGCCCTGGGGGGGCACGCCAGGCCGCCCCAGCCGGTTCAGCACCACGTCGAGCGGTTCGGGGGGAGCGGTCTGCAGGGCGGCGATGCGGGCGAGCAGGCCCTCCTTCCACGCGAGCCGTTTAACCTGCCAGACGCCTAGCGACAGCAGGATGGCCACCCCGATGCAGACCGCCAGCAGGGGGACCCAGCGGAGGGCGGGCGCCGCCGCCCGGGACCTGCCGAGGGTGGCTTCAGACCCCGCCACGACCGGCTTCAGAGGCATGGTTGTGGAATTGCAGCGCCACCATGACGCCCTTGAGCGGGCGGATCAGCCCGACCGAGGCCAGGCCGGCGACGGGCAGCCAGATGATCATCGTCACCCAGATCGGCGGATGTAGCGACAGGTCGGTCAACAGGGCTCCGAAGCAGGCCAGAAAGCCTACGATGAGGATGATGAACACCGCCGGCCCGTCTCCGCTATCGGCGCGCGCAAAGTCCTGACCGCAGGCGACGCAAGCCGTCGCCAGCTTCAGGAAGCCGTCGAACAAGGGCCCGCGGCCGCAGACGGGACAACGACAGGCGATCCCCGCCAGGAAGGGGTTCACGCCCGCCATCGAGCCTAGGTGGCCGGGTGGCCCTGAAACACCACGTAGATGAAGGCGAACAGGAAGAGCCAGACCACGTCCACGAAATGCCAGTACCAGGCCGCGGCCTCGAAACCGAAATGCTGGCGCGGGGTGAAGGCGCCGTTCAGCAGCCGGATCATGCAGACCAGCAGGAAGATGGTGCCGATCATCACGTGGAAGCCATGGAAGCCCGTGGCCATGAAGAAGCTTGAGCCGTAGAGCCCCGAGCTCGACGACGTCGTATTGAAGAACAGCTTCTCCAAGATGATCTCGCGGTACTCATAGGCCTGGATGCAGGAGAACATGGCGCCGAGCAGCACGGTCAGGATCAGCCCGTTGCGCGCATTCTTGCGGTCGCCGTGCTGGAGCGCGTGGTGCGCCCAGGTGATGGTGGTGCCCGAGAGCAGCAGGGTCAGGGTGTTGATCAGCGGGAAGTGCCAGGGATCAAGCGTCTCCACGCCCTTGGGCGGCCAGGCGGCCCAGGCGGTGCGCACCTCGTCTATGGGCGAGAAGGTGCGCACGTGATGGAACAGCGCCATCTCGAAAAACATCCAGAACCAGGCGACGAAGAACATGACCTCCGAGGCGATGAACAGGATCATGCCGTAGCGCAGGCCGATGGAGACCACCGGCGTGTGGTCGCCCTCATTGGCCTCCTTGACCACGTCGGCCCACCAAGCGCCCATGGTGAACAGCAGGCCCGCCAGGCCCATGCAGAGCACCCATGGCGTCCCCTTAGGCACGCCGAAGATGCCTTTGAGCAGCATGACCAAGCCTATGGCGGTCATCGCGCCGAAGATCGAGCCGACCAGAGGCCAGGGGCTCGGCTTGACCAGGTGGTAGTCGTGATGGACGGCGTGGTCGGCCATGATCGCTCGACGTTCCCTTAAGCGGCGGGCGGCGCGTCGGCGCGCGCGATCCCCCTGAACATCGCTGAGCTATACCCTCGCGTCTGCGGGGAAGCCAAGGCCTTCCTCCCGCGCCGATCGCGTGGACGGCCTACGCCGCTGCGCCGCCCTTCACCTGGAAGAAGGTGTAGCTGAGGGTGACTTCCTGAAAGGTGCGGGTATTCAGGTCGGTCGCGAACTTCGGCTCTACATAGTAGATCACCGGGAAACGCTCGGTCTGGCCCGGCTGGATGGTCTGGTTGCTAAAGCAGAAGCACTGGGTCTTCAGGAAATAGGGACCTGCCGACTCAGGAACCACATTATAAGCGGCGCGACCGGTCAGCGCGGTGCGTCCGTTGTTGGTCACGGTGAAGAAGGCTAGTCCCGGCGCGCCCAATTCAATAGTCTGGGCGACTTGGTCGGGGGTGAAACGCCAGGGCAAGCCGTTGACATTGGCGTCGAAGCGCACGGTGATCTTGCGGTCGATCACCTGGGTCGGCGCGCGCTCCACCCGCCGGGCGGTGCCGTCGAAGCCTGTGACCTGGCAGAAGGCGCGATAGAAGGGCACGGCCGCATAGGCCATGCCGACCATGGCGAGCACGCCGCCGGCGCAGACGCCAGCGACAAGCCGATGGCTCCGGCGGCCTGCGGGCTTGGGATCAGAAGCCATGGCCGCCGGTCATCTTGATCATGCTGACCACGAACACCACCGCGATGAAGGCGATCAGCGCCAAGGCGATCCAGCGGCTCCGCAGACGGCGCGCGCGGGCGGCGGCGGGACCTTCGCCGAAAGGATCTCTGGGGTTGGGACGGGCGGCGCTAGCCATCAGCGGAACCGCATCAAGCTGTGCTCGACCAACAAGGCGGCGAAGAGGCCGAGCAGGTAGAGGATAGAGAAGGCGAACAGGTCACGGGCCGCCTTCGCCCCCGGCCGGATGGCGTAGAGCCCGTCCTCGCCGGTGGCCGCCTGATCACCGGCCCGGCTGGCCAGCACCCGGGCGGCCAACAGCAGGAACAGGGCGCCGCCGCTCATCGACACCGCGGCGTATAGCCAGTGGCCGAGGCCGGTGAACGCGGGTGCGACGGCCAGCGGCACGAAGGCCAGGCTATAGCCGAAGATCTGGCGGCGGGTGGAGCGGGCGCCGCGCACCACCGGCATCATTGGCACACCGGCCTTGGCGTAGTCGCCGCTGGTGTAGAGCGACAGGGCCCAAAAGTGCGGCGGCGTCCACATGAAGATGATGGCGAACAGCAGCCAGGCGTTCAGCGGCAGGCTTCCGGTCGCCGCGGCCCAGCCGACCATGGGCGGCAAGGCGCCGGCCGCCCCGCCGATGACGATGTTCTGCGGGGTCGAGCGTTTCAACCAAACCGTGTAGACGAGGGCGTAGAAGACGATGGTGAAGGCCAGCAGCGCGGCCGCCGTGACGTTGACCGCCAGACCCATCAGCATGACCGAAAACAGGGCCAGCACCGCCCCAAAGCCCGCAGCCTCAGCCCGGCTGATCACGCCTGAAGCGACCGGGCGGCCGCGCGTGCGTCGCATCAGGGCGTCGATGTCGCTGTCGTATGCCATGTTGAGCGCGCCCGACGCCCCTGCGCCGACGGCGATGCACAGCACGGCGATCACGGCGATGAAGGGGTTCAAGGGCGTGTCGGCGCACACCAGACCCGTGGCCGCGGTGAAGACCACCAGCGACATGACTCGGGGTTTCAGCAGAGTGACATAGTCCCCCGGCGCGGCGGGCGTTCCGGCGCGAAGGGCGACGGAGGCGAGGGCGGCAGGGGACGCCATGGCTTGGGCCATCAGGTCCTCGGGAAGGGGAAGGGCGCGGACCACAAGGCCCGCGCCCTTGGACGCTCAATCTAGGTGCGGATCAAGCCGCTCGTAAGGGCGTCTCGAACCGGGCGAGGCTTAGTGGGTTTCCGCCTCGATGACCGGCAGCTCGTTGAACTGGTGGTAGGGCGGCGGTGAGGGCAGGGTCCACTCCAGGGTGGTCGCGCCGTCGCCCCAAGGGTTGGCCTCCGCCTTGCGGCGGCGGATGGCGGCTTCGGCCAGCATGACAAGGAACACCAGAACGCCGGCGACCGCGATCATGTAGCCGTCCGAAGACACCTTGTTCCAGAAGGCGAAGGCGTCCGGGTAGTCGACATAGCGGCGCGGCATGCCCTGGGCTCCCAGGAAGTGCATGGGGAAGAACACCACGTTCACGCCCACGAACATCAGCCAAAAGTGCAGAGCGCCCAGCACCTCATTGTACTTCACGCCCCACATCTTCTCGAACCAGTAGTAGAAGCCGGCGAAGATGGCGAACACCGCGCCCAGGCTCAGCACGTAGTGGAAGTGGGCCACCACGTAGTAGGTGTCCTGGAAGCTGTAGTCGACGCCGGCGTTCGACAGCACCACGCCGGTGACGCCGCCCACGGTGAACAGGAAGATGAAGCCGATGGCGAACAGCATGGGCGTCTTGAAGTCGATGGAGCCGCCCCACATGGTGGCGATCCAGCTGAATATCTTGATACCCGTGGGCACCGCGATGATCATGGTGGCGGCCGAGAAATAGGCCTGCAGGTTCACGTTCAGACCGACGGTGAACATGTGGTGAGCCCAGACCACGAAGCCGACGACGCCAATGGCCACCATGGCGTAGGCCATGGCCAGATAGCCGAACACGGGCTTGCGCGAGAAGGTGGCGACGACATGGCTGATCATGCCAAAGCCCGGCAGGATCAGGATGTAGACCTCCGGGTGGCCGAAGAACCAGAACAGGTGCTGGTACATGACCGGATCGCCGCCGCCCGCCGGATTGAAGAACGACGTGCCGAAGTTGCGGTCGGTCAGCAGCATGGTGATGGCGCCCGCCAGGACCGGAAGCGAGAGCAGCAGCAGGAAGACGGTGACCAGCACCGACCAGACGAACAGCGGCATCCGGTGCATGGTCATACCCGGCGCGCGCATGTTGAAGATGGTGGTGATGAAGTTGATGGCGCCCAGGATCGAGCTGGCGCCGGCGAGGTGCAGCGACAGGATCACCAGATCGAAGGCTGGTCCGGTGTGGCCGATGGTGGAGAGCGGCGGATACATGGTCCAGCCGCCCCCGAAGCCGCGCCCGGGTCCCCCGTCGACGAACAGCGAGGAGCAGAGCACGCAGAAGGACGCCACCAGCAGCCAGAAGCTGATGTTGTTCATGCGTGGGAAGGCCATGTCCGGCGCCCCGATCATGATCGGAACGAAGTAGTTGCCGAAGCCGCCGATCATCGCCGGCATGACCATGAAGAAGATCATGATCAGGGCGTGGGCGGTGACCACGACGTTGTAGCCCTGCTTGGAGGCCTCGATGATGCCGATCTTGGACAGCCAGGTGCCCGACTTGAACAGCTGGATGCCGGGTTCGGCCAGCTCCATGCGGATCAGGCCTGAGAGTATGCCTCCGATCAGGCCCGCCATGATGGCGAACATGATGTAGAGGATGCCGATGTCCTTGTGATTGGTGGAGAAGAACCACCGCACGAAGAAGGACGGCTTGTGGTCGTGCTCCGCATGGGCGCCGCTGCGAGGGATGGCGTCGTCATGGGCGCTGTAGGCCGCGGTCGACATGGGTCAGGCCCTTTCCTGGATGGCGCCGAGGGGCTGGGTCAAGGTCTTGTCCTGCATCGCTCAGCCGCCGGAGGCGGGGCTGGCGGAAGAGGTGGCCGCGCCGGTCAACTTGACTGGACGCAGGGTCTGGGCCGCCGGCGGTGCGGCCGCCGGGACGGAGGCGGACGGCGCGGCGCCGGTGCTCGGGCCGACGGTGGCTCCGCCCGGCATGGTCGGACTTCCTGAACTTACGCCGGCGGCGCTCGGAGAGTTGGCGCCCAAGCCCAGCGTCGGGGCGCCCAGCTTGCCGCCATGACCGACGACCCAGGCGTTGAACTTGGCCTGGGGGACAACATCGATCTCGATCGGCATGAAGGCATGGTCCACGCCGCAGAGTTCCGAGCACTGGCCATAGTAGATGCCGGTCTTCTCGGCCTTGAACCAGGTCTGGTTGACCTTGCCCGGTATGGCGTCGGTCTTCAAGCCGAAGGCGGGCAGGGCGAAGTCGTGGATCACGTCGGCCCCGGTGACCAGCACCCGCACGACCTTGCCCACCGGCACCACCAGGGGATTGTCGACGCCCAGCCGATAGGGCTTGTGCACCGCGATCGCCTTCTGCTCGGGCAGGATCAGCGAGTCGAAGGTGAAGGCGCCCTGGTCCGGATAGGCGTAGTTCCAGTACCACTGGTTGCCCGTCACCTTTATCGTCATGTCCGGATTGGGCATGTCGTGATAGGCGTAGAGCAGCCTGAAAGAATAGATGGCGATGAACATCAGGATCAGCACGGGAGCCGCCGTCCAGGCGACCTCGACCGTGGTGTTGTGGGTGAACCGCGACGGCGTAGGATTGGCGCGCTTGTTGAAGCGTATGCAGACGTAGATCAGCAGGCCGAGCACGAACAGGGTGATGCCCGTGATGATCGGCATCAGGATCCAGTCGTGGAAGAAGATCACCTCGTGCTTCAACGGCGCCCCGGCCGGCTGCATGCCGATGCCCATGGGCGTGGGCTGGCCGAGCAGGGCTTCCGCCCGGGCCCCGACGACGCTCAGCATCGACGCCGCCGCAAACGCCACGGCAGCGAACTTCAGGCGCGGACGCATGAACCGATAGGCGCCCCTGCCTGCCGTTGTCTCGTCTCTCACAGTCGATCTGCTCCGGTGGCGGGTGTCCGCGAGCGCTCTCGCGAGAGGCGAAGGGAGCGTGCGCCCCTGCGTCAGGACCGAGCCCTTAAACCCTCCCCGCCGGGTTGCCAAGGGAGCCGATTCCGAAGCGACCTTAAGTCTTTCCAAGCGATAACATAGGTTCCGCAGCAAAGGCGCGAAGCTCATCCAGCAGGCCTTTGGACGCCAGTTCGACGATCTCGGCGCCCTTGGCGGCGCTCGCCTGGGCGGGGTCGGAGCCCATCCGGCCGTCAGGATGGCGCGCCCGGAAGTCCTTCGCCTCGCGAATCGGTCCGGACGCGGCGATCCTCGGCGAGTAGGTCCCGGTCTTGACGGCTTGGGGATAGGCGAACTGGGTCACCGCTATCTCCGAGGGCGTCGCATGACCGCCATGTCCCTCTGGAAAGAGGCGGGCGCAGAGCCGCATGACGCCCGGCAGCTCCCACCAGCTGCGCAGCTTCAGGGCGAAGCCCCGGGAGCGTCCAGCGAAGCTCGCCTCGGCGTAGATTTCCGCGAACGCCGCCTCGACGGTGGCGGTGTTTCCGCCGTGGCCGTTCAGGAAATAGATGCGCGTGAAGCCGTGCGCAGCGAGCGACAGGGTCCAGTCCTTGATCGTCGCGATCATCGTGGACGGCCGCAGCGACAGGGTGCCCGCAAAGCCCAGGTGATGCTGCGCCATGCCGACGGCGAAGGTCGGCGCGACCAGCACGTCCTCGGAGCCCTCCGCGGCGGCGTGATGGGCGATGATCTCGGCGCACATCCAGTCGGTGCCGAGCAGGCCCGTCGGACCGTGCTGTTCGTTCGAGCCGATGGGAATGACAATGGTCTGCGAGCGCTGCAGGAAGGCGTCCGTCTCCGCCCAGGTGGACATGGCGAGCAGCATCAGGCGTCCACCGGCTGGCGCGCGTCGACGCGTCCGCAGATCGCCGATCGGAGCAGATCCGCCACAGTGATGCGCGACAGCCGCTCGATGGCGGCGGCGTCGGCCGCCTCGATGGCCCCGCGCACGGCGTTGGGGATGCGCTCACCGACAGGGCAGCCCTTCACCCCCGGCGGCGGACATCCGAAGTTGGCGCAGCCGCCCACCGCCTTCAGCACCTGGTCCAGGCTCACCGCCTCCGGCCGCTCCAGCAGCCAGGCGCCGCCGGAAGCGCCCGCCCGGGTCGCGATGATGCCGGCGCGAGCCAGCATGACCGTCACCCGTCGCACCACGACCGGATGGGTCGGCATAGACGCCGCCAGCGCTGCGCTGGACACGGCGTTCTCCGGCCCGAACGCCCCGCTGTGGGCGAGGAAGGTCAGGGCGTGGGCTGCGACGGGGAATCGTTGGCTGTCGGACATTCTCGCCTGCAAGACTTGGCTATAATCTAACGCGCCGGGGTGCGGTATTTAAGATGCCCCAAGCCGGGGAACGCCGGGCGTCCGAGGGCGCTTTGGATCAGGTGTCGCTTGTGGAGTCGTGACTGTGACCGGAGCCTACCGTCTTCTTGCCGTCTCCGCTCTCGCCGGCGCTCTTTGCGTCGCAGGCGTGGCCCAGTCCCAGCCCTCGCCCCAGGGCGGCGGCTCCCAGCAGCCCGACCTCGGCTCCCTGCTGCATCTGAGGCCCGATCAGCAAGGCGCCCTGCATAGCTATCAGGCCGCCATCAGGCCCAATCCGGACGAGATCAGTCAGGAGCGGCAAGCGTCCTCGCCGCAGGTTCTGGCTAGCCTGACCACGCCGCAGCGGCTGGATCGCATCGGAGCCTTCCTGGAACTGCAGCAACGCTTGTTCCGCCGCAGCGCTATGGCCACTCGCGCCTTCTACAGCCAGCTGTCGCCGGATCAGCAGCGCGCCTTCGATCGCGCGAGCGCGCCGTCGAGGGGCGGTTCTCGTCCAGCGCCTCAGGGCCAGTAAGGCTTGCGCTGCGACATGGATCGCGGCTTACGTTGAACGGCGAGCCGCTTTGGAGTATCGCCACCCGCCGCCAGTATGCGGCGTGAGCTGAGGGTCGGGGCGTCGCTCCGTCCGGAGGGGCTGGATGGCGATGCAGGCTCCAAGCGTCGATGCGGCGAAACGGCCGTGCGACGCGCCTGTCGAACCCGACGTTAAGGCGCAGGGCGCTCCCGAATGGAAGGCTACGCCCGCCCTGCCCGAGAGCGAGGCGGCTCAGCCGTCTCCACGGGTGAAAGGTCACGGCTACTGGCCGCTGGCCATCGGCTCGCTGGGCGTGGTGTTCGGCGACATCGGCACCAGCCCGCTCTACGCCTTCCAGGTCGCCATGACCCAGGCGGCGCACGATCCGGTCACCGATCGCGCCATCCTGGGCGTCGTGTCGCTGGCGCTCTGGGCGCTGCTGCTGGTGGTCACGGTCAAATACGTCTTGTTCGTCATGCGGGCCGACAACAAGGGCGAGGGCGGGGTGCTTTCCCTGATGGCCTTGGCCCAGCGCGCGCTGGGACGGCGCACCCTGGCGGTCTTCATCCTGGGGCTCATCGGAGCGTCGCTGTTCTACGGCGACGCCATCATCACGCCTGCCATGTCGGTGCTGGGGGCCTTCCAGGGCATGAACGACGTCCCGGCCCTGCACGGCATCGTGACGGCCCGGGAGATCACCATCGTCTCCTTCATCCTCCTGGTCGGCTTCTTTCTGATCCAGGCGCGAGGCACGGCCAAGCTTGCGACCTTCTTCGGTCCCATCATGCTGGTCTGGTTCGTAGTCCTGGCGGTGCTCGGCGTGGCTCACATCGCCGACGCTCCCCAGGTGATGATGGCGGTCAGCCCGCACTATGGGGTGATGTTCCTGATCCACCATGGCTTCGTCGGCTTCCTGGTGTTGGGGTCGGTTTTCCTGACGGTGACGGGAGCGGAGGCGCTCTACGCCGACATGGGCCATTTCGGCCGTTGGCCGATCCAGTCGGCCTGGCTCTTCTTCGCCCTGCCGGCGCTGGCGCTGAACTATTTCGGCCAGGGCGCCTATGCGCTGAAGGCGTTGCACCTGGCGCACCTGCACCATCACGCCTTCCCCAATCTGGACTGGTTCTTCGTCATGGCCCCGCCGATCCTGCGCGCGCCCCTGGTGATCCTGGCGGTGGCCGCCTCGGTGATCGCCAGCCAGGCGGTGGTGAGCGGGGCCTATTCGCTGAGCCAGCAGGGCATACTGCTCGGCATCCTGCCGCGGATGACCGTGACCCGCACCTCGGAGACCCAGTCCGGCCAGATCTATGTGCCCCAGGTCAACCGCTCCTTGATGATCGGCGTGCTGATCCTGGTGGCGGCTTTCCAGACCGCCGACAACCTGGCTGACGCCTATGGATTGGCCGTCACCGGCACCATGCTGACCACCACCATCCTTGCCTTCATCGTCGTGCGCCGGATGTGGAAGTGGCCGCTGTGGCAGGCCGTCCTCCTGATCGCGCCGCTCATCACCCTGGACACGATCTTCCTGGCCGCCAACGGGCTGAAGGTGGCGTCGGGCGGCTGGCTGCCGCTCAGCCTCGGCGTCTGCCTGTTCATGATCATGTACACCTGGGTGCGAGGCAGCCAGGTGCTGAGCGAGAAGACCCGTCGCGAGTCGGTGCCTATGGCCGAGCTGATCGAGATGCTGCGCGCCCGCCAGCCCCATCGGGTGCCGGGGACCGCGATCTTCCTCACCTCCGACCCCGACACCGCGCCGGTGGCCCTGATGCACAATCTCAAGCACAACAAGGTGCTGCACGAGAAGAACGTCATCGCCACGGTCCGCATCGCCGAAACGCCGCGCGTGGCGGAAGCGGATCGCGTCCAGATCACCCCGTTCAACGAGGACTTCAAGAAGCTGGTGATCAACTACGGCTTCATGGAGACGCCCAACGTGCCTAAGGCGCTGGGCGTGTGTCGCAAGCACGGCCTGAAGTTCGACATCATGGCCACGTCCTTCTTCCTGGGGCGGCGCTCGGTGGTGCCGGCCTCGCAGGCGGCCATGCCGCTCTGGCAGGACAAGCTGTTCATCTTCCTGCTCAAGAACGGCGCCAATCCGACGGACTTCTTCAAGATACCTGCCGGCCGCGTGGTGGAGCTGGGAGCCCAGGTCAGCATCTAGGCGACTGAGCTTGCGGGTCTGGCTCAGACCTCAGCCCGCGCCTTCGTCGCTTCGTAATCCTCGGCCGCCTCCATCCACGCCAGCTCCGCCACGGTGAGCTGATCGTGCGCGTCGGCCCGCGCCTTGCCGAGCGCCACCGCGCGAGCGGCGTCGCGGGCGAACAGGCCTGGCTCGGACAAGGCCGTGTCCGCTTCGGCGATCTTGCGGGTGAGGGCGTCCATTGTTTTTTCCGCTGCCTCCATCGCCCGGCGCAAGGGCGCGACCTGGGCGCGGGCGTTGGCGGCGGCCTGACGCGCGGCCTTGGCCGAGTTGGCCCCGTCGGACGCCGCACGTCCTTCGGCGTCGAGCCGGGCGACGGTGCGGGCGCGGTCCAGCACCAGACGGGTGTAGGCCTCCATGTCGCCGTCGAAGGGCCGGATGGTGCCGTCGGCGGCGAGCCATAGGCGATCGGCCACCAGCTCCATTAGAGAGCGGTCGTGGGTGATCAAGACCACCGCGCCCTCATAGCCGTTCAGCGCCTCCATCAGGGCGCGTCGGCTGTCGATGTCCAAATGGTTGGTCGGTTCGTCCAGGATCAGCAGGTGCGGCGCCTGCATGGCCACCAGGTGCAGCAGCAGCCGCGCCCGCTCGCCGCCGGAGAGGTTCTCGGCCGTCGTCTCCATCTTTTCCGAGGTGATGCCGAACTGGGCGAGCCTGGATCGGCGCTTCGGTTCGGTCTCCTGCGGCAAGGCGCGCCGGATCATGTCCAGCGGCGTGTCGGCGGGGTTCATCGCCTCGATCTGGTGTTGGTTGAACCAGCCGACCCGCATGCGCGGCTGGCGCGCCAGCTCGCCCGCGAGAGGCGTTAGCGCCTCCGCCAGCAGCTTGGCGAAGGTGGACTTGCCCGCGCCGTTCACGCCGAGCAGGCCGATGCGGTCGTCGGTATCCAGCCGCAGGGTCAGGTTGCGCAGGATGGCGCGTCCGTCATAGCCCACCGCCGCCCCTTCCAGCCGAACCAGCGGCGGGTTCAGCGCGCGCTCGGGCGAGGGCAGGGCGAAGGGCGCCACGCCGCCCTCCACCGTGACGGTGACCGCCTGCATCTTGGCCAGCCGCTTCATGCGCGATTGCGCCTGGGCCGCCTTGGTGGCCTTGGCCTTGAAGCGATCGACGAAGCCCTGCAGCTTGGCCCGCTCAGCTTCCTGCTTGGTCGCGGCGCCAACCGCCAGCCGCTGCTTCTCCGCCCGCATCCGCTCGAAATCGTCGTAGCCGCCGGCGTAGAGGTCGAGGTGGCCGTCGTGCAGGTGCAAGATATGGTCGACGGCGTTGTTGAGCAGGTCGCGATCGTGGCTGATCAGGATGGCTGTGCGCGGATACCGCTTCAGGCGCGCCTCCAGCCACAGGGCGCCTTCCAGGTCGAGATAATTGGTCGGCTCGTCCAGCAGCAGCAGGTCGGGTTCCGCGAACAGGGCGCTGGCCAGGGCGACGCGCATGCGCCAGCCGCCGGAGAACTCCGCCATCGGCCTCGCCAGGTCGGCGGCGGAGAAGCCTAGGCCGCTCAGGATTTCCGCTGCGCGCGCCGGGGCCGCCTCAGCCCCGATGTCGATCAGCCGGGTGTGGATCTCGCCCAGCCGCTCGGGCGGGGCGGTCTCCAGCTCGTCCATCAGGCGGGCGCGCTCGGCGTCGGCAGCCAGGATCGTGTCGAGCAGAGGAAGCGGCGTGGCCGCATGCTCCTGGGCGACGGTGGCGATGCGGCCCGAGCGAGGCGTGACGATCCCGCCGGCGAGCGGCGACAGCTCGCCCAAGATCAGCTTGAACAGGGTGGACTTGCCGGCGCCGTTGCGCCCGACCAGCCCGACCTTGGCGCCGTCTGGCACCCGCGCCGACGCATCCTGGAAGAAACGACGGCCCCAGGCGTTGAAGGAGAGATCGGTGATCTGCAGCATGGGGCCGTACGACGCCTCGTCCTTCGACAAGCTCAGGATGAAGCGGCTGAGAGGGTGGGCGGGACGCAGTCGCAGGTTCGGCGGAGATGCCGAGCGCTGATCGCCTCCCTACCGCCTCGGCCTGAGCTTGTCGAAGACTGAACCGCCGCCGCTCCGGTTGGCGTTCCAGGAACGGGTGTCTATAAGCCCGCGACCTCTTCGAAGCTCAACGAAACACAGCCATGACCGAACGCACCTTCTCGATCCTCAAGCCCGACGCCACCGAACGCAATCTGACCGGGGCCATCAACGCGGTCATCGAGACGGCCGGACTGCGCATTGTCGCCCAGAAGCGCATCAAGATGAGCCGCGCCGATGCAGAGCAGTTCTACGGCGTGCACAAGGAGCGCCCCTTCTTCGGCGAGCTGGTCGAGACCATGACGTCCGCGCCCGTCGTGGTGCAGGTGCTCGAAGGGAACGGCGCCATCGCCAAGTACCGCGAAATCATGGGCGCGACCAACCCGGCCCAGGCGGCGGAGGGCACCATCCGCAAGCTCTACGCCAAATCGATCGGTGAGAACTCCGTCCACGGCTCCGACGCGCCGGAAACGGCCCAGGTCGAGATCGCCCAGTTCTTTCCGGACGCCGAGATCGTCGGCTGACGTCGTCGGCGCCTTCCCGGTCTGGGGAGGCGCCGACAGCCTACATGTAGCGGCGCAGGGACCGGACGAGTTCTGACGCCTCGCTGCGCTTGCCCGGGGTCTTGCGGGGCTGGGCCTGGTAGGCGACGCGGGCGTGCTGGACGCAATAGGGTCCCTCACTCGAGGCTCGCCCGCAGAAGCCGAAGCTGTCGCTGGACGGATCGCCGATCGGCCATTTGCACATGTGGGAGCCGAGCGTCAGCACGGTGGCGGACCCGGTCTCCTCGCAGGCGAACACCGTGGCTGGCGGCTGCGGCGCGGGCGCGACCGGCTCTACGCGGCGCACGACCGGCGCCGGGATGGGCGTCGCCGCCCGCACCGGGCGGCTCGGCTTGAAGACAGGGCGTTGCGGCTGGGACGGCGCCGCGCGACCCGAGAGCCCCAGGCGATGCACCTTGCCGATCACGGCGTTGCGCGTCAGGCCGCCGCCGAGCTGCTTGGCGATCTGGCTGGCGCTGAAGCCGTCCAGCCACAACTTCTTCAACACCTCGACCCGGTCCTCGGTCCAGCCCATGTCCCGCCTCCGCGCTTAGGCCGTTAGGCCCTACATCTTGCGTTTACCGAAGAGCGTCATGCTCGTTCGACACAAGATATCGTACTGCACTGCTAGTCGACCACAATCCCTAGATGATGCTCTTTCCACAGAAACCATATCTTGATTCGGCTGGAAGGTCGGAGAAGCCGGTGGTCTTGAGGTTGCGCCGACTGGAGGCGCAGCGCACATGAACGAGATGAACGTCCAGACGCCCGTGTCCCAGATTTCACGCGCGATCGTGCCCGCCCGGCCGCGCGACTATCTCGGCGTGAACTGGGTTGGTCTGCGGACGCTTTACCAACGCGAGGTGCTGCGCTTCTGGAAGGTGGCGTTCCAGACGCTGCTGTCGCCGGTCGTGATCACGCTGCTCTACATGATGGTGTTCGTGGTCGCGATGCGCGGCGCAAGGCCGGCGGTGGGCGGCGTCAGCTTCGCCCAGTTCGTCGGGCCCGGCTTGATCATGATGTCGATCCTGAACAACGCCTTCGCCAACTCCTCCTCGTCTCTGGTCCAGGCCAAGCTGATGGGTACGGCGGTGGACTTCCTCACTCCGCCTCTATCGCCGGCCGAACTGTCGGTAGGCTTCACCGCCGGCGCGGTGACGCGGGGGCTGCTCGTCGGCCTGGTGACGACGATCACGGTCTGGCCGTTCTCGCGCTTCGGCGTCGCCCACGTCTGGGCGGTGCTCTACTTCAGCCTGATGTCTTCTGTGGTGCTGGCGCTGGTCGGCGTGGTGACGGGACTATGGGCGGAGAAGTTCGACCACCTGGCTTCGGTGACCAATTTCATCGTCACGCCGATGACCTTCCTGTCGGGCACCTTCTACAGCGTGACCCGGCTACCCGCTCCCTTCAGCACGCTGTCCAAGTTCAACCCGTTCTTCTACATGATCGACGGCTTCCGCTACGGCTTCATCGGCCACGCGGACGGCTCCGTGATGATCGGCTTCTTCTACTGTGCGGGGCTCGCGATCGTCCTGTCGATCGTGGTGCTGACGATCTTCCGTACCGGTTGGAGGCTGAAGAGCTGAGCGGCGGCGTTCAACCGCCGACGGCGGATCAGCCCTTCGCCAGCCAGCGCTCCAGCCAATGGATGTCGTAGGCGCCGGCGCGGATATCAGGCTCGGTCAGCAGGTCCTGGAACAGAGGGATCGTTGTCTCCACCCCCCCGACGACCATTTCGCCCAGCGAGCGGGACATGCGCGCGATCGCCTCCTCGCGGTCGCGGCCGTGCACGATCAGCTTGCCGATCAGGCTGTCGTAGTATGGCGGGATGGTCCAGCCGGCGTACATGGCCGAGTCCAGCCGCACGCCCAGGCCGCCCGGCGCGTGGAAGTCGGTCACCCGACCGGGGGATGGCGTGAAGGTGCGCGCGTTCTCCGCATTGATCCGGCACTCGATGGAATGACCTTCGAAGGTCACGTCCTGCTGAGTGAAGGACAGCGGAAGCCCTGCGGCGATGCGGATCTGCTCTCTGACCAGGTCGATGCCGGTGATCGCCTCGGTGACGGGGTGCTCCACCTGCAGGCGCGTGTTCATCTCGATGAAGAAGAACTCGCCGTCCTCGTACAGGAACTCGATGGTGCCGACGCCCAGATAGCCGATGCGGCTGATCGCTTCCACGACGGTCCGGCCGATGGCGGCCCGCGCCTCCGCGTCTATGACCGGGGAGGGAGCCTCCTCCAGCACCTTCTGGTGGCGGCGCTGCAGCGAGCAGTCGCGCTCGCCCAGGTGCACGACATGGCCCTGACTGTCGGCGACGACCTGAATCTCGATATGGCGCGGCCGCTGGAGATAGCGCTCCATGTAAACCGACCCGTCGCCGAAGGCGGCGGCGGCTTCCGCCTGGGCGGTGGCGACCGCCTCCGCCAGGCTGTCACGGTCCTTGGCCACCTTCATGCCGCGCCCGCCGCCGCCCGCCGCCGCCTTGATCAGCACCGGAAAGCCGATGGCCTCAGCCGCGGCCATCGCCTCCTCCACCGTGGAGACGCCGCCTTCGGAGCCCGGCACCACCGGGATGCCGGCGTCGCGCGCGGTCTGCTTGGCGCTGATCTTGTCGCCCATGATGCGGATGTGTTCAGGGCGCGGCCCGATGAAGGTGAAGCCGTGGGCCCCCACGATCTCGGCGAAGCGGGCGTTCTCCGACAGGAAGCCGTAGCCGGGATGGACCGCCTGGGCCCCGGTGATCTCGCAGGCGGCGATGATGGCGGGTATGTTCAGATAGCTCTTGGCCGCCGACGCAGGGCCGATGCACACGCTTTCGTCGGCGAGGCGCACGTGCATGGCGCTGGCGTCGGCCTCCGAGTGCACCGCGACCGTAGCAATGCCCATCTCCTTGCAGGCGCGATGCGTACGACGCGCGATCTCGCCGCGGTTGTCGATCCGGATCTTGGCGAAGACCGTCCTACTCG
>CAXTEX010000003.1:0-16071 GCA_964243445.1 uncultured Caulobacteraceae bacterium | reverse complement strand
GAACTCCACCGGCTGGCCGTCCTCGACCAGCACCTTCAGGACCGTTCCGGCCTTGGGCGCCGGCACGGGGTTCATGGTCTTCATGGCCTCGATGATCAGCAGCGTCTGGCCGACGCTCACCTGCTCGCCGGCCTGGACGAAGCGTTTGGCCCCGGGCTGGGGCTGCAGGTAGACGGTGCCCACCATGGGCGACTTCACCTGTTCGCCGCGAAGCTGTTCGTTGGTGGTCACGGCGGCGGGGGCGTCGGCCGCGGGTGCGGCGCCCGGTGCTACGGACTGAGCCGCCGCAGCCGCGATCGGCGTCGCGATCATCTGAGCTGCGGCGACCTGCATCTGGCGAGCGACGCGGATCTTCAGATCGCCGCGCTCCACCTCGATCTCGGTGAGGTCGGTGTCTTTCAGGATGTCGGCGAGGCGGCGGACCAGGCGCGTGTCGATCGTCTCGTGCGGGCTGGACGCCGTAGCCGCCGCTTCGCTGCGCATGTCAACGCTGGCGCTATCCTGAGGGTCGGACGGGAACGCGTCGGGATCGGGAAGGTCTGGGAGGGCCATGCGGCTCCTTAAACGGGCGGGGAGATCAGGCGGGCGATGGCGTCGATGGCGAGGACGTATCCGTCGGCGCCGAAGCCCGCGATCACGCCCGTAGCGACGGTAGATACGTAGCTGCGGCGACGGAAGCTTTCACGCGCCGCCGGATTGGACAGGTGCAGTTCGATCACGGGCCGATCCAGGACCTTCAGCGCATCGAGCAGAGCGATCGAGGTGTGGGAGTAGGCCGCCGGATTGATGACGATCGCCGCGGCCGTGGCGCGCGCCTCCTGAATCCAGTCCACCAGCACGCCCTCATGGTTGGACTGGCGGAAGTCGACCGTCAAACCATGGTCTGCGGCGCGCGCTTCGCACAGCGTCCTCACTTGATCCAAGGTCGTGGTCCCATAGATGTGAGGCTCGCGGACGCCCAGAAGGTTTAGGTTGGGCCCGTTCAGCACGAAGATCGGTTTCGCCATTCCCACGCGTCCAAGCCGCCCGCGCACCCTTGGCGTGGAGTCTGAAGTCGAAGCGGAAACTTGTATAGGCCGCCCTGCTTCGTCACAAGCTTCGCCCTTGCAGCGAAGGCGTAGGGTTTGAGGCTGGTCCTGAATGGCGAGGAACGGATGCTGGAGCGTTGCCCCACCGTGGCCGCCCTCGTGGCCGCGCTTGGTCTTGACGAGCGCAAGGTGGCCATCGAGCGGAACCTAGAGATCGTGCCGCGCTCGCGATACCTCGCCACCGCGCTTGGCGAGGGCGACCGCATAGAGATCGTCCACTTCATTGGAGGCGGCTGAGATGAACGCGCCAGTCTTGAACGTGTCCGTGGAGGGCGCCGCCCCGGCGGCCGCCGATCGCTGGGCGGTGGCGGGGCGCAGCTTCACCTCGCGCCTGATCGTAGGGACCGGCAAGTACAAGGACTACGCCGTCAACGCCGCGGCTGCGGAGGCGGCGGGCGCGGAGATCGTCACGGTGGCGATACGACGGGTGAACCTGTCCGACCCGACCCAGCCCATGCTCGCCGACTATGTGAAGCCCGAACGCTTCACCTACCTGCCCAACACCGCGGGCTGTTTCACCGGCGAGGATGCGGTGCGCACCCTCAGGTTGGCGCGGGAGGCCGGCGGGTGGGACCTAGTCAAGCTGGAGGTGCTGAGCGACCCGAAACACCTCTATCCCGACATGGAGGAGACGCTTCGCGCCTGCAAGCTGCTCGTCGCCGACGGCTTCCAGGTGATGGTCTACTGCTCCGACGACCCGGTCTACGCGCGCAAGCTCGAAGAGGCCGGGGCCGCGGCGATCATGCCGCTCGGCGCGCCGATCGGCTCGGGGCTCGGCATCCAGAACCGGGTCAACATCCGCCTGATCGTGGAGCAGTCGCACGTGCCGGTGATCGTGGATGCGGGCGTGGGCACCGCTTCGGACGCCGCCATCGCCATGGAGCTCGGCTGCGACGGCGTGCTGATGAACACCGCCATCGCCGAGGCCAAGGACCCGGTGCGCATGGGCCGCGCCATGAAGCACGCCGTGATCGCCGGCCGGGAAGCCTATCTCGCCGGCCGCATGCCGATGAAGCGTTACGCCGATCCGTCCTCGCCCTTGGCGGGCCTGATCTGAAGTTGCGGTCCAGGCGCTCCCGCGGGTCCGTTCCGGCGGCTGCTTGCCAAAGGCCCGTAACGATGTATGCGTCGATCTGACAAGACGGCTTGTCGCTCCACGGTCGGCGGGACGCGGAAGCTGCGAGCGGGAGGCTTCGCCGTTGAACGAGAAGGCGGGCGGGGGTCTGTCGCCAGGCGCCCTGGCGTGGTCCATGTTCGAAGGCGCGCGCAACCCCTTCGTGGTGCTCGTGACCATCTATGTGTTCATGCCCTACTTCTCGAGCGTGGTGGTGGGCGATCCGGTCCGCGGGCAGCAGGCGGTCGCCACCTACGGCCAGTGGGCGGGGATCATCGTGGCGCTCACCGCGCCCTTGCTCGGCGCCTCGGTCGACAAGATCGGCCCGCGCAAGCCCTTGCTGCTGTTCGTCACGGCCTTGATGGCGCCGCTGATATGGTCGCTGTGGTTCACCCGGGCCGACCACCGGGGGCTCTCGGTCGGGATGGTGATCGTGATCGCCGCCGCCATCTCGGTGCTGTTCTCCTACAGCGAGGTCCTGCACAACTCCATGCTGGTGCGGGCCGCGGGCATGCGGCGCGCCCACGCCGCATCGGGGCTGGCCCTGGCCTTGGGCAATGCGGTCTCGGTCACCGCTCTGCTGTTTGTGCTGTGGGCGTTTGAGCTTCCCGGCGTCCTGCCGTTCGGCTTCATCCCCAAGACGCCGTTGTTCGGACTGAGCCAGTCCCTGCACGAGCCGGCCCGCATCGTCGCCCCTATCGCCGCCGCCATTCTGGCCCTGGGTTGTCTGCCGCTGTTCTTCCTCACCGCCGACGCGCCGCCGACGGGCTTGTCCATCGGGCGGGCCTTCGCCGGCGGGGCGCAATCGATCGCTGCGATGCTGGCGACGCTGAAGGGCCGCCGGGACGCCACGACCTTCCTGCTGTCACGCATGCTCTACATCGACGCCATGACCGGGGTTCTGCTGTTCGCCGGCGTCTATGCGGGCGGGGTGATGCACTGGAATACGCTGGACCTGCTGGCTTACGGCGTCCTGCTTAGCATACTGGCGGTGCTCGGCGGAGTGTTGGGCGGCGTGCTGGACCACGGGCTCGGCCCGAAATGGGCGGTGCGCATCGAGATCGGCATGACCGCGCTCAGCCTCATCGCCTTGATCGGCATGGCGCCGGACCGCATCCTCTACGTCTGGCGGTACAATCCGCTCGTCCATGCGCCGCTCTGGAACGGGCCGGTGTTCCGGACTCTGCCGGACCTCATCTATCTGCTGATCAGCTTTTCCAATTCCGTTTTCATCACCGCCTCCTACGCCTCGAGCCGCACCCTCCTGACCCGGCTGACGCCGCCGGAGCAGACGGGCGCCTTCTTCGGACTCTACGCTCTCTCCGGAACGGCGACGGTGTGGATCGGGTCGGCGCTCGTGCTCGTGGCCACTCATGTCACCGGCACGCAGCAGGCCGGCTTCGCCGCCCTGGCCGCCCTGATGATCCTGGGCTTCATCGGCCTGCTGTTCGTTCGCGGCGGAGGGCGCGCCAGGCCGGACGGGGAGGCCGGGCTGGCGATCGAGGCCGTCTCGCCAATGCCGTGGACATCCCCGATCCAGTCGACCACGCCCTGAGATCATCCATTCGGCCGCTCAACCGCCACGTCTAGGGAGTTCGTATGTCGGGCGATCGCAAGTCCATCTTCATCACCGGGGCCGCCTCGGGCATCGGCCGGGCGACGGCCCGGCTGTTCGCCGAGCACGGCTGGTTCGTCGGCGCGGTCGACGTCGACGAGCAGGGCTTGTCGACTCTGGCGGTCGAGCTCGGAGAGAGCGCCTGCCACGGCCAGCGCCTCGATGTGAGCGACCCTAAAGCCTACCTCGCCGCCATGGCGGCTTTCGCTGAGAAGACCGGCGGCACGCTGGATATGCTGTTCAACAACGCCGGCGTCATCGCCAACGGGGCGACCGACGAGATGGCGTGGGAGACGATCGAGCGCGTCGTGCGCATCAACCTGCTCGGCGTCTTCGCCGGGGTGCAGGCCGCCGCGCCCCTGCTCAGGGCGACGCCGAACTCGCTCTGCTTCTCCACCTCGTCCGCTTCGGCCGTGTTCGGTTCGGCCAACCTCGCCGCTTACTCCGCCACCAAGCATGCGGTGAAGGGGCTCACCGAGGCGCTCTCGATCGAATTCAAGCGGCACGGCGTGCGCGCCGCCGACGTGCTGCCGGGCATCATCGACACGGGCATGCTGTCTGCCGAGACCAAGGCCATGCTGCCGCCGGACGGCCCCTGGCGGCTGATCAGCCCGCGCATGGTCGCCGAGGTCGTGTGGCAGGCCTATCACGAGGATCGGGTGCACTGGTACATGCCCCCCGAGCTGAAGGAGCTTAACGTCCAGGCTATCGCCGCGCCGGAGGCGACGCGCGACTATTTCATCGCGCTCGGTCGCGGCTAGCGTTTCGCCTCAGCCGCCCGCTACGCCCGCCAGCACGTGGTCCACGATGGCTGCGGCCTTGCTGTAGGGCGCGAAGAAGGCGTCGATCTGGTCGCCTTCGCCCTGCACCACGACGCCGCGCAGGTTGGAGAACTCGCGAAAGCCCTCCACCCCGTGGTGCCGGCCCATGCCGCTCATGCCCGACCCTCCGAAGCCAAGCGACGGCAGGGCGCCTTGGAGCGCGCAGGTGTTCACCGCTGCGCCGCCGGAGTGGGTGGCGTCGAGCACATGCTCGATCTGTGCCGGGTCATGGCCCAGGACATAAAGGCCTAGCGGCCGCTCACCGGCGTTGATGAAGGCCAGCGCCTCGTCCAGGTCATCGTACGGGACCACCGGCAGGATCGGGCCGAAGATCTCCTCCTTCATGATCCGCAGGTCGGGCGCCGGATCGAGCACCAGCGACATCGGCATCCGCCGCGTCCCGCGGTCGACTTCCCCATGCTCTTCCAGCACCACGATGCGGCTCTGGCGGTCCTTGGCCTCCTGCAGCAGTTCGTCGAGCCGGTCCAGGTGGCGAAGCGAGATGATGCCGGTGCAGTCGGCTCCGCGTGCATAGCCGGGGACGGCCTGATGCATGAACTCGACCGCCAGACCGGCGAAGGCGTCCATCTCGCCCCGGGGCACCAGCGCGTAGTCGACGGACACGCACATCTGACCGTTCTTGACGATCTTGGTGCCAATGACGGACTTGACGCTGGCGGCGTCCACGGCGCCCGGCAGGATCACGGCGGGGCATTTGCCGCCGAGCTCCAGCGTCACCGGCGTGAGGTTGCGCGCCGCGGCGGCCATGATCTGGCGGCCCACGCCTGGACTGCCGGTGTAGAGCAGGTGGTCCCAGGGCAGGTCGGCGAAGGCGCGCGCCAAATCCAGGCCGCCTACGGCGACATAGGCCAGCTCGGGCTCGAAATGGTCGGCGATCATCTCGCGCAGCAAGACGGCGGAGGCCGGCGCGTATTCGGATGGTTTTAGGATCACCCGATTGCCGGCCGCCAGCATCTCGATCATCGGCCCGACCCCGATGTCGAAGGGAAAATTCCAAGGCACGATATTGCCGACGACGCCCTTGGGCTGGCTTTGCATATAGGCTCGCGAGGCGCCGAACATGGCGGCGTCCATCTCGCGCGCCATGGGCTGCATCCAGGCTTCCAGGTTCTGCAGCACGTACTGGGCCCGGCCCACGACGCCCAGAGTCTCGATCAGGTCCGACGCCGGGACGGGATGGGCTCCGAAGTCGGTGCTGAGCGCCTGGCTAATCCGCTCGCGATTGCCGAGCATCATGGGGATGATGCGGCCGATCCGCTCGCGGCGCACATCCAGGCTGGGCTTGCGGTCAGCGGCGAAGGCGCGGCGCTGGGCGTCAAAGGCGGACCGCAGCGCGGCTATGGCGTCGCGGTCATCCTCGGAAGCGGCGGCGTGGGCCTGTGCGGGCGCGTCCAGGATGGACATGTCGGTCTCCGATCGGCGCTGGGAGCGAAGCTGAACGGGCCGGTCTCGTCCGCCCGGCCGCCCGCACACCGACAATGCGCAATGTCAGTTCCCCGGGCATATCACCGCGCTCGCGCTCGCGCCAAGCTCATCTGAAGAGGGGTACGGCCTTGCCGGTCGACTTGCGGGCGCTCGGTTTTGCAGGAGCCGCCAAGCTGTAGAGGCTGAGCGCGATGCCGGCCACGGTCTCGATGTCTTCCGCGTAACCTCCCGCGATCCAGGCCTGGGCTACGTGCAGCCCGCCTCCGATCACGCCGCGAAGAAGAAGTCGCGGGACGGCGGGATTGAAGGCCGGGTCGCCGGCCAGCACGTCGGTCAGCAGCGAGCCGTAGGCGTCATGGCTCTGCGACACCAGGGCCTCGGTCTGGGGGCTGACGCTCGCCATTTCGAACAGGAAGACGCGGGTCGCCGCGGGATTGTCCCTCAGGCTGCGGAGATAGACTAGCAAACCAGCGCGCACGCGGCCCATCGGCGTCCCGCCGTGATGATCGGCGGCGCGTCTCATGGCCGCCAGGATCTCCTCCGTCACCTGGGTGAAACAGGCGCACAGCAGCTCCTCGCTGTTGGCGAAAGACTCGTAGAAGTAGCGTTCGGTCAGGCCCGCGACATCGCACACCGCCTTCACCGTCGCGGTGCGATACCCCCGCTCGCCGTAGAGCGTCAGGCCCGCGCGAACCAGTTGCTCGCGCCGCTCGGCCTGTCGCTCCTGCGCCGTCTTGCCGCCGAATTTGCGCCCGGCGTTCGTCTTCGCACTCATCGCCTTTTTCCTGGCCCGGCGCCGGCGCCTTCGCAAGACCTTCGTGAGCCGATCGGATCGAAGAGCGACACACCCGTCGACCTTTTTGCGGCTGGGCCCTTGTCTCTGACAAGGAGCCGTGTCACCAGTGAGGCTATGGCGGAAATGAGCGCCGTATCGAATGGATGAGCGATCTGCTTTAAATGTTTCCATAAAGCTGTCTCAAAAAGTATGATCGCGAGCAGATGCGACCATGAAGCCTTTTCTGTAAAGTAGACCCATCGCATTGAGGCGTACCAAGGCATCTGGAATCATGCCGGATGTTGATTAGGTTGCTGCGGGTCCCAACACGTACAATGCAAATCGGCGACAACGATAAGATCGTGCGGTTTTGAAGGAGGAAGTTTGCATGAACACGCGTCGTTTCGCGTTGCTGTCCGCATCGTCGCTCGCGATCATGGCGACGATCATCGGACATGGGGCCGCTTTCGCCCAAGACTCCGCGAACCCGGCTCCCGTTGGGCCGGGCTCCTCCAGCGTCAGCCCCAACGCCACGACGGCGACCTCCGCCCTGAGCACCACGGCGCCGGGCCCGACAGCCCCCGCGGCTGGGCCGGTGGCGACCGGCTCGCCCTTCACGGTCGATACGATCGTGGTGACCGCGCAGAAGCGTAAGGAGAACCTGCAGGACGTGCCCATCGTGGTCACCGTCATCAACAAGCAGCTATTGCAGGATAGCGGCGTGCAGACCGTCAAGGACCTGCAGCGCGTCGTGCCCGGTCTTACCGTCACTTCCGACACCTCCGATGCGACCACCACGGCGCGTATCCGCGGCGTCGGCACCGTCGGCGACAACCCGGGGCTGGAGCCGTCCGTCGGCATCGTAATCGACGGCGTCTATCGACCGCGTAACGGCGTCGGGTTCAACGATCTGGGCGACGTGGACCAGATCGAGGTGCTAAAAGGTCCGCAGGGAACCCTGTTCGGCAAGTCGACTTCCGCCGGCGTGATCAACATCACCACGGCCGAGCCGACGTTCAAGTACGGCGGCTCGGCGGAGCTTTCCGCGGGCAACTACAACGCCATCGGCGGGTCGGCCGAGGTGCACGGTCCGATCTTCGGCGACCAGCTGGCGGGAAGTTTCTACTTCGCCGATCGCCAGCGCGACGGCTTCCAGAGCGTGGTGACAGGCGCCGGCCCGCGCACGAAGGACGACGACCAGGACGAGAACTTCTACACGACCCGGCTCCAGCTGCTCTATAAGCCGAACAACGACTTCTCCGTGCGGGTGATCGGCGACTACACCCACCGCGACGAGCACTGCTGCTTGGCGGTGGTGTTCCGAGACGCCCAGCCGCTGAGCAAGGCGACGGGCGGTCTGACCACCCAGGGGCTGGTGTCCAGCCTCGCCGGCGCGAACGGCGGCGAGCCCCAGACCCCCAATCCCTATAATCGCGTCACCTACGGCAACCAGAACGACCCGCAGGACAATGTGGACGAAGGCATCTCCGTTCAGGCGGACTACAAGCTTCCCCAGCTGAACGGCGCGCTGACCTCCATAACGGCCTTCCGCAACTGGAAGCTTTTCACCTCCCAGGACCCGGACTTCACCGACATCGATATCCTGCAGCGGACCAGCGGCGATGTGAACAGCGAGCAGTTCCAGGACTTCAGCCAGGAAATCCGCTTCGCCGGCTCTTACTCCAAACTCGATTTCCTGGTGGGCGGCTTCTACGCCAACGAATACCTGCGCGATAACCAGCAGCTGCTGTTCGGGGCGGACTACAACCCGCTTATCAACGACGTGCTGAGCTCCATCGCCTTGGGCGCACCGATCCCCACCGCCCTCCAGCTCGTCTTCGGTTCGCCCAACGCCCAGTATCCTGCCGGTCAGGGCGACATAGACCAGTATCGTCAGCGCGACGACAACTACTCGATCTTCACCAACGAGACATACCACTTCACGCCTAAGTTCGACGTCAACGTCGGTGTACGCTACACCATCGATAACAAGGTCGACAACAGCCTGAACCAGAACGTCAGTCCGCTGACCGGCGCAGCCTGCGACGCGATCATCAACAGCCGCGGGGTGCCGGCCTCGGCTCTGGGGCAGCAGGGCATCAATACGGTCTGCTTGCCGATTGAAGAGTCTGCGTTCAACAATTTTCGTAATCATCAGGCGGAATCGACTTCAAACACATCAGGCACGGTCAAGGCCGCCTATCGGCTCAGCCCGGAACTCTTGACCTACATCTCCTACGCCAAGGGCTTCAAGGCGGGAGGGTTCAACCTCGATCGGATCAGCTGCCCCAACCAGCAGGGGCTGAACCCGGCGACGGGGCTGCCGCTCGCCACCGGCCCATGTCCGGTGGGCGCGAACGGCCTGGTCACCGCGACCAACGCCATCTCCAACACATTCTTCAAGCCCGAATATTCTGACTCCGCCGAGGTCGGCGCCAAGTCAACCCTGTTCGACCGCAAGCTCCTGCTCAACGCCACCCTGTTCTATGAGAAGTTCTCCAACTTCCAGGACAACACCTACAATGGGTTGATCTTCCTGGTCGACTCTCTGCCGTATGTCTACAGCAAGGGCCTGGACACCGACTTCCTTTACCGCCCGGTACGCGACCTGACCTTGCAGGGCGGTCTGACCATCGCCAACACCCGTTTCTCGCACAGCGACTACCAGGCCCTGCTCAGCTCCGGCTATCTCGGCACGCCGGGAGAGCGGCTGCCCTTTGCGCCGCAGTATTCCGCCTCCATCGAGGCCACCTATACCTACCACCTGCCCCATGAAGTCTTCACCCGCCTCAACCTGGGGGCCAAGTTCAATTCCGATTACAGCAGCAGCTCCGACGAGGACGTGCGCAAGACCCAGCCAGCCTACACCGTCACCGACGGCCGGATCATCTTCGGGCCGGAGAACGGCCGGTTCGACGCGGAGTTCTTCGTCGAGAACCTGTTCAACACCAACTATGTGCAGTCCACGTTCAACGCGCCCGGGCAGAATGCGCCCAATGACGCCACCGGCCTGGTGGACGCCTTCCTTGGAGCGCCCCGGACGTTCGGCGCGACCCTTCGGGCCAAGTTCTGATATGCGGTTAAAGCCGGCGGACCGGCGGCGAGAGATGGCGCGGCGGCCGATCCTCGACGAGCGCCGTGCTGCACGGTCCCAAACCGTTCGTAGGAACTGAAGATGGCTCTTGGCGACGAAACCCCCTCAGGGCCGGACTTCGACGCGGTGCGCGAACGCTATCGTGCGGAGCGCGACCGCCGTTCGGCCGGCGATCCGAGCGAGCGCCGCTACCATGACGTCGAGCAGGGCTTTTCCCACCTGCTCGCCGATCCTTACGGCTTGGTGGTCGAACGCGAGCCCCTGCACGACGCCGTAGACGTCCTGATCGTCGGCGGCGGTTTCGGTGGACTGCTCTGCGCCGCCCGTCTGCGCGAAGCGGGCGTGGAGAGCATCCGCATCATCGAGTCCGGAAGCGATTTCGGGGGAACCTGGTACTGGAACCGCTATCCGGGAGCCGCCTGCGATATCGAGTCCTACATCTACTTCCCGCTGTTGGAGGAGACCGGCTACATGCCGGTCGAGCGCTACTCTAAAGCGCCGGAGATCAGGGCCCACTGTCGTCGCATCGCCGAGCGGTTCGGCCTGTACGAGGACGCCTGCTTCTCGACCCAGGTCAAGTCGATGCGGTGGGACGGCCCCGCCGGGCGGTGGATCGTCGAAACCGATCGCGGCGACCAGATGCAGGCCCGCTTCGTGGTTCTGACCACCGGGCCGCTGAACCGCCCCAAGCTGCCGGCTATACCGGGGCTGGAGACCTTCCAGGGACACAGCTTTCATACGAGCCGGTGGGACTACGGCTACACGGGGGGTAGCGCGACCGAGCCTCTGGAGCGGCTGCGCGACAAGCGCGTCGGCATCATCGGCACGGGGGCGACCGCCATCCAGTGCATCCCCCCGCTGGCCGCGTCCGCCGAGCACCTGTTCGTCTTCCAGCGCACGCCCTCCTCGGTGGACGCGCGAGACAACAGCCTCACCGACCCTGACTGGGCGGCGAGCCTTCAGCCCGGCTGGCAGCAGGCGCGCATGGAGAACTTCACCGCCCAGTTCACAGCCGAATTGCCGCTCGACGATCTCGTGCACGACGGCTGGACGGTCCTGGCTCAAGCGATGCGCCAGAAGCTGGCCGACCATCCGGGCGTATCGCCCGCCGTGCTGCTGGAGCAGGCCGATTTCGAGAAGATGGCACAGATCCGCGAGCGCATCGGCAGCATCGTCAAGGATCAGGCCACGGCGGAGGCGCTCAAGCCCTGGTTCAGCCTCTACTGCAAACGGCCCTGTTTCCACGACCAGTATCTCTCCGTCTTCAACCAGGACAACGTCACCCTGGTGGACACCTTCGGCCGGGGCGTGCAGCGGATCACGCCGGCCGGCGCCGTGGTCGCAGGCCAGGAGTATCCGCTCGACTGCCTGATCTTTGCGACAGGCTTTGAGGTCGCGACCAGCTATTCCAAACGGGCCGGCATGGAGGTGCTAGGCGTCGACGGCGTTTCGCTGACCCAGAAGTGGGCGCAGGGCCTGTCGACCTTGCATGGCCTTCACACCCGCGACTTTCCAAACTGCTTCGTGGTCAGTCCGGCCCAGTCGGGTATGTCGCCCAACTTTCCTCATATGCTGAGCGAGCAGTCCACCCACATCGCCCACATCGTCGGCCGCTGTCTGACGAGCGGGATCGGGACGGTCGAGCCGACCGCAGAGGCCGAACAAGGCTGGGTCGACACGATCGTCAAACTCGGCGAGGCCCGGCGCAAGTTCATCGAGGCCTGCACCCCCGGCTACTACAACAATGAGGGCAGACTGTCGGATGCGGACGCCCGGGGCGCCGTGTTCGGCGGCGGACCCATAGCCTTCATCCGCCTGCTGCGCACCTGGCGCGAGCAGGGCGATTTCGCCGGCCTGGAACTCGACGGCGCACACGCCAAGGGCGACAGCGGCGTCGCCGAGCCTCTCATCGCCGGGGCGCCGACCGCCTGAAGCGACGGCTTGGTCGGGCGCGGGCTGGGCTCACGCCGCTTCCCGTTCAGGGCTGGGCCGCCTCAACCGCAGCGGGCGCTCGCGCCATCGACGCGCCGGCAGCGTAGCGGCGCGCGATCACGGCGCAGACCATCAGCTGGATCTGGTGGAACAGCATGAGCGGCACCAGCACCGGTCCGATCTGGGCGGTGGGGAACAGAACGCCCGCCATGGGCACGCCCGCGGCCAGGCTCTTCTTGGAGCCGCAGAAGACGGTGGTGATCTCGTCGGCGCGTTCAAACCCCGCCGCCCGCGCGCCGGCCGTGGTCACCGCCAGGGCGATGGCCAGCAGGACCGCGTCCCAGACGAACACCTCCGCCAGGTCCACGCCCGACAACCGCCGCCACAAGCCCTGGACCACCGCGGCGCTGAAGGCGGTGTAGACCACCAGCAGGATCGAGCCCCGGTCCACGACGCCGAGCACGGTCTTGTTGCGGTCGATCCATCGACCGAGCAGCGGGCGGGACAGATGTCCGGCGACAAACGGCGCCAGAAGCTCCGCGGCCACGCTCTCCACCGCGGCGAGTTCGTTGCCGCTTCGCCCATGCGCGCCCATCAGCAGGGCGGCCAGGAGCGGGGTCAGGAAGATGCCGATCAGGCTAGAGCCCGAAGCGCTACACACCGCCGCCGGCACGTTGCCGCCGGCGATCGAGGTGAAGGCGATGGAGGACTGCACGGTCGACGGCAGCAGGCAGAGGAACAGCAGCCCCGGCGCGACCGTCGGCGCAACGAGCCAGCCCGGCAGCAGGCGGAGGCCCGAGCCGAGCAGGGGGAAGAGCACGAAGGTGGAGGCGAACACCGCCAGGTGGATCTTCCAGGCGCCCAGACCGCCGATGATGGCCTCCCGCGACAGCTTGGCCCCATGCAGGAAGAACAGCAGCACGATCGCCGCGGTGGTCGCCTGCTGCATCACCGCGGCGAAGACGCCCCGGCAGGGCAGCAGGGTCGCCAAGGTCACCGTCGCGAGCAGGGACAAGGTGAAATTATCCGGACGGAGCTGAGACAGACGCATCCGCCGCTTAGAGCGGCCCGGCGAGTTCCTGTCTATTGCATGGGCTAACGCCGCGTCGGGCCGCTCGGCGGACGTGGGGCATCGGACCGCTTGCCGCGGCGCCGGGCTGGCGTAAGCTGGCTGGGCGGCGGCAGGAGCGTGGTCATGGACGGGTCTATGGACTTGGGGGTCGACTGGGTCGCCGTCGGCGAGGGGCAGCTGGCCGACGTGATCGCGCTCCGCCGGGCGATCCACGCCGATCCCGAGATCGGCCTGCAGTGCCATCGTACGACGGACAAGATCAAGGCGGCGCTCGACGGCCTACCCCTGGAATACCGGACGGGCCCGTCGAGCAGCGGCCTGGTCGCCATCCTGCGCGGCGGGCGGGGCAACGGGCGCACGGTGCTGCTGCGCGGCGACATGGACGCCCTGCCCATGCAGGAGGAGACCGGGCTAGCCTTCGCCTCGCGCACCGACGGCGCCATGCACGCCTGCGGCCACGACGCCCATTCCGCCATGCTGGTCGGCGCGGCCAGGGCGCTCTGCGCGCGCCGCGAGACGCTGTCCGGCACGGTGGTGTTCATGTTCCAACCCGGCGAGGAGGGCTGGCATGGCGCGCGCTACATGCTGGAGGACGGCCTGCTGGACGAGCCCCGGGCGGAGGCCGCCTTCGCCCTGCACATCATGCCCAACCTTCCGCGCGGGGTCTTCTCCGGCCGAGGCGGTCCGGCCATGGCGTCGGCCGACGTGCTCAGCGCTGTCATCGAGGGGCGCGGCGGTCATGCGGCCATGCCGCACGAGAGCCTGGACCCTATCCCCGTCGCCTGCGAGATCGTCACCGCCCTGCAAGCCCTGGTGACGCGCAAGATCGCCGTGTCCGACCCGGCCGTGCTCAGCATCACCAGGATCGCGGCGGGCACGACCAACAACGTCATCCCCCAGAGCGTGGAGATGCTCGGAACGCTGCGGACTTTGTCGGAGGAGACGCGGGCCCGGGCGCAGGAGGGCTTCCGCCGCATCGTGGAGCATGTCGCCGCCGCCCACGGCCTGACCGGCCGCGCCCATGTGGAGCCGGGCTTTCCGGTGACGGTGAACGATCCTCGCGCCGTGTCGATCGTCGAGCAGAACGCCCGGCGGCTCAGCGGCGAGGCTGGGTGGCGGCCGATGACGGCGCCGTTGATGGGAGCGGAGGACTTCTCCTACGTCCTGCAGCAGATACCCGGCGTGATGAGCTTCATCGGCGTGGCGCCGGACCAGGTCGACCCTGCGGACGCCTACCCCCTGCACAACACGCGGATGGTTCTGGACGAGGCGACCCTGGCTAAGGGCGTGGCCATGCACTGCGCCTGCGCCGAAAGCTTCCTCGACAGGGGCTTCGGATAGGCGCCTGCGCCGGTCGCCGGCTCAGAACGCCTTGCTGACGCCGCCGAAGAAGCCGCGGCTGGCGCCGAACTGAGGCGCTCCGACGCCCACGCCGGTGCCGTTGCGGATCTCGTACTCCTTGTTGGCGACGTTGATGACGTCGAAGCGCACGTCCAGGGGACCGGCGAGAGGCAGGCTGAAATGATGGGAGGCGGTCAGGTTGACCGTGACATAGGTTGGCACATGAGCGCCGTTGGGGACGATGGCGCCGTCGGCCAGGGTCTGGTCGGCCCGCAGCCCCGAACCGTAGAGCAGATCGAAGCCGCCTCGCGTGCCGGCCAGGGCGTCCGACAGGGCGCCGCCGCCGAGCGCCCCCGGACGGATCAGGTACGAGGCTCCGGCCGAGCTTGAGTAGGTCTGGTCATGGTCGAGATAGATGTAGTTGCGCGCTATATAGGCCAGGTCGGCGGCGCTGAAGTTGAATTGGCTGCTGTCGATCAGCTTGCCCTGCGCCCGCTCGTGGGTGAAGTTGACATAGGCGGTGAGCGGTCCTTGCGTGTAGTTGGCGCTGTACTCTTGGCCGAAGATCAGGCCGTCCTGGTAGTTGAAGGGGGTGAGGATGATCGGTGCGCCGAACTGACCCTCGTCGATGAGGTTGTGCGACTTGCGGTAGAAGACGTCCACGCCAAGGGTCAGACGGCGGTGCAACAGCTTCTGCTCGCCGCCGACGTCGTAATAGTTCTGCCGTTCTGCGAAAGGCGTGGTGTCGGTGGTGACGGCTGAGGCGGCGGTGGTGTTCTGGAACTTGGCGATGGTCTGGTTGCCGATCAACTCGAACGGCGGCGGGTTGAAGTAGCGGGCGTAGCCGGCGTGCAAGGTGGTGGTGGGCGTCGGCAGCCAGACCAGGTTGGCGCGGGGCGACAACTGCTTCTCGTCGCGGTAGCTGTTCAGGTCGTCTCCGCGCAACCCGTAGTTCAAGATCAGATTGTGCAGGATGCGCCATTCATCCTGGAGATAGACGCTGTAGGTGTACTGGGTCTTGGACTGATCGTCGACGATGGTCTCGGGCGTTTCGCTCACCGTTCCATCGTCGGCGATGGGCAGGGTCTGACTGTTCGTGTAGCTGTTGCTGCGCTCGCCCTGGATGATGACGCCGCCGCGGAGCGTATGGTCGGGCGTCAGCTTGAACACGCCCTCGTCCTGTACGCCGAAGGCGACGTCGCGCTTGAACGCAGCTTGGGAGATGCCGGTGAACAGCAGGTCGCCGACGCCGCCCGGCTCGAAGCTCAGGGCGGAGAAGCGGCTGAACACCGAGGCCTGGACGGTGTAGCGGCCGCCATCGTGCAGATAGCTGGCCAAGGCGAACCCCGTCACCTCGCGCTGGGACTCGTTCAGCAGCTGGGTGGGGAACTGCGACTGACCGCCGACGGTGAAGCCGTTGCCGGGCTCGCCGTTGGTGATGTTGGGGATCTGGAAGCGATCGTTGGCGTAGCTGCCGAGGAAGCTGACCCGGTCCTGGGCCGAGAAGGTGTGGTCGGCGTAGACGAAGAGGTCGCCCTGGTCGGCCCGGTCGTGATCGGGGGTGGCCGACCCGTCCGGGCTCTCGATGCCGAGCTGGGTGCGGCGGTACTCGCCGGAGATGAAGAAGTCGGTGGCGCCGGAATGGCCGCCGTATTCGAAGCTGGGTTCGTAGTCGCCGTGGCTTCCTCCATAGGCGGTGATCTCGCCGCCGTTCTTGAGCCCGCTCTTGGTGGTCACGTCGATGATGCCGGCGGTCTGCAGGCCGTACTGGGC
>CAXTEX010000002.1:0-52818 GCA_964243445.1 uncultured Caulobacteraceae bacterium | reverse complement strand
TCATAGCGTTGCTCGGCGGCTTCACCCTGCTTTGTTACACTGAAGACGGTTGACGGGGCGATCTCGCCATCCGAGGAAGCTTCACCGTCCGGCCGCCGGTCAGTCGCAGGGGTCATTTCAATCATGCGCCAAGGCGCCCTGCGCAGCCTGGCCGGCGGCGGTCTGACGCCCCTTCGGCGGTGGATGCGGGCCACCGGCCGCGCCCTCCTCCTGGCCGGCGTCGCCTCCCTGGCGGTCCACTCCGCAGCCCTGGCCCAGGCGGCGAACCTGCGCTCCCGCGCGCCCGCCGCGCCGCTGCCCGACGACGGACTGGGGCCGCGCGACCTGCTGCTGCAGGCCGACACCGTGGCCCAGGACCAGCCGAACAGCCTGGTCACCGCCACCGGCCACGTCGAAGCCCGCTACCAGGGTCGCACGCTGCGCGCCGACAAGCTGGTCTACAAAACCGTCAACGGCACGGCCCACGCCTATGGCCACGCGGTCGTGGTGAACCCGGACGGCTCGACCATCTACGGCGACGACGTGACCCTGGACGACCAGTTCCGCGCCGCCGTGGCGCTCGGCTTCGCCAGCCACGAGGTCGGCAACACGACCCTGGCCGCAGGCCTGGCGGTGCGGCGCAACGATGCGGTCAACCAGCTCAACAACGCCGTCTACACCGCCTGCAACCTCTGTGCGCTCGACGGCCGCCCGACCGCGCCGACCTGGTCGATCACCGCGACCCGCATCACCGAGGACCGCGAGCACCACGTCATCTATTACCGCAATGCGGTGATCCGGGTGCTGGGCGTGCCGGTGTTCTACGCCCCGGTGTTCTGGCACCCCGATCCCAGCACGCCCCGCCGCTCGGGTCTGCTGACGCCCAAGATCGAATACTCCCGCCGCCGCGGGGCCTCGATCGACCAGCCCTATCTGCTGGCCATCAACCCCTCGACCGACCTGATCGTAGCGCCCCAGATCAGCTCCCGAGTGAACCCGTTCCTGAACCTGCGCCTGACCGAGCGCTTCTACTCCGGCGAGATCGATATTCGCGCCGGCTATACGTATTCCGAGGAGTTCAACAACCACCAGTTCTTCGACAACGACACCTCGCGCAGCTACCTCCTGGCGCGTGGCCTGTTCGACGTCACGCCCGACAAGAACTGGGTCTGGGGCTTTGGGGCGGAGCGGGTCACCGACCCGACCATCTTCGCCCGCTACGGCATCCACGACGTCTACACCGACCGCGGCCCCTTCCCAGCCGACACCGACCGACTGATCAGCCAGCTCTACACCGTCAAGGCCGACGACAATTCCTACCTGTCCCTGGCGACCCTGGACTTCCAGAGCCTGCGCGCGTTCGGAACCCAGACGATCACCGTCAATGGCGTGGCGGAGAGCGGGCCCGAGGGCATCTACGAGAGCAGCCGCTCCTTCCCCATCGTGGGCCCGCTGGTGGAGGCCCGCTACGACGCGCCAAACCCCTTCCTCGGCGGTCAGCTCCGCTTCCAAGCCAGCGCCGTGGCACTGACGCGCAACGACCGGGTGATTTCCGTCTTCGATCCGACCGGCGTGATCGCCGAGGGGCCGCAGCTGTTCAACACGAACGCGACCGGCGGCAATCCCTTCGCCAACCCGCAGCAGCTGGCTAACCAAGCCCAGGCGCGGGTGCTGTCTGGCTTGAGCTATACGGACAGCCGCCGCGCGAGCGTCGGCGGCGACTGGCGTACGAGCTTCACGCTGAACGACGGCATCCGCATCGATCCGTTCGTTTACGGCCGCGTGGACGGCTATTCGGTGACCAATCCCGTCGTGTACGAGGGGTTCACGGGGACCGCCCCGTCCGGCTCGATCGCATACAACAGCACGGTCACCCCAGGCGTCGGCATCGCCCAGACAGACGGCAAGAGCTCTGTCGGCCGCATCTCCGGCACCGCCGGCGTGAACCTGAGCTGGCCCTTTATCAAGCCGATCGGGTCGGCCAGCGTGGTGCTCGAACCCCTCGCCCAGCTCGACCTGTCGCCTGTCTATAAGGTCGATCCCAACATCCCCAACGAAGACAGCGCCTCGTTCGAGTACGACGAGACCAACCTCTTCTCCATCGATCGCTTCTCCGGTTTCGACCTGCTGGAAGGCGGCCAGCGGCTGAACGTAGGCGGACGCGCCAGCGTGACCTACGGCACGGGCCAGAACGCCACCCTGCTGGTCGGCCGCACCTTTCGCGCCCAGCAGGACCCGCAGTTCAGCGCCCTGTCGGGACTGGAGCAGACCGCATCGGACTGGATCGTCGCCGCCACCGCGCAGCCCTACCCGGGCGTGACCCTGTTCACCCGTTCTCGACTGGACAAGGACAGTTACGCCGTGGAGCGTGAAGAGGCGGGGGGCGGCTACGCTAACTCGCGCTTCTCAGCCACGGTCCGCTACGACCTGAACCAGGAAGGCTTGAGCCAAGTCAACGAAGGCACGCCCGTCACGAGCTCGCTCACCGGTGAGAACCTTTCCGCCCTCCCCATCGGCCAGACGGTGATCGGCAAGACCGAGGACGTGTCCGTCAGCGGCTACGCCTTCGTCACCCGGCACTGGGGCGTGAGCGCCAATGTGTCACGGGATTTGCAGGAGAACCTGTTCCCCGTCGCCCAGGTCGGTCTGATATACGACAACGAGTGCATACGGGTGGACGTGATCTATACGCACGACGAGACGTTCTCCAACGTGATCGGAACATCCAACAACATCACCTTCCGCATCAGCCTGACGACCCTGGGGGGGACGGCGCCGCTTGCACCGACGAGCAGCCGTGGGGTCCGCTGACCAGAGCGAACCTGAGGAACGGCCCCATGATCGTATCGCGTAGCCTTCCCCTCGCCGGCCTGCTCGGCCTCGGCGCGGCCTTCTGCGTCCTGGGGCCGGCGTCGGCCCAGGGCCTTGGCGACCACATCAACCTCGGCGGCCCTGTCGCCGCGCCGGAGGCGGTGACCGCCGCCCCCCCGCCCAAGCCGCACCTGAGCGAGAGCGTCGCCGCCCTGGTCAACGACGACCCGATCTCCTCCTACGACCTGCGCCAGCGCATGCGCCTGCTGGTCGCCACCACCGGCGTGCAGCCGACCGAGGACAACATCCCCCAGATCGAGCGCGAGGCGCTCCGCGGCCTGGTCGACGAGCGGCTGGAGATGCAGGAGGTCAAGACCATCGAGAAGAAGCAGAAGGACCTGCACCTCGAGCCCGAGGACGACGAGCTGGACGCCAACCTGGCCGAGATCGCCAAACAGTCCGGCGTCAGCCGCGAGCAGATGCTGGCCAGCCTGAAGAGCGACGGCGTGGAACCCGGCACGCTGCGCGAGCAGGTCAAGGCGCAGATGAGCTGGAACCACTACATCAGCGCCCGCTTCCGCGACGCGGTGGTGATCGGCGACACCCAGCTGGAAAGCGCTGTGGCCCAGGCCAACGCCGCCTCGCTGAAGCCCCAGTACAACCTCGCCGAAATCTTCCTGGACGCCAGCCACGTGGGCGGCCAGCAGGCGGCGGAGGACGGCGCCCACCAGCTGGTGCTGCAGATGCAGGGCGGCGCCCCCTTCGGCTCGGTGGCGCGCCAGTTCTCCGGCCTGCCCACCGCCGCCAACGGCGGCGACGCCGGCTGGGTGGTGGACAGCGCGCTCAAGCCCGAGCTGCGCACCGTGGTCGAGCAGATGAAGCCGGGCGACCTGTCCCAGCCCATCATCACCCCCGACGGCGTCTACATCGTGCTGCTGCGCCAGAAGAAGGCCGGGGCCAGCGACCAGGTGGTCGAGCTGAAGCAGGTGGCGGTCAGCCTGCCGCCGGCGCCGACGCCGGCCCAGATCGCCGCCGGCCAGGCCAAGCTGCTGAAGCTGCGCAGCCACGTCAACGGCTGCACCTCGCTGGAGGCCCAGGCCGACCGGACGCCCGGCGTGCTCGCCGCCGATCTCGGCGAGACGGCGGTCAACCAGCTCCGCCCCGCCTTCCGCGACGCCGTCGACAGTCTCAAGGTCGGCGAGGTCAGCACGCCCATCCGCACCGACGTCGGCCTGCACCTGATCGCCGTCTGCGCCCGCCACGCGGCCAATGTGGACGGCGTCACCCGCACCGACATCACCGACCGCCTGCGTGGCGAGCAACTGTCCATGTTCGCCCGCCGCTATCTGCGCGACCTCAGGAGCTCGGCGGAAATCGAAACCCGGTGAACCTGTCCCCCGCCAAGCCGCGCCCCCTGGCGCTCAGCCTTGGCGATCCGGCGGGGATCGGGCCTGAGATCATCGTCAAGGCCTGGACCGCCCTGCGACGCACCGGGCCGAGCTTCGTCGTCGTGGGCGACTACGAGTCCCTCGTCGCCGCCTTTCCGGGTGCGGGCGCGGCGGGCGTGCGCCGGGTCGGCGCCCCGGACGAGGCGCCGGAGGTGTTCGGCGAGGCCCTGCCCGTGCTGGACCTGCCCCTGCTCAATCCGGTGGTAGCCGCCAAGCCCTCCCCCCGCTACGCCGCCAGCATCCTGCGCTGGATCGAGACCGGCGTCGGCCTCAGCCTGTCGGGCGCGGTCTGCGGCCTGGTCACCGCCCCCATCGCCAAGAAGCCGCTCTACGAGGCCGGCTTCAAGTTCCCGGGCCATACCGAATTCCTGGCCGAGCTGACCGCCGGCGCCGCTTTCCCGGGCGTGCGCGGCCCGGCGATGATGCTGACCACCGCGGGTCTGCGTACCGTGCTGGTCACCATCCACGCCTCGCTCGCCGCCTCCATCGCCTCACTGAGCGTGGACCGGATCGTGGAGACCGGGCGCATTGCCGCCTCCGCCCTCACCCGCGACTTCGGCGTGCCCTATCCCCGCCTGGCCCTGGCCGCGCTCAATCCGCACGCGGGCGAAGGCGGGACGCTCGGCCGCGAAGAGATCGACATCATCAATCCCGCCGCGGCCAGGCTGCGCGCCATGGGCATCGCCTGCAGCGACGCCTCCCCGGCCGACACCCTGTTCCACGCCGATGCGCGGGCCCGCTACGACGCGGTGATCTGCCTGTACCACGATCAGGCCCTGATCCCGATCAAGACCGTGGACTTCTGGGGCGGGGTGAACATCACCCTGGGCCTGCCCATCGTGCGCACCTCGCCCGACCACGGGGTGGGCTACGACATCGCCGGCCGCGGCTTGGCGCGGCCGGACAGCCTGATCGCCGCCCTGCGCGCCGCCTCCCACATCGCCGCCGAGCGGGAACGGTCGAGCGCGGCGCTGGCGTGAGCCTGGCCGACCTGCCGCCGCTGCGCGAAGGCCTGGCGGCGCATGGGCTGGGCGCGGACAAGCGGTTCGGCCAGCACTTCCTGCTCGACCTCAACGTCACCCGCAAGATCGCCCGCCTCGCCGGCCCGCTGGACGGGTGCGCGGTGCTGGAAGTTGGTCCCGGCCCCGGCGGCCTGACCCGCGCCCTGCTGGAGGAGGGCGCCCACGTCGTCGCCGTGGAGCGCGATCTCCGCTTCGCCGACCTGCTGGGCGAACTGGCCGAGGCTGCCGACGGCCAGCTGAGCGTGGTGCAGGCCGACGCCCTGGCGGCGGACCAGGCCGCCCTGCTGGCCGTCCACGCGCCGGGCCGGCCGGCGCGCGTGGTCGCCAACCTGCCCTACAATGTGGCGACGCCGCTGCTGATCGACTGGCTGACCGGCGGCTTCCAGCCCGCCTCCATGACGCTGATGTTCCAGCGCGAGGTCGCCGAGCGCATCGCCGCCCCCTGCGGCGCGGACGCCTACGGCCGCCTGTCGGTGCTGGCCCAGGCGCTCTGCGAGGCCGAGGTGGTGCTGCGCCTGCCCGCCCGCGCCTTCACCCCGCCGCCCAAGGTCGACTCCGCCGTCGTGCGCCTGGACCGCCGCCCGGACGGCCCGGACGCCGCCCTGACCGAGCGCCTGGAACTCGTCACCCGCCACGCCTTCGGCCAACGCCGCAAGATGCTCCGCTCCAGCCTCAAGCCGCTGGGCGGCGAGGCGTTGCTGGCGGCCGCCGGCGTGGACCCGAACGCGCGGGCGGAGGTGGTGCCGGTTGAGGGATTTCTGGCTTTGGCCAGGGCCGTTGCGGAGACGCCGTAGCGGACCCTGTAGACGTCGGCGTAAGGTCGTTCTCTCGCATTAACCTTTCGCATGAGACCGAATGCTCGGGCGCACATGCACAAGGCAGTCAAGCGCGAGCATGGTGTCCGGCTCAGTCTCAAGGTTGTCTGCGAACACGATCCGGTAGGTTCCGGCTACGGGAAACGCGCGGGCTGATTTGCCGTCGACGGCCCCGAGCTGGTGGGCCGGGTGCAGGACGAGATGACGAACGCCAGGCCGGAACGGGGCGAAGTGATTCTGCTCATCCGCCAGGAAGGCCCACCTCGCGCCCTGAACGACGGCCATGCTTCCGATCCGCCGATCGAGGTCGGTGGGAAGGGTGATATCGATCCGGTTGCGATGCATCGTGCAGACCACGCCCTCGGGTCTAGCTTGGGAAGCCGCCAGGGCGAGAAGCGCGACAAGAACAGACATTGCGGGCTTAGAATTGGACGTGGAGGTGAGGTGGGGCACCCTCGTCTATGACAACACGGCCCCCTGCGTCTCGCGCGGCCTTGACCAAGGCGGCCTTTTCCGTGGCGCTAAGCCCGATCTTTCGGAAGTCCACAGCGGTCGCTATGAGGTGGCTGCTGATGTATCGGTGCTGACCAACTTGCCGCCGGATGACCTCGGCCATGTCCTTGATCGTGTCCTCGCGTGATTTACCCGCTGCCCTGTCCTTTAAGAACACGGAATGGATCTCGGTCAAGGCAACCTTGTCTTTGTAGATGTTCCATTCCGGCCCGATGAACTTGCCGTACATAGCGGCGGCCTGCTCGTCGGGACCGCGATAGGCGCTCGTGACGACCAAATCCTTGCCGGTGGCCTGGAAGAAGGCGGCGGCCACCTTGGCGACGTAGCCCGTCGCCGCCGCGTCTAGCACCACGTCGGCCTTGGTGGTGTAGTGGTTGGCCATCACGCTTGGGCCCGCTATGAGGCTGGAGAGTTAGAGTCTACCGCGTCGACAAGACAAAATGCCAGCGTTCCCGGACGTTTGGGGAAAGCCGGGTTTCCGCTGAGACGGTGGCGATGCGTCGTGCGCGAACAAAGGCTCCGTCTTCCATTGATGGATTGGGGCTTTCATCAGGCGGAGCTAGCACCTGTCGTGCTCCACAGCGAACACTCCCCAAGTTCTAAAAGGGTCCACCGCTGCCGACAGATTCCGTTCGCCTACAGCCGGGAGCGTTCAACCGTAAACTCGCCGTTCAGCCTCTCTAAGTCCCTCGCCTCTGAAGCAGACCTCCTGAAGCCGTGTTGAGGCTCGTTCTTCACCCTTAGACCATGCTCTGCAAGCAGACCTCCCGAACAGAGTGACGTCCCGTCATCTCCCCGTCGCGCCGCTGTTCGGCTAGGTGTGTGGGCAAGGCGGCTCCGATACGACGGGGAGCGGGACGACACGACTGGCAAACTCGGGGGCTCGGAGGCGCCCAAATAGTGCCCCGAAAAGGCTCAGCATGAGGGCCCGACACCGGATCGATCGTCTCACGGGGACCTAGCCCCAGAGTTCGCCAGGACCTCTGCAAGCGGCGGATCAACCCCCGTGCAGGTCCCGCCCCGGCGGGGGCGCGTAAAGCGTACACGGTCTTTGACATGCGTTCGCCCCACGCAGGGACGGCTCCACACCGCCAAAGCCGCGCTCAAGTCGAGCGCGGCCGGATGCGTTTGGGCGATCCGATTCGATTACCCGATGCTCCCCTCCCGGGGGGAGCTGTCGGCGAAGCCGACTGAGGGGGCTTAAGCTTGGAACCGACGGTGCAGCCCCCTCCACCAGCTTCGCTGGTCCCCCTCCCCCGGGGGGGGGGAGGATCGAGGCTTACCCCAGCAGCGCCTCCACGAACCTACCGAGCCAGGGGTTGCGGGCCCGCTTCAGCCGCTCCGCATGGTAGATGTGCGCCAGGTCGAAATAGGTGCGGTCGAAGTCGTCGTTGACCAGGACGTAGTCGCAGTCGCCCCAGCGGGCGATCTCGCCGGGCGCCCGGGCCAGGCGGCGCTCGATCACGTCGGGGCCGTCCTGGGCGCGGGCGTACAGCCGCCGGCGCAGGTCGGTCATCGTCGGCGGCAGGATGAAGACGCGCACCACGTCGGCCGGCGCCTGGCCCGCCACCTGGTCGGCGCCCTGCCAGTCGATGTCGAACAGCACGTCGCGCCCGGCCTCCAGCGCCGCCAGCACCGGGGCGCGGGGCGTGCCGTAGCGGTGGTCGTGCACCTCGGCCCACTCCAGGAAGGCGTCTGCGGCCACCAGGGCGTTGAAGGCCGCACGGTCGATGAAGCGGTACTCCCGCCCGTCCTGCTCGCCCGGTCGGGGGCTCCGGGTGGTGCAGGAGACCGACAGCTCCAGCTCCGCATGGTCGGCCACCAGCCGGCGCGAGAGGGAGGTCTTGCCGGCTCCCGACGGGCTGGAGATCACCAGCATCAGGCCCCGGCGCGGCTCGCCATGGGTGCGGGCGGCGGTCATGCTCAGCGATGCTCGAGGAGGGGCGGGATGGGCGCGCCGTCCAGCGCCTGGTGCTCGGCCTGGCGGCGCTCGAACACGCGCCAGCGGGCGACGTTCTTCTCGTGCTCGGCCAGCGTCCTGGCGAAGACGTGGCCGCCCCCGCCGTCGGCGACAAAGTAGAGGTCGGCGCTCGGCGCAGGATCGAGCACGGCGGCCAGCGACGCGCGGCCGGGATTGTCGATCGGTGTCGGCGGCAGGCCGGTGTTCAGATAGGTGTTGTAAGGGTTGGGCCCGGCCAGCTCAGAGGCGCGCAGGCCGTGGCCGAGCGGGCCCGCGCCCTGGGTCAGACCGTAGATCACCGTGGGGTCCGCCTCCAGCTTAACGCCCTGGCGCAACCGGTTGATGTAGACGCCGGCCACATGCGGGCGCTCCGCCGCGAGCGCGGTCTCCTTCTCCACGATGGAGGCGAGCGCCACGGCCTGGTCGGCGTCGGCGAAGGGCAGGCCCGGCTGGCGGTGCGCCCACAGGGTGGCCAACAGGCGGTCGCGGTCGTCCTGCATGCGCCTGACCAGGCTGGCTCGGGTCTGGCCGCGCACCACCTCATAGGTTTCCGGCAACAGGGCGCCCTCGGGCGGGACCGGGACCGTGCCGCTCAGGACGTCGCTGTGATCCAGGATGTCGATGGCCTCCCGCGACGACAGGCCCTCGGGGATGGTGATGCGGTGGTGCACGATCTGGCCCAGGCGCAGCTGACGGATCACCTGCTGCAGAGACGCGCGCGAGGGAAAGGCGTACTCCCCCGCCCGCATGCGCCGCGCCGCTCCGGTCGCCTGGGACGCGGCCAGGAACAACGGCGCCGAGGCGATGACGCCTGCCTGCTGCAGGTCGGCTGCGATCTCGGTCAGGCCGGCGCCGCGACGCAGCACCACGGTGGTGGAGGCGCCGCTGCGCGCCCGGGGGCCCGCACCCCTATAGATCCACAGGCTGAGCCCGGCGAGGATCAGAACCGCAAGGGCAAGGGTCGCCAGCGCCCCGGCCACACCGGCGAAGACGGGCCGGCCCGGACCGGCGGTCAGCTGATCGGCGCGACGCGGCGCCCGGCTCACCGGACCTTGGCGAGTACGAGCGAGGCGTTGGTCCCGCCGAAGCCGAAGCTGTTGGAGAGCGCGATGTCGATCTTCATCGGCTTGGCGTGGTGTGGCACCAGGTCGAGCCGGGTCTCCACCGACGGATTGTCCAGATTGATGGTTGGCGGCGCGATCTGGTCGCGGATGGCCAGGGCGGTGAAGGCCGCCTCCACCGATCCGGCCGCGCCCAGCAGGTGGCCGATGGCCGACTTGGTGGACGACATGGCCTTGCCGTCGACGTGCTCGCCCAGCATCCGCTCGATGGCCCCGAGCTCGATCTCGTCACCGAGCGGGGTGGAGGTGCCGTGGGCGTTGATGTAGTCGATCTGGTCCGCAGTGATGCCGGCGTCCTTCAGCGAGGCCTTCATCGCCCGCTCCCCGCCCGCGCCGTCGGACGCGGGGGCTGTGATGTGGTGGGCGTCGCCGGACAGGCCGTAGCCGATCACCTCGGCGTAGATCTTGGCGCCGCGGGCTTGGGCGTGCTCATACTCCTCGAGCACCAGGACGCCCGCACCCTCGCCCATGACAAAGCCGTCGCGGTCCTTGTCATAGGGACGCGAGCCCTTTTCCGGCGTGGCGTTGAAATTGGTGGAGAGCGCCCGGCAGGCGATGAAGCCTGCGATGCCGAGCTTGCCGATCGCGGCCTCAGCCCCGCCGGCGACCATGACGTCGGCGTCGCCGTATTTGATGAGCCGCGCGGCGTCGCCGATGGCGTGGGCGCCGGTGGCGCAGGCTGTCACCACAGCGTGGTTCGGCCCCTTGTAGCCGTAGCGGATGGAGACGTGGCCCGACGCCAGGTTGATCAGGGCGGACGGGATGAAGAAGGGGCTGACCCGGCGCGGTCCCTTGGCCTCCAGCTCCAGCGTGGTGGCGGCGATGGTGTTCAGCCCGCCGATGCCGGAGCCCAGGATGACGCCGGTGCGCTCGCATTGCTCCTCGTCCGGCTCGGTCCAGCCGGCGTCGCGCACCGCCTCGTCGGCGGCGGCGATGGCGTAGAGGATGAAGTCGTCCACCCGGCGCTGATCTTTGGGGGCCAGCACCTTGTTCGGGTCGAAGGAGCCCTCGACGTCGGGACCGCCGCCGCCGCGGCCGTCCACACGCGGCACCTCGCAGGCGATCTGGCAGGCGTATCCTTCCGGATCGAAGGCGCTGATGCGGTTGGCGCCGGATCGACCGGCCAGGATCGCCTTCCAGCTGATCTCCGTCCCCCAACCGAGGGGGGTCACCAAGCCTATTCCGGTTATGACGACGCGGCGCATCTTATCCGTTCATCCAGACCTGCCGCGCATCCCGGCCCGCCGAAGGCGCGGGCTGCGCTGACGGCGGACGACCGGGCGACGCCGACGGTCAGGCTCCTACGCGTTCCGAGATGAACTTGACCGCATCGCCGACGGTCTGGATGTGTTCGGCGGCGTCGTCGGGGATCTCGATGTCGAACTCCTCCTCGAAAGCCATCACCAGCTCGACATTGTCGAGGCTGTCGGCGCCCAGGTCGTCGATGAAGCTGGCCTTTTCGGTCACCTTCTCCGGATCGGCGTCCAGGTGCTCGATGACGATCTTGCGGACACGTTCGAGGACGTCGGTGGACATACGGGCGAGCCCCTCTCTGAAGGCGTTTAACCGGGACGAAACGGCCCGGATACAGGGCGTTCGACGGTGACCAAAAGCGAAGGCCGGCACCCGAAATGTGCGAGTCCGGCCGTCATGGCGAGCCGTAGCACACTCCTTTTTGTGAGACTAGCGCCTCGGAAAGGGGGTGCGCAGCCCTTCAGATCATGGCCATTCCGCCATTTACGTGCAGCGTCTGGCCCGTGACATAGGCCGCCTCAGCACTGGCCAGATACACGCAGGCCGAGGCGATGTCGGCGCCTTCGCCGAGGCGGCCCGCCGGGATGCGGCCCAGGATCGTCGTCCGTTGGGCCTCGTTCAACGCCTCGGTCATGGGGCTGGCGATGAAGCCCGGGGCCACGCAGTTGACCGTGATGGCCCGGCCCGCCACCTCCTGCGCCAGCGCCTTGGAGAAGCCGATCATGCCGGCCTTGGATGCGGCGTAGTTGGACTGTCCCGGATTGCCGGTGACGCCCACCACGGAGGTCACGCCGATGATGCGTCCGTGGCGGCGGCGCATCATGCCGCGCATCGCCGACCGGCACAGGCGGAAATAGGCCTCCAGGTTCACCTGCAGGACCTGCGACCACTCCTCGTCCTTCATGCGGGCCAAGATGTTGTCTCGCGTCAGCCCGGCGTTGGAGACCAGGATGTCGATCGGCGCGCCGGCGGCCGCTTCCGCCGCCGCCATCAGGCCGTCGACGGCGGCCGGATCGGACAGGCTGGCCGCGACGGCGAAGCTCCTGTCGCCGAGCTCCTGCGCCAGGGTCTGCAACGCCGCCTCCCGCGTGCCGGACAGCACCACCCCCGCGCCTTGCGCATGCAGGGCGCGGGCGACGGCCCCGCCGATGCCGCCAGAGGCGCCGGTGACCAGCGCCGTGCGGCCGCTCAGATCAAACATTGTTCCTCCAGGATAGGCCGCCTGCGGCCCTGCGAAGCGTGACGACGCGATCAAAGGCTCTGGGCGAAGCTTTCGAGGTCTGCGGGCGTGTTCACCGCCAGGGCCTCCGCCTCCGGGGCGATCCGCCTGGCCATGCCGGTCAGCACCTTGCCCGCGCCCAGCTCGACGAAACGGGTCACGCCGGCCTCCTCCGCCATCCAGGCGATGCTCTCGCGCCAGCGCACCCGGCCGGTGACCTGCTCCACCAGCAGGCGCCGGATCTCCTCGGGATCGCTGACCGGGCGGGCGGTGACGTTGGCGACCAGAGGCGTGCTCGGAGCCGCGATCTCGACCTCGGCCAGGGCCTGCGCCATGGCGTCCGCGGCAGGTTGCATCAGAGGGCAGTGGAAAGGCGCCGACACGTTCAGGGGCACGGCGCGCGCGCCCATCGCCTTGGCCGCCGCGATCGCCGCATCGACGCCGGCGCGGTCGCCGGAGATGACCACATTGCCCAGGTTGTTGTCGTTGGCCAGCACGCAGACGCCGACGCGCGCGCCCTCGGCCGCCGCCCGCTCGGCCAGGGCGACATCGACCTTGGGTCCGATCAGCGAGGCCATGGCGCCGCTTCCGGATGGCGCGGCGCGCTGCATGGCCTGACCCCGCAGCTTCAGCAGCCGCGAAGCCGCCGCAAGACTGAGGGATCGGGCCGCCGCCAGAGCCGAATACTCGCCGAGCGAGTGGCCGGCCACGAAGGCGACCCCGTCCACGCCGATGTTGAACTCCTCCTCCAGCGTGCGCGCCACCGCCATGCTGACGGCCATCAAGGCGGGCTGAGCGTTCTCCGTCAGGGTCAGTTCGGCCTCCGGCCCCTCCCACATCAGGCGCGAGAGGTGCTGGCCGAGCGCCTCGTCCACCGTCTCGAACACCTCGCGCGCGCAGCCGAACGCGTCGGCGAGGCTCGCCCCCATGCCGACCACCTGGCTGCCCTGTCCGGGAAATTGGAAGGCGAGGCTCACTGAGGTTCGGCCGGAAGCTGCTGTCGGAGGCGGCGGGTGTAGAAGCTGAGGGCCGCCGCGGCAAGTTGCCGAGCGGAGGTCGGCGCGAGCGACGCCCTCTATCCACAACGCCGCGAACGCACGCCCTCCCGCGCGGCGCCGATTCGGTGCAGATAGACGCGATGAACGCTACGGCCATGGCGCCCGCCCTCAGGACCTCGTTCGCCGCGGTGGAGCAGCCTTATCTGGACCTGCTCGCCGACGTGCTGGCCCATGGCGTGGATCGGAGCGATCGGACGGGGGTGGGAACTCGGGGCGTGTTCGGTCGGCAGATGCGTTTCGACCTCGCCCGCGGCTTTCCGCTGCTCACCACCAAGCGGGTCCACTTCAAATCCGTCGCTTTGGAACTGTTATGGTTCCTGCATGGGGACACCAACGTGCGCTGGCTGCAGGAACGCGGGGTCAGCATCTGGGACGAGTGGGCCGACGCGGACGGCGACCTCGGCCCCGTCTACGGCAAGCAGTGGCGGTCCTGGAGCGCGCCGGACGGACGCGTCATCGACCAGATAGGCAAGCTGCTGGACGGTCTGAGGACCGATCCGCACAGCCGTCGCCACATCGTCTCGGCCTGGAATCCGGCGGACGTGGAGGCGATGGCGCTTCCGCCCTGCCACTGCCTGTTCCAGTTCTTCGCCGCAGAGGGGCGGCTGTCCTGCCAGCTGTACCAGCGGTCCGCCGACGTCTTCCTGGGCGTCCCCTTCAACATCGCCAGCTACGCCCTGTTGACGCACATGGTCGCCCAGGCAGTCGGGCTGGAGCCCGGCGACTTCATCCACACGCTCGGCGACGCGCACCTTTATCTGAACCATATCGACCAGGCGAAGCTGCAGCTGACCCGGTCGCCCCTGGCCCCGCCCCGGCTTCGGCTTGGGTCCGGGCACGACCTGTTCGCCTTCGCCTACGAGGACATCGTTCTGGAAAGCTACACAGCCCATCCTGCGATCAAGGCCTCGGTGGCAGTTTGAGCCTTCCAATCCTCACGGTCGGCCCGGTAGCGCGCTCGCGCAACGGGGTGATCGGGCGCGACGGCGGCCTGCCCTGGCGGCTGAAGAGCGACATGGCGATCTTTAAGGCGACCACCCTGGGCAAGCCGGTGATCATGGGCCGCCGCACCTGGGACAGCCTGCCCAGGAAACCCCTGCCCGGTCGCGCAAACTTCGTGCTCTCGCGGGACGGGACGTTCGAGCCCGCCGGCGCGGTGGTCTGCGAACGCTTCGAGGAAGCGCTGTCCATGGCCCGCGAGCAGGCGCAGGAGGACGACGCCGAGGAGGTCTGCGTCATCGGCGGCACCGCCCTGTTCGCCCTGGCGCTGCCGAAGGCCCGACGGCTCTATCTGACCGACGTCGATGCGGAGGTGGATGGAGACGCTGCCTTCCCGGCCTGGGATGAGACGGCATGGCGCGAAATCCGGCGCGAACAGCATCCTGCAACCGCGGAAGACGACTACGCCTTCACCTTCCGAGTCCTTGAACGCGCTTGATCGTAGGTCCTATAGGCGGGAGGCCTATCGGCCTGGCCAAAGCGACAGGGTCGTGTCCACCAGCCGGTCCAGGCTTTCTCGCGGGACGCCGGAGCCGGCCTGCACCGCCATGCCTTGCAGGACAGCCATCAGGTAGCGCACCAGGGCGGAAGGCTCGATGTCGCTGGAAAGATCGCCGTCGATCCTGGCCCGCTCGAAGCGTTGCGTCAGGGCGGCTTCGGACGAGGCCCGCCGCTTGACGACCTCGGCCTTGATCGACGCGGCCTCCTCGCCGCAGGCGACCGAACTGATGACGTTGAGACAGCCCCGCGGCCCGCAGCTGCTGGTCTGCATAGCCAAGGCGTTGGTGAGGATGCGCTCGGCCACGCCCCGGGCCGTCGGCGCCTCGAGCGCGGCGCTCATAAAGGCCAGCTTTTCGCGCTCGTAGAGATCGAGCGCCTTGCGGAACAACGCCTCCTTGTTGCCGAAGGCGGCGTACAGGCTCGGGCGCGTCACGCCCATGGCCTCGGTAAGGTCGCTGAGCGAGGCGCCTTCGTAGCCCTTGCTCCAGAAGACGCCCAAGGCCGCGGATAGCGCCGCGTCCACGCAGAACTCCCTGGGTCGGCCCCGACTGACGCTGACGTCCAAAACTTCCATACCGGTCAATATAGAACGTCGGCGTCTCCGCGTCCATGGGACGAGACTTTCGGCAGAAACATCCGTCGCAGGATCATGACCATACTGGACGGTATAAAAGTTCTTGACCCCGAACGATGGACGATCTTAAAGGCTACCCATCGGTACATAAGGCGGCTGGGAGCTCTCCCGGCTCGCCGGTCGGGACTTCAGACATGGCTAACGACGAGCGTTTCGGTCTTACCCTCTCCCTGGTGGAGGCGCTTCGGGCCGACCCGTCCCCAGACGCCGGCGAGCTCGCCGACCTGCTAGCCGAGACGGACGGCGATGAGGAAGACGTCCAAGAAGAAAACGCCCGAGAGGTTGTCTGGCGGCGGGCGCCGCCCCATCCGTGGGCGGCGCTCGCGGCGAGCATGGCGCTCTGCATCGGTTTTGCAGGCCAGGGCCATGCCGCGGGAGCGACCTTGCCGGGAGCGAACCTGCAAGGCTCCTGGCGCATGGCGGCGGCGTCCTCGGTCTTCCAGGAAGCGGTGACGGGTCCGGCGCCGGACACCGCGACGGTGACGGTCGCACGCGACGACGGCGATGGTCTCGCCTACCAACTGATCGAGACCCGCGGGGGCGTGGAGGTCGCAAGGGGCGCCTACGACGTCTCCTTCATCGGCGCGCCGTCGACGAGTTCGGTCGACGGCGCCACGCTGCGGGTCGTCGCCATCCGAGATGCGGATGGCGGCGTACTGATCAAGGCGCCCAGCGTCGACGGTCTGCAGGCCTCCATCCATATGAGACGGACGGGCGTCGACACCGCCCTGCTCGAGCATGACGTCGTCGGATCCCGCGGCCTGATGACCGTCGAGCGGATCAGCCTCGTGCGCGGCGCCCGATGATCGCCGGCGGCTCCATCCTTAAAGCTCCAGCCAACGCCAAATTGATCAATGCTGAACGGAGACGCTCTCATGGGTGAAGCTGACCTCGACCTGGAACAGCTCCTGTCCGACCCTCTCGTGCGCCTGATGATGTCGAGCGACGCGGTCCAGGAGAGCGACATCCGCCGCCTTGCCTGCCAGACCCGCCGCCGTATCCAGGCTCGCCGCAGCCATGCCCGCCCGCCGCTATCCACAGGATCGGCGACGGCTCACGCCTGAGGACCACTTGGCTGCCGTATGGTGCGGGCGGTCGGGGTCGAACCGACACTCCTTGCGGAACCGGATTTTGAGTCCGGCGCGTCTACCAATTCCACCACGCCCGCGCACGAGGCTTGCACAGCCCCTGCTCCGTCCGGCTCCATAACCGCCCAGATCAGCTTTGGCCACAGGGCGTCCGGACCAGGGCGCCATGGGCAGATGCCCACGCCGCCAGCGTCCTCGCCCAACGGCATCCTTCAAGCGACTGTAGCCGGATGGCCGGGGCGACCGAAGTCGCCCCGGGCCTCCGCGTCAGCCGCCCTTCTTGCAGCTGCTCATGAACTTCTTGCGGTCCTTGCCGTGGATGTTCTGGCTATCGGCCTTGGCGGAGCAGGCTTTCGACTGCTCGGTGCGCGGAGCGGTCGTCTTCTTCACCGTCGACTTGGATTGCACCGAAGTGGTGGTGGTCGTGGCGGCCGGCTTGGCGCCCGTCTGGGCGGAAGCCGAAACCGCCATCAAAGCCGTCGCTACGGCGGCCAGGATGATCGTGCGCATGGAAATCCCTCCCTTAAAGAGGCTCGACTTTAGCTTGGCGCGGCGCCCTGTCGAGGGTGCGGCGGCTTACAGTTTGTCCAGCCGGCCAAGACGGATCAGGCCCGCTCCGCCCGGGTCATCTTGAAGATGCCTTGGGCGTTGGCGCTGTCGAAGCGCAGGTCCAGACCCGCTCCGGGTTCGGCGTCGCGGGTGATGAACTCGTAGAACGAGCCCGGCACGCTGCGCCTGACCTCCTGGCCCTCGGCGTCGCGGAACGGTCGCTGTATCGGGTCTGCGCGAAATGCGGTTTGGCGCACCCGACCGGAAGCGGACACCTCCACCGCAGGCTTCATCGGACGTCCCAGCGCGCGCTGGGCTGCGGCCAGAGCGCCGACGTCGGCGACCCGGTCGGTGGCGTGGTTGAAAGCCGATCCTTCGGTAGCGATCCAGGCCGCCTCGGCCGACTCCGCCAGCAGGACCTCATAATCCACAAGGCGGGGAACGCCGTGATGGCGCGCAAAGGCGCCGGCCAGCGCCGGAAGCAGGCGGCCGGCCGTCTGCTCGTCCAATCCGCCCGTCCGTCCGAGTTCGGCGAGGGTGTCCAGCGCAGCGGCGTCGAGGGGGTCGCGCGTGCTGTCGAAGACGGCGTGGGCGGCAAGCTGGAAGGCGGGACTGAACCGCTCGACATGCAGTTCGCTCAGGAAGAATTGCGGCACGGCCTCCGGCAGATCCTGATGGGCGTAGGCCCGGCCCGTCATGCCGAGTTTCGGCAGCGGATAGACGCCCGCCAAGCCATATCCGAGCGGCTCCAGGATGCGGGTGAACGCCGCCTCTCCGGGCGGCAGCGCGCCGGTGGGGCCGTCGGCGAAGCGGATGGTGCGCAGAGCGCCGTGATCGAAAACCACCCCCGCCCCGTCGGCGCGACGGTCCTCGACATAGGCCGCGGCGGTCGGGGCGCGGGCGAGCAGGTCGTGCATGAGCAGCACGTTCAACGCCATCGCCAGCTGAACACGGGTGACGAAGCCGTCGTGCGACGAGCCCTGCAGCTGCGGCGAAAGGCGCACGACGGGCAGGATGTCGTTTGCGGCGTCGCCCCCGATCGCCGTGGAGATCAGGCGATGCAACTGCGTCGACGACGACATCCGATGATCCTCTCGAACCCAGCCGCCGTCATACGCCGGCATTCGAAAAGGGTCGAGCCAACTGTATCAGCCCGGATAGGGGCTATGATGGCGGTAGTACCAGCTGTGGTACGGATAGGGCCGGTACACCCAGCGGCCGCCGCTGAAGAGCCACGGATTGTAGCTGGCGGGAGCGGCGTAGCCATAGCCGCCGCCGTATTCGAAGGCCGGCGAACCGCCCCGCAGCACATAGCCCGGGGGACAGCCGGGGCTGGTCGCGCCCCCGCGGGAGGACGCCACCACGCCGCCGAGGATGGCGCCGCCTGCAGCGCCCGCCAGCGCACCGGTGCCGCGGCTGTGGCGACCCGCCAGACCCGCTCCGGCCAGGGCCCCTAACGCTCCGCCGATCACCGCCCCGCCCGCGACGTTGCCGCCGGACTTCACGCAGTTGTCTTGGGCCCATTGCTCTGCAGCGGAGGCGTATTGCTGATCCTGATCCGGAGAAGGCGCGGCGCCGGGATCATTCGGGTCGAAGCCTGGCGGAGGCGGAACGTCGCCGCCCTGACCGCCGTAACCGCCACCCTGGCCGCCATAGCCCGGCGGGGGTGGAGGTTGATCCTGGCCGGAGCCTTGCTGTCCGTAGCCGCCCTGCTGCCCGTAACCGCCCTGCTGACCATAACCGCCCTGCTGACCATAACCGCCCGACTGGCCGTACCCGCCCTGTTGACCGTAGCCGCCAGACTGGGACGCTTGGCCGTCGTAGGTGGGCGGCGGCGGAGCCTCCTGGCTCTGACCCTGCTGTCCATAGCCACCCTGACCATAGCCGTCCGGCCCGCCACCGCCCGAATAGCCGCCTTGGGAATTGCCGCCCTGAGGGTAACCACTCTGAGGATAGCCTCCCTGGGGATACCCGCTCTGGGGATCGCCGGATTGCGGGTAGCCGCCCTGCCCGGAGTAGCCGCCAGGTTGGCCATAGCCTTGCCCCGAAGAGCCATCCGACGGCCCATAGCCGCCCTGCCCGCCGCCCTGAGCGCCGTAGGGCTGGCCGTAGCCCGACGACGGCGGATAGTCCTGCTGGGCCAAGGCCGCCGAGGCGGCGAGCGGGGACAGGCTCATGCCGAGCGTAGCAAGGGCCATGGTAGAGCGGGCCAGTGTCGCGTTGACGGTCACAGAAATCCTTCCCCGCTCTTGGAAGCGGACAGCTCGCTCAAGCTCAGCAGATCAAGTCTGAACAACGGCTGACCGTTCCATTCATCGCATTCTGGAAGGCCGGCCGAGGTCTTCCGATCGCCGCCCAGGCGTGGCATCAACGCGTGACGGGGCGATGACGAGCGCGAGACGATACGGCTCATGAAGTTTGTCTCCACGATGATGGCGGCGCTCACGGCGGCCGGATCGGCGGCGGCCGCGATGGCGGAGCCGGCCGCGATCCCGGCCCCAGCCGTGCATGCCCCAGCCGCCGCGGCCAAGCCACGCGCCGCAAAGGCCGCCGACGCCATCCCGACCGGCCATGTGTCCAGCGTTACGGTGACCGCCACCCTCACCACCCCGCACGTCCAGAGCACCTTCCCCGCCGCCGGCGCCAAGGTCGCGCCCGGATTGCTGGTGCTGCGGGTGACCTACGACACCCGCATGCGACCGGACGGCTGGTCCTATGCGCACGAGAATGGGGCGGAATATCCTGATTGCGCCCAATCGCCCCGCCTGCTCGACGACGGACGCAGCTTCGTCCTGATCTGCCGCACCCTGCCGGCGAAGACTTACGCCATCTGGTTCAACCGGCCGCCGCTGCAGGACTTCGCCAGCCGCAGCAAGCGGCCCGCGGTCGCCTTTGAGCTGAAGTTCGCCACCACCGACGACGATCCCGTGCGCACGCTGCCCGACGCCATGAAGGCCGACCCCGCGCTCGCGAAAGCCGGCAATCCGACCGAAGGGACGGGCTTGGCGGTTTATGGCCAGGAGCCCAATCCGCCGGGCGGCGACTGAGAGCCCCGGCAAGGCCTTGGCCACGCGGGCGGAAACTTGGAGCTTGCGGAAGCCGCAGGATCTTGGGCGATGACGGCGCCGATGATCGCAGGGCGGGTCGGCGAGCCGATCGTGGATGCGCGCGGTCACCGCTGCCCCACGCCCACCCTTCGGCTCCGCCGCGCGCTAGACGCAGTGGCTGAGGGAGCCATCGTCTTGCTGCTGGCCGACGACCCGCTGGCGCGCATCGACGTGCCCCACTTCTTGGCGCAGGCCGGCCACGCGCTCCTAGCCTGCGAAGCGCAGGACGGCGTCTGGCGGTTCAGCGTTCGGAAAGCCGCTTTGGCGGCCGGCGCGGCCCGTGGTGGACGCCCGGCGTGAGCAGCAGCTCCATCTCCGTCGCCACCGCTCCGCCGTAGAACACCGCGTTCACGTTCCAGGACAGCCAGACCAGGAAGACCACCACCGCACCGACCGATCCGTAGGTGGCGCCGTAGTTCGCGATGCGGCCGACGTAGAAGGCGCAGAACCAGGAGGCGAGGATGGAAAGCGCCGCTGCTGCTCCTCCGCCCGTCGCCGCCGCCCGCCAGCGTACCGGGTGGGTGGCCATGGCGTAGCGGTAGAGCAGGGCGAAACCTGCGACCAGACCGACCGACTCCCAGGTCCACTCATTGTTCAGCCAAGACTGGCCAAGGAGCTCCAGCTTGAAGGTCGAGCCCAGCACCCGCATGGCCAGGAAGGCGCCCGATGTCGTGGCCAACAGGGCGAAGGCGCCCACCGCCACCAGCAAGGCGAGCACGTTGAACTGCACGAAGTTGCGGGGCCGATCCTCCTCGTAGATGAACGACAGGCCGGCCAGCAGGGCCTTGAAGCCGCGATGCGCGGCGTAAACGCCGATGCTCAGCGCGACCACGCTCTGCACCGACATGGCCGAGCGTGGCGCGCTGGCCAACCGGCTGAGCTCGGACTGCACCAGGTTCTGCGCCTCCACCGGCATCAGGTTGACCAGGGCCACAGCCATCCGACCCACCCGGGCGGTGGGCGCCAGCAGGCTGAACAGGCCGACGATGATGGTCAAGGCCGGGAAGACGGCCAGCAGGGCGAAGAAGGACACGCCGCCCGTGTAGAGCATGCAGTCGCGCCCCCAGATGCGCAGGAAGGATCTCCGAGCAAGCAGAACGCCGGCGCGCATGAGGCTCAGCGTCCGCTCCGGCGAGGGCGCGCGGAGCGGGGCGCCGTCGTGCGCCCGCCCGGCGACGCGCCGCAGGGCTGCCGCCGCTTCGGACGCGCCGTCCTCGCGGGGATCGGCGGTCAAACGGACGCTCGTGGGAGCCGATTTGCGCAGGGCTTCACCCTCCAGCTATGGTCCATAAACGTTTTCCGCGCCAGTTAGGCGCCGGTGTCCGTCAAGGCGGCGCACGAGGAGAGGTGATCGGTGTCGTACGGCGTCCGCGTGCTCATCGTCGCGCGTGAAGAGGCCGTCGCGGAGCCCCTCAGCCGTGGCCTGGACGAGCTCGGCTGGCGCACGGTCACCGCGCGCGGGGCCAACGCCGCCCAGGTCGCCATGGAAGACCTGCCCATCGAAGCCGCGCTCGTCGTCGCCGACGGTGTGGAGAATGCGGTCGAGGTGGCGGCGCGACTCCGGGCCCAGCGAGCGCCTCGGCCCTTTCCGGTCGTCGGCGTCCGGACCGGCCGCATACCGTTGGATGAGCACGGCTTTGATCTCACCCTGGCGGCGGCCTGCCACCCTTCCCAGATCGCCCTGCGGCTCGAACAACTGCTGCGGGCGGCGGCGGCGGAAGAAGAGTTCGCCCTGCGCCAGCGCACCTTCGCCGACCACGGCGGCGCCCTGGCCGTCCCGGTCGCCGAGCCTGGCGCCTACCGGGTGCTCACGGTGGGAGAGCCGGCGCCGAACTTCCTGGCGCTCACCCACGCGCTGCGGGCGCACGGGGCGGAGGTGACCGCCGCCTTCACCGCCTACACCGCTTTTGACTATCTGCACGAGCGGGCCTTCGACGCCGTGGCGCTGTGGGCCGGGGAGACCCAGGCGGAGGCGCTGTCGATCGCAGCGGGCATGCGGCGCAATTCGCGGCTCTACCATCTGCCCACCTTGCTCTACCTGCGCGCCCGTTCCGAGATCGACACGGCCTCGGCCTATCGGCGCGGGCTGACCGACATCGCCACCGCCGAGACCCCGCCCGAGGAGACCGCCGCCCGCATCGCGGGCCTGGCCCGCGGCTTTCGGCGGGAGGTCGCCATCCGCCGCGCCCTGGAGCTGGCCCGCGGCGCGGGCCTGACCGATCCGGCGACAGGCCTCTTCACCCCCCGGCTGTTCGCCGATCACCTCGTGCGGCTGAGCGAGGCCACGATCGTCCGTCGCCGCCCGCTGTCGGTGGCGCTGCTGAGGGTCGCGGACCGGGGCGAGACGCCGCGTGCGCGCGCAGGCGGATGGCTGGAGCGCGCCCTGCCCCAGATCGGCTCCATGGTCGGGCGACTGGTCAGGGCGGAGGACACCGCCGGGCGCATCAGCGATGAGGCGTTCGGCCTCGCCTTGCCCGGCGCGGGCGTGGAGGCCGCCCGGAGCGCGGCCGAACGGATCGCGGCGGTGATCGCCTGCACCGCCTTCCAGGCCGGCGAGGATCAGCGCCCCTTCACCGTGGATTTCGATGTCGGGGCTGCGGAACTCGGGCGCGGCGAGAGCGCCGGCCACGCCCTGGCCCGCGCCGCCGAGCAGATCGTCCTGCGCAAGGCCGGCTGACGGCGGCTAAAGCGGCGCCGGTTCAGGCGTCCTCGCCGCAGCTGTCGCCCAGCCTTCCAGGGCCTGCAGCGCCCGCTCGCTCATGGCGCGCTTCTTGGCGCGGCCGCGTTCGGCGGGCGGGATGCGACGGCCTTCGCCATCCTGGCGCGGAGGCTCGAGCATCGGCGGCAACAGGCCGTAGTTGATGTTCATGGGCTGGAACGACCGCGTCTTCCCCTCGCCATCGACGATGTGGCCGCCGGTGACATGCGCCAGCAAGGCGCCGAGCGCCGTCTGCACCGGCGGCGGCGACGAGGTCAGGCCGAGGCGCTCTGCAGCCGCGAAGCGCCCGGCCAGCAGTCCCATGGCGGCGCTTTCCACATAGCCCTCCACCCCAGTGATCTGACCGGCGAAGCGCAGGCGTGGGTCCATGCGCAGGCGGAGTTGGGCGTCAAGCAGCCTCGGCGAATTCAGGAAGGTGTTGCGATGCAGACCCCCCAACCGCGCGAAGCGCGCTTGCGCCAGCCCTGGGATGGTGCGGAAGACCTCAGCCTGGGCGGCATGTTTGAGCTTGGTCTGAAAGCCGACGAGATTGTACAGCGTGCCCAAGGCGTTGTCCTGGCGAAGCTGCACCACCGCGTGAGGCTTGTCCGCTCGATGCGGATCGGTGAGCCCCACGGGCTTCATCGGACCGAAGCGCAGCGTCTCCACCCCGCGTTCGGCCATCACCTCTATAGGCAGGCAGCCGTCGAAATAGGGGGTGTCGCGCTCCCAGTCTTTGAAGTCGGCCTTGGGCCCGTCGAGCAGGGCCTGGACGAAACGCCGATATTGAGCCTGGTCCATAGGACAGTTGATGTAGGCCGCCCGGTCGCCGCCGGGACCTTCCTTGTCGTAGCGCGACTGGCGCCAGGCGACATCCATGTCGATGCTGTCGGCGTAGACGATGGGTGCGATGGCGTCGAAGAAGGCCAGCGCCCCTTCGCCAGTCAGCTCCAGGATCGCCCGGCCGAGCGCCTCCGAGGTCAGCGGCCCGGTCGCCACGATCACGCTGTCCCAAGCGGCGGGCGGCAAGCCCGCCACCTCGCCGGCTGCGAAGGTGACGCAGGGATGGGCCCGCAGCCGGGCGGTCACTTCGGCGGAGAAGCCCTCACGGTCCACGGCCAGCGCCCCACCCGCCGGGACCTGGTGGCCGTCGGCTGCAGCCATGATCAGCGACCCGCAGCTGCGCATCTCGGCATGCAGCAGGCCTACCGCATTGTGGGCCCAATCGTCGGAGCGAAAGGAGTTCGAACAAACCAGTTCGGCGCACCCGCCGGTCTGGTGCGCCGCGGTCATGCGCTCAGGGCGCATCTCATGCAGCACCACAGGTACGCCGCTCTGGGCGAGCTGCCAGGCGGCTTCCGATCCCGCCAGACCGGCGCCGATCACATGCACGGGCGAAGAGGTGGAGGCGTTCAGCATGGCGCAACGATACAGGCTCGCAGGCGCAGCGGAAATCGCTTGCGGTATGGGGCGGCGACCGGCCAGAAAACGGCGGGCTTGAAAACGGCCCGCCGGCGGCGTTGGCCCTGGCGCGCCCGGGGGGAGACGAGGGATGGCGACCAAGCCGGCGGTGCTGGACAGCGTGCGCGCGGCCATAGGGTTCGCGCGCGCCAGCGTGCCGCGGGTGGCCGGCGTGCTGGGCTTGGTCATGCTGCTGAACATCGCCGGCGACATGGCGGGCGACCGGTTCGCCGAAGCGGCGACCTTTGTGGCGGCGCTGCTGGCCAGCCTGATGGCCAACGCCGCCCTGCTGCGTCTGGCCTTCGCCGACGAGCATGCGGGCGATCCGGAGTTCCGCATCGGGCGTCAGGGCTTCCAGTTCGGCCAGCCCGAGCTGCGCCTGCTCGGCGCGGGCCTGCTACTCGCCCTGTTCGGGCTGCTGGCCCTGCTCTTCCTGCTGCTGCTCGTCGTGATCTTCACCGTGGCCCTGCTGGTCACCGTTCATGGCCAGACGGTAGCGCCTACCGCCGCGTCCAAGCTGCCGCCCGACGTGCAGATGATGCTGTCGGGCCTGGTGCTGGTCTTCGCCGTGGCCCTGCTCTGGGTGGCGGTTCGGGTGTGTCTGTATCCGGCGGCCACCATCGCCGAGAAGCGCATCCAGGTGTTCAGCACCTGGCGGCTGACGGCGGGGAACTGGTGGCGCATCTTCGCCGCCTTCTTCCTGCTGCTGCTCCCCGCCCTGGTGCTGGCCCTGCTGCTCGGCGTCTCCCAACCCTATCCTGCGCTCCAGGCGGCGTTCGCCATCGCTTCGGCGGCGGTTAACGCCTTCGTCGAGGTGCCGCTGTTCTGCGGCCTGTACGTCCACCTCTACAGACAGCTGCGCGGGGCTTCGCCCGGCGTCGTGACGAGCGTGGCCAGCGTCAAGGGCGAAACCCCCGCGGGGCTCGCCGGGCCGTGGGGATGAGGCTAGAAGGCGCGTCCGCCTGCTGAGACCGCGCCCATGAAGTTCACCCTGTCCTGGCTCAAGGACCACCTGGAGACCGACGCCTCCATCGGCGCGATAGCCGAAGCCATGACGGCCGCGGGGCTCGAGGTCGAACATGTGGTCGATCCGTCCGCCAAGCTGAAGCCCTTCACGGTGGCCAAGATCGTGGAGGCGGTGCAGCATCCCAACGCCGACCGCCTGCGCGTCTGCCAGGTCGACACGGTAGATGGGCGCAAGGAGATCGTCTGCGGGGCGCCCAACGCCCGCGTGGGCCTGACCACCATCTATGCGCCTTTGGGCGCCTATGTACCCGGAAGCGGGATCACCCTGGAAGCCAGGCCGGTCCGCGGCGTGGTCTCCAACGGCATGCTGTGCTCGGCCCGCGAGATCGAGGTCTCTGAGGAAAGCGACGGGATCGTGGAGCTTTCCGACGCTTTGGCCGTCGGGACCCCGGCCGCCGACGTGTTCGGCGTCGACCCGGTGATCGACTTCGAGGTGACGCCCAACCGGCCGGACTGGCTCGGCGTGGACGGAATCGCGCGGGATCTCTCGGCCGTCGGCTTGGGACGATTGAAGCAAGAGCCGGTCGAGCCGGTCGCGGGCCTGTTCCCCTGCCCGATCCAGGTGGTGCTGGAGGATCGCCAAGCCTGCCCTATGTTGGCCGGCCGGCTGGTCCGCGGCGTCAGCAACGGTTCGTCGCCGGCCTGGCTGCAGGCTCGGCTGCGCGCCATCGGCCTTCGGCCGATCAGCGCCCTGGTCGACATCACCAACTTCCTCTCCTACGACCGGGACCGGCCGCTGCACGTCTACGACGCCGGCAAGCTGGCCGGAGAGACCCTGACCGTCCGCTTGGCGCACCAGGGCGAGACGCTGGCCGCCCTCGACGGCCGCACCTACGTCCTCACGCCCGAGATGGCCGTCATCGCCGACGCCAGCGGCGTGGTGGACCTTGGCGGGGTCATGGGCGGCGTCTCCACGGGTGTGTCGGACGAGACGACCGAGGTGTTCATCGAGGCGGCCTGGTTCGATCCCCTCCGCACCGCCCAGACCGGACGCGATCTCAGCCTGTTCTCCGACGCCCAGTACCGCTTCGCCCGCGGCGTGGACCCGGGCTTCGTCGTGCCAGGCCTGGAGCTCGCCACCCGCATGGTGCTGGAGCTCTGCGGCGGCGAGCCGTCCACGCCCGTGCTGGAAGGCGACCTGCCGCCCGCGCCCGGCCCGATCGCCTTCGATCCCACCGCCGTGGAAGGCCTGACGGGCCTTCGCGTCGAGCGGGCGCGCATCGCCGACATCCTGCGCAAGCTGGGCTTCCAGGTCGAGGACGGCCCGGTGTTCCGCGTCCAGGCGCCGAGCTGGCGGCGCGATGTGGACGGCGCCGCAGACCTGGTCGAGGAGATCGCCCGCATCGAAGGGCTGGCCGCCTTGCCCTCGACGCCCCTGCCCCACGCCGCGCCGCCGGTCGGCGGCGTGGCCACGCCGCGCCAGGCTCGCGTAAGGGTGGCCAGGCAAGCCTTGGCGGCCTTGGGCTATGCGGAGACGATCGGCTGGTCGTTCACCTCCAAGGCCCTGGCGGAGCGCTTCGGCGGGGGTGCGACGAGCCTGACGCTCGCCAACCCGATCGCCGCGGAGCTGGACTGCATGCGCCCGTCCGCCTTGCCTGGCCTAATCCAGGCGGCAGGCCGCAACGCCGCGCGTGGACTGGCTGACTGCGCCCTGTTCGAGGTCGGGCCCGTGTTCGCCGACGACACGCCGGGCGGGCAGCGCACCGTGGTGGCCGCGGTCCTCGCCCCTCACGCCGCCCGCCGCTGGGACGGCGGGGCGGAGGAGGACGTCTACACGCTGAAGGGCGAACTGATGGAGGTGCTGGACCAGATCGGCGCGCCGGTCGCCTCACTGCAGGTCGTGCAAGGCGGCGCTTCATCCTGGTGGCGTCCCGGCCGTTCGGCGAGGGTGCAGCTCGGGCCCAAGACAGTCCTGGCCGAGTTCGGCGCCCTGCATCCGGCGGTTCTCCGGAGCTTGGACATCGCCGGTCCGGTCTATGGCTTCGAGCTCTGGCTGGACGCCATGCCGGAGCCCAAACGCGGCGCAGCGCGGACGGCCCGGCCGGCGCTCGAGCTGTCGCCGCTGATGCCGCTATCACGCGACTTCGCCTTCGTCGTCGAGCGCGACCGCGCCGCAGCCGACCTCGTCCGCGCAGCCCTGAGCGTTGACCGGACGCTGGTGGCCGGCGTGCAGGTGTTCGACGTCTACGAGGGCGCCGGCGTGGTGCAGGGCTCCAAGTCCGTCGGCCTGGAGGTCATGCTCCAGCCCCGAGACAGGACCCTGGCCGAGGCCGAGATCGAGGCGCTGAGCGCCCGCATCGTGGCCGCGGTGGCCAAAGCGACCGGCGCTCGCCTTCGAAGCTGAAGCCTTAACCGCTCTCGCCGATGGCGCGCCTCTGGCGCCGTATGACAAAAGCGGCTATATCACCGGCGTCGATCTCTGCTGCGCAACGCTGTTTGGGCCTCGCTAGCGCGCGGATCTTTCTAGCCGACCTTTCAGACCTCGATCGGCCGCCGGCCGTTCCGGCGGCCTAACGCCAAAGGAGGCTGAAATGGCTACCGGCACTGTGAAATGGTTCAACACCACCAAGGGTTATGGCTTCATCCAACCGCAGGACGGCGGCAAGGACGTGTTCGTGCACGCCTCCGCCGTTGAGCGTTCGGACCTGCGCATGCTGGCCGAAGGCCAGACGATCGGGTTCGACATCGAGCGCGACCAGCGTTCGGGCAAGGAAAGCGCCGTCAACCTGAAGTCGGCCTAAGACCCCATCGGACGGCCGGCGCGAGCGCGTCGGCCGTTCTTCCTATTCCTCAACTGGAGTGCGCATGGCCATCGCCGACATGCTTCCGACCCTGGACGACACCGCCCTGGCGAGCCTTCGCGTCAATGCTTCCCGCCTTGAAGCCGGCGAGGACGGAGCCCGTCAGAAGCAGGCCGCCGTGCTGCTGCCCCTGATCGATGCCGAGATGGCCGAGCGCGACGCCCGCAAGCCGCCCAAGCCGCCCCGCGCGGTGCGCGCCAAGGCCAAGCCCAAGGCGAAAGTCGCCGTCGCGCCTGAAGCCGCCGACTGACTGCGGGACTCGCGCAGGCCTTCAGCCGCGTTTTCTCGCTGACGACGTCCTCTTCGCCGCAGGCCGCTTCAGGCCGCGCCCCGCCTCGGGACCTCCGGGCGTATAGCCCTCAGCCAGGACGTTCTTGTTGGCGCGGATGCTGACCCGGATCGGGGTGCCCGGCAGGTCGAAACTCTCCCGCAGGCTGTTGATCAGATAGCGCCTGTAGCTTTCGGGCAGGTGGTCGGCGCGGCTAGCGAACAGCACGAAGGTTGGCGGGCGCGCCTTGGTCTGGGACATGTACTTGGGCTTGATGCGCTTGCCGTTCACCGCGGGCGGCGGATGTCTTTGCACCGCCATCGCTAGCCAGTCGTTCAGGTCGCGGGTCTTGACCTTCACCGACCAGTCGGCGTGGGCCTTGAACACAGCAGGCATCAGCTTGTCGACGCCACGCCCCGTCTCTGCGGACAAGGTCACCATCGGCGTTCCGCGGACCTGGGGCAGCTGGCGCTCCGCCGTCTCCCGCAGGTCGGCCAGCCGGGTCTGGGGACTTTCGACCAGGTCCCACTTGGCGATGCAGAACACCAGCGCGCGCCCCTCCCGCTCGACCAGGTCGGCGATCTGCAGGTCCTGGGTCTCGAAGGCCCCCTCCGCATCCATGACCAGGATCACCACCTCAGCGAAGGTGATGGCGCGGATGCTGTCAGAGGTGGAGAGCTTCTCCAGCACCTCCTGCACCCGCGCCTTGCGCCTCAGGCCTGCGGTGTCGACCAGCCGCACCGGGCGGCCCTCATAGGTCCAGTCCACCGGGATAGCGTCGCGGGTGATGCCGGCTTCGGGCCCGGTGAGCAGCCGGTCTTCGCCGATGAGCCGGTTGACCAGGGTGGATTTGCCGGCGTTAGGGCGGCCGACGATGGCGATGCGCACGGGCTTGCCGGCGTCCCCATCGGTCAATTCGTCCTCGAAGGCGTCGGAGAAGGGCAGCAGCGCTTCGTAGAGGTCGCTCATGCCCTCGCCGTGCTCGCCGGAGATGGGGATGGGCTCGCCGAGACCCAGGGAGAAGCCCTCGCCCACGCCGCTCTGGGACGCCTTGCCCTCCGACTTGTTGGCGCCCAGGATCACGGGCCGGTCGCGCCGGCGCAGCAGGTCGGCGAAGATGCGGTCCAGCGACGTCACGCCCTCGCGCGCGTCATAGATGAACAGGCAGACGTCGGCGTCGTCTACGGCCTTCTCGGTCTGGGTGCGCATGCGCGCCTGCAGGCTTTCGTCGTCCACGTCCTCGAAGCCGGCCGTGTCGATAAGCTCCAGCTCCAGGTCGCCCAGCCGGCCCTCCGCCTCGCGCCGGTCGCGGGTCACGCCCGGGCGGTCGTCGACGATGGCTAGCTTTTTGCCGACCAGGCGGTTGAACAGGGTCGACTTGCCGACGTTAGGGCGGCCGACGATGGCGATCTTGAGGGGCATTGGGCTCGGTACGCGCGCAGAAGCACACGTGGCAAGGTCTATCCCTCTCCGCTCCGGAAGAGGGACGGATCAGCGGATCGCCACGAGGTCCCCGCCCTGGGTGAGCACGTACAGCGTGCCGTTGACCCCGATAGGGTTCATGAAGGCGGGCGAACCGAGCTTCAGCGTCGCCTGGCGGGCCCCCGTCTTAGGATTGAGCGCCACCAGCTGGCCGAGGTTGTCGACCAGCACCAGACGGTTGGCCGCCAGGATCGGACCAGAATAGACCGCCCGCAGCTTCTTCTTCACCCCGGCGTTCAGGTCCTTGATCCAGTAGACCTGGCCCGTATCGCGCGCGATGCAGATCACCCGGCCCCCCTGATCGGTGGCGTAGACGACGTCGCCGGCTGGCCAGGGCGTGGTGATGGTGGATATGGGCAGGGACCAGCGGCGCTGGCCCGTGTGCAGGTCGATGGCCGCCAGCACGCCCGAATGGCTGCCGGCCAGCACGTCGCCGCGGTAGATGACCGGACGCCCGGCGATGTCGCGGATTTCTGACAAGGCGTTGTCGCGGTTGGTCTCCGAGAGCGTGTCCTCCCAGATCTGCTGGCCGTTCAGCGTACTCAGCGCCACCAGCTCGCCGGACGCGAAGGGGGAGATGACCACTTCGCCGGAGATGGCGGGGCTGGAGGCGACCAGCATCCGGGCCGGCTCCTGCAGGCCCTGGAAGGTCCAGATCTGGCGACCGGTCGTGGTGTCGAAAGCCATCAGCTGGTCGTTGACGTCGACGGCATAGAGCTTGCCGTCGGCCACGTTGGGCGCGCCGTGCACCGGCACCACGGTGTCGAAACGCCACTTCACATGACCGTCGTGAGCGTCGACGGCCGCCACGAAGCGATAGCCCGAGGTGATGAACAGAGTGCCGTCCGCATAGGCCAAACCGCCGCCAAAGGCTTCGGTGTCGCGGCCCCGGCGAGGAGCGAACTGGTCGCGCCAGACCTGCTGGCCCGTGCCGGCGTCGCTGGCCTGCACCCCGCCCTCCCCGTCCAGGGTGAAGACGCGGTTCTCAGCCACGATCGGCGGTGCGGTCACGTGCGAGCGGCGGGTCAGGCCGTAGCCGATGGAACGGCGCCAGGCGATGTGCAGGCCGCCGCCGGCCGCCACGTGCTCGACCGACTGCTCCGCATCGCCGCCGGGCAAGGGCCAGGCGGCCTGGGCCGCAGGCGGCGGCACGCTGAAGTCCACCCCCTTCAGGCTGGGGGAGACCTCGATCTGGCCCGCCGAACCGAGCACGGCGATGCGCTGGCCCTCAGCGGCGCGCTCCTTGGGCTTGCGGTTGGCCAGGCCGAAGAAGCTCGGCGTGCGGATGCCGGAGCAGCCGGCGAAGCTCGCCCCGACCAGGGCCAGGACCAGGGTGCGGGCCAGGGCGCGGCGAACGGTCATTGGGGAGCTCCGGACGGGGCCTGGGCAGGGGCGGGCGCGGCGCCGGCCGGGGCGCCTCCCTGCCCCTGGGCCTGCATTTGGGCGCGTAGGGCGGCGAGCTGTTCGGGCGTCAGGCCGGCTCCGCGCGCCGGCGGAGGAGCGGGCTTCAGCCCGATGGCGGCGCGGGCGATCGCGGACACGTTCACCGCAGCGCCCGATTGGATCATGCCGAGCGCGGCGTTCGCCCGAGCCCTGGAGGCGTCGGACACGTCGGACGACAGCGAGAGCACCTCGAAGTCGCCCTTCGCCTCGGCCGTGCGTCCGCTGGCCAGCTCCGCGACCGCCAGACCCTCCCGCGCCAGCACGGCGAAGGGCCGGCCCTTGGCCGAGAGCGGCTGAAGCCGTGCGCGGACCTGATCGTAGGAGGCCGTGTCCATGACCAGGAAGGCGGCGCGAAGCCGGGCGGCGTCGGCGGTGATCGGGTCGCGAGCGACGGCGGCAGCCTGGTCGAACAGGCCCACGGCGCCAGGCGAGTCCTCGGCCTTCAGGCGAAGCCCCGCCTCCTGCATCAGCGCCAGGGCGCGATAAGTCTGGGTGCCGTCCTTGGCGAGGCCCTCGAACTTGGCGCGACCGCCTGCAATGTCGCCCGCAGCCAGAGTGGCCAGGCCGTCGGCGTAGCGCTGGGAGTCCTTGCCCTCGGCGGCGGCCTCATAGGTGCGCCACGCCCATACGCAGAGCACCGCGACCAGCACCAGGGCGGCGACGCCCGCGGCGTACGGCCAGCTGCGACGAAAGAGGGTCTTCAGGCGGGCGGCGCGAAGCTGCTCGTCCACCTCGTAAAAAGCATCGGCCACGTGCGCGAGAGGGCTCCGACCCTGTAAGCGAAGGAGGTTGAGCGTAGCGGCTGGCCCGCGACGCCGCAACGCGACGCCTCCGCCCAGCCTCGCCGCCTGCAAGGCCGCCGCTTCATGGCGTCATTTAGGCGCGGACGCCAGGGCGACGTGGGAGGCGCGACAGCGTGGCCCAGGCGGATGCGGCCTTCTCCCGCTCAGAACACCTCCATCAGCCTGGCGGCGAGGAAGCCAACGCCGACGGCAGCCAGCCCGGCCACCATCCAGAACGCCTCACCGCCTAGAGGCGGGGCGTGGATATGGACCACCGACTGGCCGCGCGCCGCCAGTTCGGCCACGAAGTCCTGTGCGCGCAGGTCGGCGCTCTGCGAGACGGCGGCGGCGCGCTGGACGAGGTTGGCGCCCACCACCTGGGCCGCGGCGATCAGGCCGCCGACCCCGCCGGCCGCGCCGATCAGCACCCGCCGCATGGCCCAGCCCCGCTCCAGCCGCGACTGAACCGCCATCGTGAAGGCGGCCTGGTCGGAGAAGACGGGCGGCTCGGCGAACAGTCGGGCGATCTGATGGTCGATGTCAGACATGTCCGCCTCTCAAGCCGGGTCCGCCTTCCATGGCGGTCAGTTGCGCCTTCATCTTGTCCAGCCCGCGCCTGACGTGCGACTTCACCGTGCCGAGGGGCGTTTGCAAGGCCTCCGCCGTCTCCGCATGGCTGAATCCCGCCCCGCAGCAGAGCGAGACGCAAAGCCGCTCCGCAGGGCTGAGGGCGTTCAGGGCGCCGTCCAGGTCCAGGCGCTGGCCGGCGGACGCCTCGCCGCCGACCCAACCGGACTGCGCCCAACCGCCCTCCACGCCGCCTTCCCGCTCCTCGAGCGCGACAAGCCTGCCCTGGCGCTTGCAGCGCTTGAGATAGAGCCGCGCGGCTATGCGTTTGACCCAGCCGGCGAAGGCGCCCTCCCCGCGGAACTCCCCGATCCGCTCATAGGCGGCGAGGAAGGCGTCCTGGGCGACATCGTCGGCCAACGACGGCTGGGCGCCCATGCGGCGCAGCAACCCCCGCACGCCGGAGCCGTGGCGGCGCACCAGCTCGCCGAAGGCCAGCCGGTCGCCCGCCTGCGCCAGGGTGGCGAGTTCGGCGTCGGCCAGACCGGCGCGCGCCGGTCTGGCTGTGCTCGGCGCCGCGCGCCTCGGCTCGGGACCCGACATCGGGCTCGCCACTCCCGGCGCTTCGCCCGTCAGGCCTTCGTCTTGTCCCGGCCCAGGGCCCAGAGCGCGAGATAGGTCAGGCCGACGAAGCCCGGGATGGCGCCGAAGGCGGCGAAGGAGGCGAAGGTCTCGGGCGCGCCTCCGTCATCGTAGAGGCCTACATAGAAGGCGGCTCCCGACGCGACGAGCCCGAGCCCTATGGCGAGCCAGATCACCCCGCGCCTGAGGTCGCGTCGCGCCTGGCTCGGGAACAGCAGCGCGGTCGCAGGTTCGGAAGCCATCGCCGGCGGCGGCTCGACGGGCGCGTCGGCCTGGAAGCTCGGCGAGGGCGACGACGCGGGACGCGGCTGCCATCCCGCCATCGTCGCCGGCGACACGTCGAAGTCGGCGGCGTAGCGACGTCGGCCCGACTGCAGCGCCGCGATCAACTCGGGCGGGATCGGCTGGCCCCGCTCGAACGCCAAGCGCAGCGTCTGATGCAGCCGCCCGCGTTCGTTGTAGCGCAGCACCTGGGGCACGATGATGACGGCGCCCAGGAAACCGAAGAAGATCAGTAGATCGAACATCGCCGGGCTCCTGCCGAGACATGCGCCGGATCAAACCGGCTCTCATCGACAAGGAGGCTTCCACGTCCGCGCGCGGATGCGAAGACCCGGATGAAATATTGTTAAGCTCGCCTCGCCGCCGAGAGCATACCGCAGGCGGCGTCCAGGGCGCCCGGCGACAGGACCCGCCACAGCACGCGTTGCGGGTCGACCGGACCCGGCAGCTGCACGCGCGCGGCCGGAACATGCTCGAAACCGAGCGGGCCGAAAAAGCCCATGTCGCCGACCAGGATCACCCCGGCCTCGCCCGCCGTGCACGCCCGCCGGCACGCCTGCTCCACCAGTTCGGCGCCCAGACCGTGGCCGCGCCTCTCACGCTCCACGGCGATCGGCCCCAGGAACAGCAGGCGACAGTCGCCGATGCGGGCGGGCCAGAGCCGCACGGCGCCCGCCAGCCGCTCGCCCTCCCAGGCGCAGATGGACAGCTCAGGATGGGCGACGCCGCGCTCACGCAGCCGCTCGGCGGTCTTGGCGTAACGCCCCGGCCCGAAGGCGTCGTCGATCAGGGCGTCGACGCCGACGCGATCCTGCGCGCGCTCCGCGCTCATGCGGATCGGCGGGGCGGTCGACGAGCCAAGCGAGGGCGCGCGCATCAGGGACGAGGCGGTCATAGGCGGGATCGTCGAAAGGGCGCGGGAGGGCGAGCGGTTTCCTTTGCGGAGCCATGCCGCACGCGTCAACAGCGATTGCACCCAGGCCTTGGGCGCCTATGCTGCACCGCTCCCATGGATACCCCCGCCCACCCTTCGCCCGCGGTCTTCCATTACCGCGCCTACAGCCTGTTCTGGGCCGGGCGGGTCTTGACCACCCTGGCGGTCCAGGCGGAGAGCGTCACCATCGGCTGGCAGGTCTATACGGTCGCGCGCCGCACCCACAGCGTGGAGCAGGGCGCCTTCCTGGTCGGCATGGTGGGGCTTGCGCAGTTCCTGCCGCTGTTCGTCCTGACCTTCGTCGCCGGGGCGGTGGCCGATCGGCAGGACCGGCGCAAGATCATCCTGGCCTGCCTGGCGGCCGAGCTGGTCTGCGTCCTGGGATTGGCCGCCCTGGCGCTGCGGCCCGGCGTGGCCCTGGCGCCGATCTTCGCCATCGCCGCCCTGTTCGGGGCGTCGCGCGCCTTCCTCTCGCCGGCCCAGGGCGCGATGGGGCCGATGCTGGTGCCGCGCGAGGTGCTACCCCGCGCCATCGCCTGGAACTCGCTGGGCTATCAGAGCGCAGCGATCGTCGGCCCCTGGATCGGCGGGGCGCTGTGCGCCGTGTCGCCGTTCGCGGCCTACGTCGCCTCGGCGGTCCTCTACGCCATGGCCACGGGGACAATGCTGGCCATGCGCGCCGACACCCGCCCGACCGGATCCGGCGGCTCGCGCATGGAGCTGATCCGCGAAGGCCTGCACTACGTGTGGAGCAACAAGATCGTGCTGGGCGCCATCTCGCTGGATCTGTTCGCCGTGCTGCTTGGCGGCGCCACCGCGCTCCTGCCGGTCTATGCCCGCGACGTGTTGAAGATCGGCGCCCACGGCTTCGGCGTCCTGCGGTCGGGCCCGGCGATCGGGGCGGCGCTGATGGCGGTGGCGCTCAGCCGCTGGCAGATCCATCGCCATGCCGGGCGATGGATGTTCGCGGGCGTGGCGGCGTTCGGCCTGGCCACCCTGGCGTTCGCGGTGTCCAAGCTGTTGTGGCTCTCCATCCTGGCGCTGGCGATCCTGGGGGCCGCCGACATGATCTCCGTCTACGTCCGCCAGTCGCTGGTCCAGATCGTGACCCCCGACCCCATGCGCGGCCGCGTCGCCGCCGTCTCCGGCCTCTTCATCGGCGCCTCCAACGAGCTTGGCGAGTTCGAGACCGGGATCGTGGCGCGCCTGATCGGCCCCATTGGCGCGGCGCTGTTCGGCGGCTTCGGGTCGCTCGGCGTCACCGGCCTGTGGGCGCGGCTGTTCCCGTCGCTCCGGGACGCGGACCGGCTGGACAGTCCCGAAACGCCGTCCTAACGCGGCCCGCTCGCCGCCGCCCGGAACACGCCATGACGCCCCGCTTCGACTTCGCCTCCGACAACACCGCCGGCGCCGCGCCCGAGGCGATGCAGGCGCTGGTGGAGGCCAACGCCGGCTTCGCCTCCGGCTACGGCACGGACACGGTGAGCGCCGAGGCGGCGGACGCCGTGCGCCGCCTGCTGGACGCCGACGCCGACGTGCGCTTCGTGGCGTCAGGGACGGCGGCCAACGCCATCGCCTGCGCCGCGCTCTGCCGGCCGTTCGAGTCGGTGCTGTCCCATCGCCACGCCCACATCCAAACCGATGAGACCGGCGCGCCCGGCTTCTTCGGCCACGGCCTAGGCCTGATCGGCCTTGACGGCCCGTCCGGTCGCATCGATCCCGCCTCGCTGGCCGCAGCGCTCGAGGCGCCGGAGGCCTCCTACCGCCAGTCGGCGGCGGCCCTGTCGCTCACCAACGCCACCGAGTACGGCACCGTCTACACGACCCAGGCGATCGGGGCGCTCGCGGCCCTGGCCAAAGCACGCGGCCTGCCCGTGCACCTGGACGGGGCGCGGCTGGCGAACGCCGCGGCTTCCGGCTTCGACGTCAAGGCGATCGCGGCGCTGGGCGTCGACATCCTGGTGGTGGGCGGAACGAAGGCCGGCATGCCGCTGTCCGAAGCCGTGGTGCTGTTCGACAAGCGCCTGTCGCGCCGCTTCGACGCGCGGCTGAAACAGGCCGGCCAGCTTCCCTCCAAAGGACGCTTCCTGGCCGCGCCCTGGCTCGGCATGCTGCGCGAGGACGCCTGGACCACCCGCGCCGCCCACGCCAACGCCATGGCCAGACGGCTGGCCGCGCTGACGCCTTTCCCCATCGCCCATCCGGTAGAGGCGAACGGCGTCTTCGTGGCCATGGACGAACCGACGCTGCTGCGGCTGCGCGGCCTTGGCTGGAACGTCTACCGCTTCACCGACGGCAGCGTGCGCTTCATGTGCTCCTGGGCCACGACGGTGGAGGCGGTGGAGGAGATCGGCGCCGCGATCAGGCAGGCGGCCTGAAGTCCAGCTCCGCCTCCAGCCGCCAGGGGCCGCCCAGATAGCGCCAGACCAGCACGCCGACGCCCTGCAGGTCGAAAGGCTGGAAGCGGTCGCCAAGCTGTTCGTACAGGGCGCGGGCGAGGATCGGCTCGACCTTGTTCTGAACCGTCACGTGCGGCCGGAACGACTGGCGGTCCTGGGCGGTCAGCACCTCGGCCCAGACGTGGGCCAATCGTGCGCGCCAATCCTTCAGCTCCGCCCCCGAGATCTCGAAGGCGGTCCCGCGGCCGAGCTTGCGCAACCCCGTCGCCCTTAGAGCCAGGGGCCCCGGCGGCGCGGCCCCCACCAGATCGGCCATGATGTCGTCCAGCCGCTCGCCCGGCAGGTGGTGGAACAGGGTCAGGTGGGCGGGGATGTAGTTCAAGGCTGGCGGGAAGTGCTCGCGCCGCAGGGCGTTCAAGCGGGTGAAGGCGCCCGCATCCAGCTTCAGGGTGAGGATCAGCGGCTCGACCATGGCTTGGCAACGCGCCAGGGGCCGCGCCGGGTTCACGAACGTAGCGACATCGGGGGCGCTTGCCGCACGCCGTCCTTTGGCTCTAACCGTGGCCGTCCAGACCTCCAGACAGCGAGCCTGCGTGCCTGAATCCAAAGTCCGCCGAGACATAGGCCCGCTCGCCCTGACCATGACCGGGCTGGGCTCGATGATCGGCTCGGGGTGGCTGTTCGGGGCTTGGCGGACCGCCCAGCTGGCGGGCGCGGGCGCGGTCTGGGCCTGGGCTCTGGGTGCTGTGATCGTCTGCGTCATCGCCACGGTGTTCGTCGAGCTCGGGGCCATGTTCTCGGAGTCCGGGGGCATGGTGCGCTACGGCTACTATTCCCACGGCACGCTGGTCGGCTTCGTCTCCGGCTGGTCCAACTGGATCGCGGTGGTCTCCGTTATCCCGGTAGAGGCGGAAGCGTCCATCCAATACATGGCGTCGTGGCCCTTCACCTGGACCCACGGGCTCTACAACGGCCATGAGCTGAGCCCGCTCGGCCTGGGGTTCGCAGCCGTCCTGGTGGCCGGCTACTTCCTGCTGAACTACTGGGGCGTGAAGCTCTACGCCAAGACCAACGCCGGCATCACCGCCTTCAAGCTGATCATCCCGGCGACCACGGGCATCGCCCTGATCGCCGCCGGCTTCCACCGCTCCAACTTCAACGTCGGCCTGCATCCCGGCCACGAACCGATCAACCTCGCAGCCATCCTGGCGGCCACCGCGACCAGCGGGATCGTGTTCAGCTTCAACGGCTTCCAGAGCCCGATCAACCTGGCGGGCGAGGCCAAGGACCCCGAGCGCAACGTGCCGCTGGCGGTGTTCGGGGCCATCGCCCTGGCGACCGTGGTCTACATCCTGCTGCAGATCGCCTTCGTCGGCGCCACCCCGCCCGACACGCTAAAGAACGGCTGGGCGGGAGTGAACTTCTCCTCCCCCTTCGCCCAGCTGGCGCTCGCTCTCAACCTGAACTGGCTGGCCCTGCTGCTCTACGCCGACGCCTTCGTGAGCCCGAGCGGCACCGGCGCGACCTATGCGGCCACCACGCCGCGGATGATCTACGCCATGGAGAAGAGCGGGGCCCTGCCCAAGATCTTCGGCCACATCCATGCGGAAAGCGGGGTGCCGCGGCCGGCCATGTGGCTGAACCTGGTCATCGCCTATCTCTTCCTGTTCTTCTTCCGGGGCTGGGGCCCGCTGGCGGCGGTGATCTCGGTGGCGACCATCGTGGCCTATCAGATCGGCCCGATCGCGGTGGGGTCGCTGCGCCGCACCGCGCCCGACGTGAAGCGGCCACTGCGCACGCCCGTCCTGCCCGTCTTCGCGCCGGTGGCCTTCACGCTGTGCACGCTGCTGCTGTATTGGGCGCGCTGGCCGCTGACCGGCGAGGTGATCCTGCTGATCCTGGTCGCCGCACCCATCTACATCTGGGCGGAGTGGCGTCATGGCTGGAAGGACTTCGGCCGGCACCTGAAGGGCGCCTGGTGGCTGATCGCCTATCTGCCGTCGATGGCGCTGGTGTCGGCCGTCGGCAGCCATCCGTTCGGCGGCATGGGGCTGATCCCCTACGGCTGGGACCTGGGCTTGGTCGCGCTGATGGGCCTCGGCTTCTACGCCTGGGGCGAGCGCTCGGGCTGGCGCACCCCGGCCATCGAGCTGCATGAGCGGGGCGCAGGCGACGACGCCGAACTGTTCTAGGGGCGCACCGACTTGAGGTTCACCCGCGCCGCGGAGCAGGCTATGGCTCGCCCATGGAGCTGATGGCGATCACGGCGGCGTTGAGCGTGATCATCGCCCTGCGCTACCTGGCGATCGCCGCGGGCATGTACGCGCTGTTGTGGCGGCAGGGAGAGCCGCGGTTCAAGGCGCTGCACCTGAACACGCGGCCGCCGACCCGGGCGGGCGTCATGCATGAGCTGCGCGCGTCTCTGATCTCCTCGCCGATCTACGCCTTCCCCGCGGCCGTCGCGCTCCTGGCGTACCGGCACGGCCGTGGGCTGATGTACGCCGACCCGCGCGATCACGGGCTCTGGTGGCTGGCCGCCAGCGCTGTGATCTATCTGCTGGTTCAGGACGCCTATTACTACTGGACCCATAGGGCGATGCACGGCCGGCTGCTGTTCGCCTGGGCGCACCGCGGTCATCACCTGTCGCGCGAGCCCACGCCCTTCGCCTCCTTCGCCTTCGACACGGCGGAGGCTGCGGCCACGGCCTGGCTGCTGCCGGCTCTGACCTTCGTCGTGCCGCTGAACCTGTGGGTCGCGCTTGGCCTGCTGACGCTGATGACCCTGTCGTCGCTGATGAACCACTGCGGCTTCGAGCTCTGGCCGCAGGGGTTCGTGCGCGGGCCGGTTGGGCGCTGGCTGATCACCGCCACCCACCACAGCCTTCATCACACGCGCTACCGCTGCAACTTCGGCCTCTACTTCCGCGCCTGGGACCGCTGGATGGGCACCGACGCCATGCCGGCCCTGTCGCAGGGCGTCGGCCACGAGGCCGGGGCAAGCCGCCGGATGCAGCCCGCCGTGGAGACCCCGTGAGCCCCGCCGCCTCCCTCGACCGCCTGCTGGCCATCATGGCGCGCCTGCGTGATCCCGCGTCGGGATGTCCCTGGGACCTGGAGCAGACCTTCGCCACCATCGCGCCCTATACGCTGGAGGAGGCTTATGAGGTCGCCGACGCGATCGAGCGCAACGACCTCGCCGACCTGAAGGACGAGCTGGGCGACCTGCTGCTCCAGGTGGTGTTCCACGCCCGCATCGCCGAGGAGCAGGGCGCCTTCGCCTTCGAGGACGTGGCCGCCGCCATCTGCGACAAGATGGTCCGCCGCCATCCCCACATCTTCGGCGACGCCAGCTTCAAGAGCCTGGCCGAACAGGGCGCGGCCTGGGAGACGATCAAGGCGGCCGAGCGGGCGGCCAAGGGCGCCCACCGCGCGGGCGTCCTGGACGACGTGCCCGCCGGCCTGCCCGGGCTGGTGCGCGCGGTGAAGCTGACCCGCCGCGCCGCCCGCGTCGGCTTCGACTGGCCGGACGCCCTGACGGTGCTGGAGAAGCTGCGCGAAGAGACCGCCGAGCTGGAGGCCGAGATCGCCGCCGGCGACAAGGCCAAGGCCCGCGAGGAGCTGGGCGATCTGCTGTTCGTCTGCGCCAACCTGGCCAGGAAGCTGGACGTCGACCCCGAAGACACGCTCCGCGCCGCCAACGCCAAGTTCATCCGCCGCTTCGGCTTCATCGAAGCGGCGCTCGCCAAGGACGGGCGGCGGCCGGACCAGTCCGACCTTGCGGAGATGGACGCGCTCTGGGACGAGGCGAAGCGGGTCGAGCGGCGAGAGCCCGCGGCATGACGCAGGGCGCCGCACCCTCCACGCTCCGCCGCACCGCTCGCTTGACCCTGGAACGCCTGGGGTTGCTGGGCCCCTTCTACCGCGCCCGCGAGCGGAAGATCGCCGATGGCGCTGCTTGGCCCGTCGAAGACGAAGGCCTGGCCATGCCGTCCGCCCACATGGCCGTGGTGGTGGCGGGCCACGCGGACGCGGGCCTGTTCCTGCGGCAGGGGCGTGAGATCGCCGGCTTCATCGCGGAGCTCGCCACCCGGCATGGAGGCTCCGTACAGTCTGGCGACGTGCTCGACTTCGGCTGCGGGTGCGGGCGGATCGCACGCCGGATCGCGCCCGCGATCTCGGCGTCCGGCGGGAGCTACACCGGCGTCGACATCAATGCTGAGCTGGTGGACTGGTGCTCGGGCGCCCTGCCCGGCCGCTATCTGCGGAACAGCCTGCATCCGCCCTCGCCCCTGCCTGACGCCGCCTTCGACCTGCTTTTCTCCGTGTCGGTGTTCACCCATCTGCCGCGCCAACGGATGCAAGGGTGGCTGGCCGACTTCAAGCGGGTGTTGCGGCCGGGCGGCCTGGCGCTGGTCAGCTTCGCCGATGAGGCGCGTGTACGACTGGCCGACGAGGGCCGTCCCGACCGGCCGCTTGTCGCTCAACTCACTCGCGACGGCTTCGCCGCCTCGACCCGCGCCCTGGAAGGCAGCAACTTCATGTCAAGCTACGCCACGGCCCAAGCCTTCCAGGCGTTGGCGGCCGAGCAGTTCGACGTGCTGGAGATCGCGCCGAGCGACCGGACCGGCCAGACGCTGGCCTGGGCCGTGCTGCGCCGCTGAGATCGATCAGCGCCCGATCTCCACCCGCACTTCAGTCGTCGAGGCCGGCGAGCCGGCGACTGCGGCCCCCGCCAGATGCGCCGCGATGAGACAGAGCAGGGCGGCGGTGATGGCGCTGGCCCGTTTGGAGACGAACAGAAGGCTGTCGACGGCCGGCATGGAGGCTCCTACATCCGCAGTCGCCGAGACCCGCAAGGACCGCGCCCCAATGATCCCCTATGTGCGCGACATGACGTTCGAGTACGGCCGTCCCGACCAGCTCACCCCACTGATCGCGCGCGTGGTGGCCGAAAACCCCGGGCCGTTCACCTTCAAGGGCACGGGGACCTACATCGTCGGCGAGCGGTCGCTGGCGGTGATCGATCCCGGGCCGCTGCTCGACAGCCATCTGCAGGCGTTGACCCGGGCCATCGCCGGTCGCCCGGTCAGCCACATCTTCACCACCCACACCCACGCCGACCACTCCCCCCTCGCCCACCCGCTGAAGGAACTGACCGGCGCGCTTATCATCGGCCGGGCGGCGCCCCGCCTGGACGGCGCAGGCGAGGAGGCGAACGAGGCCGCCTTCCGCCCCGACGTGGAGATCGCCGACGGCGCGGTGACGCACGGCGACGGCTGGACGCTGGAGGCGATCGCCACGCCCGGCCACGCCTCCAACCATGTGGCCTACGCCTTGGCGGAGGAGGACGCCCTGTTCTGCGGCGACCACGTCATGGGCTGGTCGACCACCGTGGTCAGCCCACCGGACGGGGACATGGGCGACTACTATGAAAGCCTGGAAAAGGTGCGCGCGCGAGGCTTCGCCACCCTGTGGCCGACCCATGGGCCGCCGATCACCGACGTCGCGCCCTTCATGGACGGCTACAGCGCCCACCGGCGCAAGCGCGAGGAGCAGATCCTGCGCGAGCTGGGGCGTGGTCCGCGCACCATCGCCGAGATGGTGCCGCGCCTCTACATCGGCGTCGATCCGCGGCTGCACCCGGCGGCGGCGAGGTCCATGCTCGCCCACCTGATGCTGATGACCCGCCTGGGCCAGGCGGCGGCTGACGGCGCGCCGACGGCGAGCGCCGTCTACAGCCTTCCGCCGTCGCCCATCTGAGACGCGATGGCCGCAATGTCGGCCGCGACGGACTCAGCTTGAACCTATTCGCAGGGCACATGACGCCGGGCGAGAGGGAGACGCGCCATGACCGAGACCCAGCAGGTCGCCGATGATCCCGCGAGCCCCGCGCCCGTCACGGTGCTGCGGCTGACGCCTTGGGAGTGGCGCACGGTGCTGGAGCGTCGAAGCTTCCTCGAGGGCGAGGACAACCGCTTTGAGACGCCGCGGCTGTTCTGCGGCCATCCGGTGCAGATCGTGCCCGACGACAGCTTCCGGTAGTTGTCAGGTCAGGCCGGCGGCGGCCGCCTGGTCATGGGCGGGCGCGGTCGCGTCGATGCGGCGCCAGCCGATCTCGCCGAGGTCGATCGCCAGCTGCTGGATCAGCACGCATTCATCGGCGTCCGAGGCGTCACCCGCGCGCCCACGCAACCGCGCCTGCAGCACCGGTCCGGGAGCGTCCATCCAAAGCCCGTGAAGCGGCGTTCCCGTCTCACGGCCAAGCCGCTCGGCGTTCTCACGCTCCTGCGGCTTGAGGAAGGCGGCGTCCAGAACCACGCTCACCCCGGCCCGGAGTACGGCCCGCGCCTCTTTCAGCATCAGGCCGTAGACGCTGGGCGACACCTCGGGCGCATAGGCGGACTTGGGCAGGCGCTCGGTTGGCCCGGCTCCAAACATCCGCTTCCTGATCTCGTCGCTGCGCAACACGACGGCGCCCGGCGAAGCGCCCAGACCGGGCGCGAGCGCCCGCGCCAACGTCGACTTCCCCGATCCTGACAGACCGCCGACCGCGATCAGGCGCGACGGCGATGCGACGAGATGATCCTGCGCCGCGGCGAGGTAGCGTCGGGCGGCCTCGCCCTCGCCGCCGTGCCCGCTGACATGGGCGCGCACCGCCGCCCGCACCGACTGGAACAGGGGCAGCGCCGCCAGCCCGTCCATCCGGTCCACTCCGAAGCTGCGCCCCGCCTCATCCAGCCAGGCGTTGAGCGCCCGGTTCGCCGCGTCCGGCCGGCCGCGGAACGCCAGGTCCATGAGCAGGAAGGCGATGTCGTAGCCGACGTCGATCTCGCTCAGCACGTCGTTGAACTCGATGCAGTCGAACAGGATCGGACGGCCGTCCTCGACCACTATGTTGCCAAGGTGCAGGTCACCATGACAGCGCCGCACGAAGCCTGCGTCACGTCGGTCGTCCAGCAAGGGCGTCAGGCGCTCGAAGCTCATGCGGCTGTCGGTGATCAGCGCCTCGACCGCCGCAGCGCCCAGGCGCGGCGCCAGCGTGCGGAGTTGGTCGGCGTTGGAGCGCAGCACATAGTCCAGCGCCGCCGCGCCCCGGCCCTGCGGCGTGAGCGGTGCGCGGGCCTGGGCGGCGCCGACCTCGCGCCCCAGCCGCTCAGCCAAGGTCATGTCCACCCGGCCGGGCTGGTTGGCCAGCACGCCGTCGTCGTCGAACGGACGCATCTCCAGCACATGATCGAGCGCGCCCGCCCTATCCGGGTCCGCCAGCGTCAGCTCGCCGCCTCGCCGCACCACCGCATGGACGGCTCTGTAGACGTCCGGGGCGGTCTCGCGGTTGAAGGCCAGCTCGCGGCGGATCGCCCAGGCGCGCTTCCCCGCCGTGCTGAAGTCCAGGAAACCGAAGTCGACGGGCTTCTTCAGCTTCAGCACGCGGGTCGTGAACACGAACACCTTGGCGATCGGCGTCTCGTGCACCCGAAGCGCCCGCTCGCCCGAACCCGCTCCGCCCTCCAGCCAAGCCTCCAGCTCGGCCCGCTCGCTCATGGATAGAGGCGCAGGGTGGTCCAGGGCGCATCCAGACGGTCGCGGCGGAACACCATGCGGTCGTGCAGGCGCGAACGCCGGTCGCGCCAGAACTCGAAGCTCAGGGGCTGCACCCGGAAACCGCGCCAGAACGGCGGGCGCGGCGGCGGCTGGCCCTCGTAGCGGGCGTCGACCTGCTCCACGCGTCGCTCCAGCTCTTCGCGCGAGGGCAGCGGACGCGACTGGTCCGACGCCCAAGCGCCCACCTGGCTGCCGCGCGGCCGGCTGGCGTAATAGGCGTCGCTCTCCGCCTCGGTGACCGGCTCGACCGGCCCGCGGATGCGGATCTGGCGACGCAGCGACTTCCAATGGAACAGGAGCGCCGCCTTGGGATCGACCTCCAGCTGGCGGCCCTTGTCGCTCTCGGTGTTGGTGTAGAAGACGAAGCCCCGTGCGTCGTGACCCTTCAGCAGCACCATGCGCACGTCGGGCAGGCCGTCGGCGTCGGCGGTGGCCACGGCCATGCCGTTGGGATCGTTGGGCTCGCTGACCTCGGCCGCCGCCAGCCAGCGATCGAACAGGCCGAGCGGGTCGTCACCTTCGAACAGGCCCTCGTCCACCGCTTCGGCCGGCTCCATGATCTGTGCTCCCGTCAGGCGCGCGTTTGTGACCCGCGCCCGCGTTGGATAGAAGCCGAACCCATGTCGCACAACAGCTTCGGACACCTGTTCCGCGTGACCACCTGGGGCGAGAGCCACGGACCGGCGCTGGGCTGCGTGGTGGACGGCTGCCCTCCGGGCCTCTCCCTGACCGAGGCGCAGGTGCAGCACTGGCTGGATCGGCGCAGGCCCGGCTCCTCGCGCTTCGTCACCCAAAGGCGCGAGCCCGACGCGGTGCGCATCCTGTCAGGCGTGTTCGAGGATGACCGCACGGACGGGCCGGTGACGACCGGGACGCCCATCTCCATGCTGATCGAGAACGTGGACCAGCGGTCGCGGGACTACGGCGACATCGCCCGCCAGTTCCGCCCCGGCCACGCCGACTACAGCTATGCGGCCAAATACGGCGTGCGGGACTATCGCGGCGGGGGCCGGGCGTCGGCGCGCGAGACCGCGGCCCGCGTGGCGGCCGGAGCGGTGGCGCGACAGGTGCTGGGCGCAGGCGTGACGGTGCGCGCCGCCCTGGTCCAGGTCGGCCCGCACCGCATCGATCGAGAGCGCTGGGACTGGGCGGAGACGCTCAACAACCCCTTCTGGTGCCCGGACGCCCGGACGGCGGAGGTCTGGGAAGGCTATCTGGACGCGGTGCGCAAGGCCGGCTCTTCCACCGGCGCCATCGTAGAGGTGCAGGCGCAAGGGGCGCCCGCCGGCTGGGGCGCCCCGATCTATGGCAAGCTGGACGCTGAGCTGGCCGGCGCCCTGATGTCGATCAACGCCGTCAAAGGCGTGGAGATCGGGGCGGGCTTCGCCGCCGCCGTCCTGTCGGGCGAGGCGAACGGCGACGAGATGTCGGCCGGGCCGGATGGACCGTCGTTCGGCTCCAACCACGCGGGCGGGGTGCTTGGCGGCATCTCCACCGGTCAGCCGATCGTGGCTCGACTCGCCCTGAAGCCGACCTCCTCCATCCTGACGCCCCGGGCCTCCCTTGACGAGACGGGCGCCGCCGTCGAGGTGCGCACCACCGGTCGCCATGACCCCTGCGTCGGCCTTCGCGCCGCTCCGGTCGCTGAAGCGATGATGGCCTGCGTGCTCGCCGACGCCAAACTGCGCCACCGTGGCCAGACAGGCCGCTAGCTGACGCGGCGGCTAGGCCTAGCCTGCGCATGCGGCGGGAACGACGCCCCCTTCCCTGCGCCGGCCAACGCTCTACAACCGCTCGCCGGCCCGGCTGAAGGAGCGTGCGTGGACGGCTTCACCGTCGAGGACCTGGTCGCCTGCTACCGTCGCGGGGTCTTCCCCATGGCGGAGGCGCGCGACGATCCCCGCGTCTTCCTGATCGATCCGGAGCAGCGGGGCGTCTTGCCGCTGACGGGGTTCCACGTGCCGCGCCGACTGGCGCGCACCGTGCGCCAGGCGCCGTTCGAGGTCCGGATAGACACCGCCTTCGAGGCCGTCATCCACGCCTGCGCCGCCGCCGCCCCGGACCGGCCGGAGACCTGGATCAACGCCGCCATCCAGCACCTCTATCGCGAGCTGTTCGTGCGCGGGCTGGCGCATACGCTGGAGTGCTGGCGAGGCGACGAGCTGGTGGGGGGCCTTTATGGCGTGTCGCTCGGCGGCGCCTTCTTCGGGGAGAGCATGTTCTCCACCGAGCGGGACGCCAGCAAGGTGGCGCTCGTGCACCTCGTAGGCCGCCTGATCGTGGGCGGCTACCAGCTGCTCGACGCCCAGTTCCTGACCGACCACCTGTCCCAGTTCGGCGCGGAGAAGGTGAGCCGTTCGGACTACCGCCGCCGCCTGCTGGCCGCCCTCACCGCCCCGGCCGACTTCTACAGGCTCGCTCCCGCCGCCGGCGGCGCAGCCGGCGCGGAGCTCGTCTTGCAGGCGATCAGCCAGACGTCATAGATCGGGTGCTCGAAGGGGTGCAGCCCCGGCGCGTCGCCGAACATCCAGCCCCGGAAGACCTGTCGCGCCACGTGCGGCGTGCGGCCGCCCAGCACGTCGGGCTGGTACTGCACGTCCAGGTGGGCGGCGGTCTGGGCGTAGGGTTCGTCGCTCGCCTGGGTCTCGCAGGCGTGCACGGTGATCACCAGGTCCTTGTAGCGCACCGGCTCGTCCACCTTGGCTTCGAAGCGCAGCGTCTCGGCGGTGACCTTGTCCAGCGTCTGCAGGATGGCCGTGGCGTAGTGCGGACGCTTGGGCGGCGGCGGCGGGGCTTCTGGCGCAGCCGCCACGACATTGGCCGCCGGTTCGGCGGGCAGGGGCGCAGACGGCGGCGCAGAGGGTTCGGGCGGAGCGGGAGGAGCCTCCTCAGGAGGCGGTATGTCCAAGGGCGTCGGCGCTATGGCGGCCCCGGCGCTGTTCTGGACCTCGTTGACGGCGGAATCCTGCGCCAGGCCCGATCCCGAGCCTGCCGCCAGGCCCGCCAGGGCGAGCCCGAGCAGTAATCCGCCCCTCACCCGCACGCCTAGCCGCCCGGCTTGGCGGCGGAGCCGCCGGCCGCAGCGGGGGCGCCGCCTGACGTTCCGCCGCTTGCTGCGCCGCCGCCGGAACTCTGCGGACGCAGCACCGAGCCGATCAGGCCGAAGAGGTCGACAGCACCTTGGGTGTTCTGGAAGGTGGCGCCCGGCTTCAGGGTGTCGTCGGCCCCGCCGGGCTCTATCGACAGGTGCTGGCCGCCCAGCAGGCTGTCCTGGGTGATCTTCACCGTCGAGTCGGACGGGAGCTTTACGTTCGGATTGATCGTCAAGGTGGCGTCGGCGAGGAAGGTCTTGGGGTCGAGGGTGACGGACTCCACCGATCCCACCTTGACGCCAGCCACCGTTACCGAGGCGCCGGAGGCCAGCGACCCCGCCTCGCCGAACCGGGCTTTCAGGAGGTAGCCGCCGCCCCCGCCGATGCCGCCCGCATGGGCCAGGGCATAGCCGAGGAAGCCGATGGCGGCGACCAACACCACGGCGCCGAGCCCGGTCTCAGCCCATTGTTCACGCTCGGCCATCGGCTACTCCTCCGGCGTCCAGGCCTGGTAGTCGCCGACCGCCCGCGCCCGCTCGCCCGTACCCACGATCGAGCCGCGCGGCCGGTAGGCGTAGGGCGTGCCGGTGAGGTTGGGCAGGTGCGGCTTCTCCCAGCTTCTGACCTTGAGCGGCGCCACGGTGGGCGGCTCGTCGAAGGTGTGGTGCAGCCAGCCATGCCATTCCGCCGGCACCTTGGTGGCTTCCGCATAGCCCTTGTAGGTCACCCAGCGGCGCTTGCGGCCGTCGTAGCTGTTCTTGACGTTGCGGGCCTCGAAATAGCGGTTGCCGAGACTGTCCTCGCCGACGAAGGCGCCCTGGGTCTTGATGGTGAACAGGGCGCCTAGCGTGGCGCCGCTCCACCAGGTGAAAATCTTCTCGAGCACGGACTACCGATCGGGTGGGTTGGCGGCCGAACTATAGGCGCCGCTCCGATCTGCGTCCAGGCTTTCGCGCCCATCCACCTATGGCGCCCCGCTTCGACGCGATCCCAACCTGTTGCGTGCCAGCACCGCCCTGACCTATCCTTGGCAGGCACGACGGAGTCGTTGGATGCGATTTTCACGCCGCTTCGGCGAATGGCTCCCGGACGCTCGTGTCACGCTTCGCCGCCATGAGCGCGACGGAAGGGACTTCGATGTCCCCGCGCCGGTGGACTGGAGCTCCGCACGCCTGGATGCGTGGCTGGACTGGGCCGAGGCGACAGACTTGGACGGGGGCGAAGGCGGCGTCGGCCCGGCGATGCAGGCCTATGCCTCGAACCTCGCCCGCATCGGGGAAGATCGCGCGCTGTTCGACGGACCGCTCGCAGGCCCCACCTTCAGCGACGAGTTGCACGCCAGCATGCTGCTCGGTCTCGCCGCGCCTTCGCCGCCGAGCACCCGCTCCCGCCCACAGGTGCTCGACCCAACCGCGCCCGGCGGCGAGGCGGCCCTGGGCGGCGTGATCGCGCGCCTGCGCCACGCCAGCGCCGCCCGCGCCAGCGCCTCGCGGCTCGCCGCCCTGCTGGACGACGTCGCCCGAGCGGTCGAGGCCTGCGACGGCCCGCCGGACGCCTGCGTGGACCCGGCGCTCAACCCCAAGCTCGCCCGCGCAGCCCGCGCCGCGCGCGAGGCCGGCGCCGAGGATGGCCTGATCCTGGACCGGATTGCGGAGGCCAGGGCCGGCGTACGCCTGCCGAGCGCGGGCGCGGACATGGCCGCCGAGCCTCAGCCGATCCTGGTCGTCGGCCCTGATCCCTCCGCCGCCTGGCTCGCCTGGCAGGATAGGGACCGGCAGCATAGGGACTGGCAGGATGGGGACGTGACGGTGGTCGCCTCGCCGGACGGGGCCATGCGCTCAGCCGATGTCGCAACGGCGCCGGCGGCTTTCATCAACGCCTACGCCTTCCTGTCGGAGGACGGCTTCGACGCCGAGGGGTTCGCGGCCGCTGTCCGGCTCTGGACGGTGGCGCTGGAACTGGAAGCCTGCCGCACCGCTCCGCGGCCGGAGAGCTTCCCCCTGGCGCTGGGGATCGCCGGGCTGGCGGACCTGCTGGTCTCGCAGGGACTGGCGTTCGGGTCGCAAGCCGGCCGGTCGCAGCTGCAGACGATCATGGCGGCGGCGGCCGTCGCCAGCGGCCTCGCTTCGGCGGAGATGGCGCGCCGCATGGGTCCTTGTCCCGCCCCCGCAGCGGCGCACGCCGCCGAGCTGGCCCGACTGCGCGATGCGACGCTTGGATTGACGCATTGCGACGCGCCCGCGGCGGTCCTGGCGACGCGTCTGATGGGGGAGCTGGCGCGGGGCGGCACGGGCTCCAGCCTGCGCAACCTGCATCGGCTGGTCGTGCACGACCATCGCGCGGCCGGGCTTCGCCTGGGCCTGGTGGCGACAGGCCCGTCGCCCTGCGCGAACGCAGTCGACTGGAGCGAGACGCAGGACGGCGAGACGGTCGCGGGCCTGCGGGGGCCCATATGGCGCGGCGCCCGCGCCCTCGGGCTTGACCTCGCCGCGGTTCGCCATGCCGGTTTGGGCTCACGCCAGCTCGACGACGGCGACGGCGTGAACCGGACGACCCTGGCGGCGGCCGGCTTCACCGTCCTGGAGATCGGCCGCGTCGAGGCCGTCCTCCCGAAGGTACGCACGCTGCGCGAGGCCTTCACCCCCGGCGTGCTGGGAGAGGGCTTCGTCCATGACGTGCTGGGCGCAGCGGAAGACGCCGACGTCGATGTCCTCGCGCTCGCAGGCTTCGACGAGGAGCAGATCGCCAGTTCGCAGCGCCGCATCCTGGGCGACGGGACGCTCGCCGACCTGCCGGCCGCCGTGCGCGCCGTCCTGGTCCCGGGCGTGGATCCGACGATCGAAGCGGTGTCCGGCATGAGCGCAGCCCTGTCGACCTTCACCGGGGCGCCCGTCGTCGCGGCGTTGACGCTACAGGCCCATGACGGTCCCGATCAGGCCGGACGCGTCATCGCCGAAGCCTTCGCGCGCGGCGCAACAGCCGTGCGGCTACATCGACCGGAGCGAGCGGCCAGGGTGCTGCGCCTGCCCCCCGCTCCGGACGCCGTCCGTTCGCCGCCCACGGAGCGCGTGGTCGAGAAGGTGGTGGAGGTGGAACGCGCCCGCAGCCGTCGCCGCCTGCCCCACCGCCGCAAGGGCTATATCCAGAAGGCCAGCGTCGGTGGCCACAAGGTCTATCTTCACACCGGCGAGTACGACGATGGCGAACTCGGCGAGATCTTCATCGACATGCACAAGGAGGGCGCCGCCTTCCGCTCTCTGATGAACAACTTCGCCATCGCCATCAGCATCGGCCTGCAATACGGCGTTCCCTTGGACGAGTTCGTCGACGCCTTCGTGTTCACCCGGTTCGAGCCCGCCGGCGCTGTGACCGGCAACGACACGGTCCGCTCTGCGACCTCGATCCTGGACTACATATTCCGCGAACTGGGGGTCAGCTATCTGGACCGCCACGATCTCGCCAGCAGCGACGCGGCGCAGGTGGATACGGACGGCCTTGGGCGCCCGTCGGCGGCCGAAGCGGGACCGGCCGAGCCGATGCCGGCGGCCCGTTTCATTTCGAAGGGCTTCTCCCGAGGAGCCGCGCCGGACAATCTGCTCTTCCTGCCGTCGGCACGGTCGTCGGCCGCAAACAGCGCCCCCGCCAGCGATCGCGACATCTGCCCGTCCTGCGGAGACGTGGCCCTGGGCTACCGCGGATCGCGCCGGGTCTGCCAGACCTGCGGCGAGGCGCCGGGCGAGGTCGGTTAGGCGAGCCGGCCAGGATCACCGAAACAGGTCAAGGCGCAAATCCGGCGAGCCCTTCGCTGCGGGTCGATGGGGCTCGCCCGCGGCGTTGCTCGCGCGGACCGCGGTCGGCTAGCTTTCCAGTTCCAACACTTCCTTGAGCTTGGGGTCTGCAGGCAGCGGGGTGGCGCGCAGCAGGAAGGCCGGGGCGTCGGATCCGAAGCCGACCCGCTCGCGATCGTGGACGTCGCGGTGATCGCTCCGCTCCAGGCTCCCGTAACTGCCGGACGGCCGGGTGCGGCCGCCCCGATCCTGGCCCGGACGTCCCTGGCCCGTGCGATCCGGGCCGGCGCGGTCTTGGCCGACACGGTCAGAAGCCGAAGCGACGCTAGACGCGCTAGACGTCGCCTCCTCGTCCGGAGCGGACCGGCGACTCGTCTCTGCTTCCTCTGGGCGCGCCCTTTCGGCAGGCGAAGCTTGCGGCGCCTCGTCCTCGGAGCGGATGCGACGCGTCCCTCGCGGCCGACGCCCCTCGCGGGGCTCGGCCGACGCTTCTGACGCGGGCGCCTCCTCGGCGGCGTCGGGGCGCTCGGACCTGCGGCCGCGGCTGCGATCACGTTCCGGGCTCTTGCGGCGCCGCGGACCGTCCTCGCGCCCCTCCGCCTCCAACCGGGTCCAGTCGAGGTCCAGGCTGACGGTCTGCGGCTCCTTCTTGGTGAGCTTGAGCACCTTCTCGTAGCCCTTGGCGTCGGCCGGGGTGACGATCATGAAGGCCTCGCCCGAGCGGCCGGCGCGGCCCGTGCGCCCGATGCGGTGGACATAGTCCTCCGCATGGTGGGGCACGTCGTAGTTGAACACCTGGCCCACGGCCGGAATGTCGAGCCCGCGCGCGGCGACGTCGGAGGCCACAAGGATGGTCAGGCCGCCGTTCCTGAAACTCTCGAGCGTCTTGGTGCGCTGCGACTGATCGAGATCGCCGTGGATCGGCGCGGCGTCGAAGCCGTGGCGGATGAGCGACTTGGCGACGACGTCGACCTCGGACTTGCGGTTGCAGAAGACGATGGCGTTCTTCACGTCGGCGCCCGAGATCAGGGTCCGCAGCGCATGGCGCTTCGCCTTGGGCTCTGCGCTGGGGATCATGGCCACATACTGGCTGATGTTCTCCGCCGTGGTCGCCGGCCGCGAGGCCTCGATCCGGGTGGGGTCCTTCAGGAACTGGGCGGTCAGCCGGGTGATCTCCGGCGGCATGGTCGCCGAGAAGAACAGCGTCTGGCGCTTGGGCGGCGTCAGCTTGAAGATGCGCTCGATGTCGGGGATGAAGCCCATGTCGAGCATGCGGTCGGCCTCGTCGACCACCATCATCTCCACGCCGATCAGCATCAGCTTCTTGCGCTCGAACAGGTCGAGCAGGCGGCCCGGGGTGGCGATCAGCACATCCACGCCGCGATCAAGCTTTCGCAGCTGCTCGTCGAAGGAGACGCCGCCGATCAGCAGCGCCCAGGACAGCTTGGTGCCCTTGGCGTACTTCTCGAACGA
>CAXTEX010000001.1:0-58704 GCA_964243445.1 uncultured Caulobacteraceae bacterium | reverse complement strand
TGATGAAGCGGGTGGACTCGTTGATGGCGAACGGCGCCAGCGCCACGTCCCAGCCCGCCAGATAGGTGGGCAGCTCCGCATAGGTCTTGCCGCCGAGGTAGTGGATGTTAGCGCGGCGAGGCAGGTCGGCGGCGTCGAGCTTTACGACCGGGCCGACCATGACGATGGACCACTCCGGATGGGCGTCGGCCAGGGCGCCTATCAGCTTCAAATCCATGCGCTCGTCGATCACGCCATAGAAACCCAGGCGCGGATGGGGCAGGGCGGCTTGATCAGCCGGAGCGTCCGCGTCGCTCAAGGTGCGGGCCTTGGCGAAATGGGCCCGGTCGACGCTGGACGGGAAGGGATGGATGTTGACGTGCCAGCCGCGCTTGGCCTCGTACAGGCTGTAGCCGCCGGTGAACACGACATCGGCCAGACCGACCAGATCGCGCTCAAGTTGGCGCAGCCGTTCGGGTGCAAACTTGAAGTTGGAAAGCTCATCCATGCAGTCATAGACGACCGCTCCGGCTTTTTCGGCCAGACCGCGGGAGAACTCCAGCATCATGGGCGTGTAGTACCAGGCGATAGGACGCTGCACGCCTCGCTCGGCCACCAGCCCGTCCAACAGGCCGGTGAGGGCGGCGGTGGTCTCCTCAGGCGACAGACCCTCCGGCAGCCGGGGCGTGGCGACCGTGACGCCCGCATCCTCGCTGAGATCAAGGCTCACACCGCCGCCCGCGTCGGCCAGCGTCGGCTCCTCGAACACGATGACCCGCTTGGTCTGGGCGAAGCGGGTCATGAGGTGTTGGGGACGTTGGAAGACGAAATTCCAGCGCAGATGGGAGAAGCAGATCAGCGTGTCGCCGCCGCTATGCCCGAAGAAGGTCGGCGCGATGATGGAAGAAGCGACGCTGGGCGAGGCGAAACGCGGCGACTTATCGGGCAAGGTCGTCATCCTGCAAGGAGGTGGATAAAGGGTACGCAGCTACAACAAGCGAACAGCGAAAGCGTTCCCAGCAGGCCGAGAGTGTAGCTGGGCGGCGGTGCGCCGGCTCACGAAGCCATCCACGTCGCTGCAGACTAGCTGCTGTTGCGAGATGAGGAATACAAACAAACGCTGACCATCGACAAGGAAGTAAGACTGCTCTAAGCAATGTACACGACAGATAAATGCGCGCATCAATTTGACCGCTTTATGGCTCGAGCAGCTCGTCTAGGCAAGCGCGCTCTGGCGTGAGGTGATAGCTTGACGGCGATGGCGCCGAGGCGCGCATCTCGCTGCTGCAAAGAGGTGCATACCCCCGCCGTACTGCACATCTAATAGGCGGCCGCGGGATCAAGCAAAGGGCGTCCATGGATCAATCGGCTGGATACGAGCTGCGGCTGACGGGCGACGGCGTCGTGCTGGCGCTGAAGGGCGACTGGACCACGACGGGGATCGGTCGCGCGGGCGCACAGCTGGCGTCGGCGGCGCGGCGGACGCCGCCGACCGCGCTGCAGCTTGAGCAGCTCGGCCGGTTCGACACCGCGGGCGCCCTGGCGCTGTTGCAGGCGACCGGCGCATCGGGGCCGACGGTGTCGACCGAGCGGCCCGACGTCGGCGCGCTGATGGCCTTGGTGGCGTCGGCCAGGCGCGGACCTGCGCAAGGCGCCTCCCACGCGCCGGTCGGCGCGTACGGCCTGCTGGTCCGGCTCGGGCGCGGCGTGGTCCATCTGCTGCAGGAAGTCTTCTCCACCCTGGTCTTCTATGGCCGCCTGCTGAGCGCCCTAGGACGGCTCGTCGTGCACCCAGGCCGGCTGCGCTGGGCGCCCACGGTCTCACTGATGGAGCGGGCGGGACTGGACGCCCTGCCGATCTGCGCCACCACCACCTTCTTCGTGGGCGCCACCATCGCCTTCCTCGGCGTGGACCTGCTGGCCCAGTTCGGGGCGCAGGTCTTTTCGGTGGAGCTGGTCGGCATAGGCGTGCTGCGCGAGTTCGGCCTGCTGGTCACCGGCATCATCCTGGCCGGCCGTTCCGCCTCGAGCTTCGCCGCCGAGATCGGGGCCATGCGCATGAACCAGGAGGTCGACGCCATGCAGGTCATGGGCGTGGACCCCTTTGAGGCGCTGGTCATCCCGCGTTTCATCGCCCTGCTGGCGATGACGCCGCTGCTGACCTTCGTGTCGATGATCGCGGGGCTGATGGGCGGCGCGCTGGTGATCTGGGCGTCGGTCGGGCTGTCGCCGGCCTTCTTCGTGCAACGCCTGCTGGACAATGTGGGCGTCAGCCACTTCTACATCGGTATGGCCAAGGCGCCCGTGCTGGCGGTGATCATCGCCGCCATCGGCTGCCGCCAGGGCCTGGAGGTCGGGGGCGATGTGGAGCAGCTGGGACGTCGGGTGACCACCGCTGTGGTGCAGGCCCTGTTCGCCATCATCCTCGCCGACGCCGCCTTCGCCTTCCTGTTCGTAGGCATCGGCCTGTGAGTGCGACGCCTGCCGCCGCCGCGGCTCCGATCGGCGAAGCCGAACCCGAACCGGCGATCGTGGTGGAAGGGCTGGTCTCGCGCTTTGGGTCCAACCTCGTCCACGACGGCCTGGACCTGACTGTTCGCAAGGGCGAGGTGCTGGGCCTGGTCGGCGGTTCGGGCGCGGGCAAGTCGGTTCTGCTCAACACCCTGATCGGGCTGCGAAGGCCGGAGGCGGGGCGGGTGCGGGTCCTGGGCGTGGACGTGAGCCACGCCGGCGACGCCAAGCAGCGGGAGCTGGAGGCGCGCTGGGGCGTGCTGTTCCAGGGCGCCGCGCTGTTCTCGGCCCTCAGCGTGCTGGACAATGTGGCCGCACCCCTGCGTGAGCACACCCGCCTGCCGCGCCGTCAGGTCCGGGCGCTCGCGGAGTTGAAGATCGCCCTGGCCGGCCTGCCGCCCGAGGCCGCCGCGCTCAAGCCGGCCGAGCTCTCCGGCGGCATGCGCAAGCGGGCGGGAGTGGCGCGGGCCCTGGCGCTCGATCCGGAGCTGCTGTTCCTGGACGAGCCGACCTCCGGGCTCGACCCCATCGGGGCGGAGGCCTTCGATCGGCTGCTGCAGGGGTTGTCCAAGGCGCTGGGGCTGACGGTGCTGCTGATCACCCACGACCTGGACAGTCTGTACGCGCTCTGCGATCGGGTGGCGGTGATCGCGGACCGCAAGATCGTCGCCACCGCTCCGGTCGCGGAGCTGGAACGCTCCGACCACCCCTGGATCCGCGCCTATTTCCTGGGGCCGCGGGGCCGCGCCGCCCGCACCGCCCTGGTCGAGGCGCGCTGATGGAGCGCAACGCCCACTATGCGGTGGTGGGAGCGGTGTCGGCGGCCCTGTTCATCGGCCTGCTGGTGTTCGCCGCCTGGCTGGCGCGGCTGCAGTTCACCAGCCAGTACGCCGTCTACGACATCGACTTCCAAGGTCCGGTGCGGGGCTTGTCGCAGGGGGGCGAGGTCTATTTCAACGGCATCAAGATCGGTGACGTGACCAAGCTGTCGCTGGACCGGCGCGATCCCAACCGGGTGGTCGCCCGGGCCCGCGTCTCGGCGGAGGCGCCGATCAAGACCGACTCCACCGGCTCGCTGGAGCCCATGGGCGTGACCGGCGTCAGCTACATCCAGATCACCGCGGGCGGGCCGGGCAGGCCCCTGCTGCGCGACGTGACGCCCCAGGGCGCCATCCCTGTTATCCGCACCACCCGGAGCGCCCTGGAAAGCCTGCTGGAAGGCGGCGGCGACGTGCTGGCCCGCTCGGTGGAGGCCCTGGACCGGGTCAACACGCTGTTGTCGGACAAGAACATGCAGGACTTCACCGCGACGCTCGCCAATGTGCGCGACGCCACAGCCCTCGCCAAGGCGCAGGGGCCGCTGCTGGCCGATCTGGACGCCACCCTCAAGGGGCTGAGCGTCACCTCCCGCCACATCGACACCCTGGCCGCCAGCAGCAACGCCCTGCTGAACGGTCAGGGCCGCACGACCCTGGCCGACCTGGACGCCGCCGCCGTCCAGCTGCGCGCCACCGCGTCTGACGCGAGGAGCTTCGTGGCCCAGGTGAGGGGGCCGACGCAGGACTTCACCGCCAACGGACTGCCGCAGCTGTCCCGCGCCGTCATCTCGCTGCAGACCGCGGCCGAGTCGCTGGACCGGCTGGTGGGCGAGGTGGAGCAGAACCCGCGCGAACTGCTGACCAAACCGCCGGCGAAGACGCGCGAGGTGAAGCCGTGAAGCGTCGACCGACGGTCCTCAGGGCTTCGGCGCTGCTGGGCGCCCTGCTGGCCTCCAGCCTGTCTGGCTGCGTCTCGTTGCTGCCCAAGCAGCCGCCGGTGCAGCTCTACCAGTTCGGGCGGCCGACCCCCGCCGTCGAGACGCAGACGCCTGCGGTGGTGGGTCGCGATCAGGGCGCGCTCGGGGTGATCCTGGCCCAGGTCAGCTTTCCCCGTGCAGCGACGGGCGACGGGCTGCTCACCCTGCGCGGGCAGGAGGCGGCCTATATCGGCGGCGCCCGCTGGCTGACGCCGGCGGTGCTGATGTTCCAGGAGGATGCGGAGCAGGCCTTCGCGGCCCGGGCGCGCGGGGTGCGGCTGGTCGCCCGCTCGGAGCTCGGCGCGGCGTCCGCCCTACTGCGCCTGGACGTCGGCGAGTTCGACGCCCGCTATGACGCCCGCTTCCCTGGCCCGCCCGTCGTCGTGGTGAGCCTGCGCGCCACCCTGGCCCGCGCCGACGGCCGAGCCCTGGTGCAACAGGGCTTCACCGCACGCCGGCCGGCCTCGGAGGACCGGGCCTCGGCCATCGTCGCCGCCTATGACCTGGCCGTGCAGGACGTGCTGGCCCAGGTGGTCGACTGGACCGACGGGCGGGCCCGGAGTCTGGTCGCGGACACGCCGACCCCTTCCGCGGACGCGCCGCTGTCGCTCCGCGCCATCCCGGGCCCTTCAAGGCTGTCTGACCGGAGCCCGCCGTGAGCGAACCGCAATCGAGCTTCGAGCCGCCCGCATGGCCGTCGGAGGAGCCCGTGCTCCGCGCCATCGCCATGCCGTGCGACACCAATCCGGAGGGCGACATCTTCGGCGGCTGGCTGATCTCCCAGATGGACCTCGCCGCGGCCACCATCGCCTTCGGCCGGGCGCGGGGTCGATGCGCCACCGTGGCGCTGGACGGCATGAGCTTCCTCAGCCCCGTCTTCGTGGGCGACGAGGTCAGCCTGTTCGCCCGGCCCGTCCATGTGGGGCGCACCTCGATCAAGGTCTTCGTCGAGGCCTGGCGACGGCGGCGCGACGAGCGGACGGCCGTGAAGGTGACCCAAGGCACCTTCGCCTTCGTGGCCATCGACGAGAACCGCCGGCCCCGCCCAATGCCGCCCGAAGAGAATTGAGGATGGAGCGGCGCATGTTCCGCGCCGCCCCCCAGATCAGGTCCGCGTCCAGTCCGCGGCTGGCGGAGGCTTAGGGCCGCCGCTCCTCGCCGTGGCCTTTCGCCTTGTCGAAGATGGACTTGCAGGCGCTGTCCTGTTTGCCGAACGTGCGCCCGATCTCCTTCCAGGTGGAGCCCCCCTCGCGCATGGCGACCAGCCGCGAGACGTCGGCTTGCGTGAGGCTGTTGCGAGGGCTCCGGTAGCGGGGTGCGATCATCGGCGCGCCCCCTATCGTCAGCCCGCGCCGGATGTCGGCGCGGCCGGACGGGCCTGGAACAGGGCGAAGAAGCCGTCGACCATGGCGCTGGCGAAAAGGCCGAGCGCCGGCCCGGCGACAGCGCCGCCGATCCGGGCGGCTTCGGCGACGGCCTGGGCGTCGGCGGCTTGGTGCAGGCTGGCGGCCGCGCCGCCGAGGGCGGTCCGGGCGGCGGGCGCGAGCTCGGGGGTGACGGTCTCCAGCATGGAGGCGAGGGCGCGCAGCCCCTGGGACGGCTTTGACATCAGTGAACTCCTACGAACAAAACAGGAACACCAGAGATGTGCTCTTGACGTACATGGGAGTCAACCGCCGCGGGTTGTTTCCGGCCCTCTGGACAATAAGAGCGACATTTTGCATCGTGAGCACATGGCGGCGCACGATGGTCATCCGGGCCACTATCTTCGAGAGTGGCGGCGGGCGAGCGGTCTGACCCTGGAGCAGGCGGCCGAGCGGATCGAACGCGCCTCGGAAGATCGCAACGATGCAGGCGCGTCGGTCCGGCCGATCAGCATGACCCACGCCACCCTGAGTCGGATCGAGCGAGGGCTACTGCCCTATGGGCAAGGACTTCTGGAGATCCTGGCCCAGGTCTACCGCACCGACCGGGCCAGCCTGATCATGCGCGACCCGTCGGACCCCGAGGGCCTTTGGACGATCTGGGAGCAGCTCAAGCCCGCAGAGCGGCTCCAGGCCGTGGAGGTGCTGAAGGCTCTGCACCGGACCCGCGCCGTCGCGTGAGGGCTGACCTGTGCGTCAAGCGCACACGCCAGGCGTATGGAACCGAGTAAGACGAGCTGTCGGCGTGGTTGACTTCGGCAGGCCAAACTTGCGCTCCACGTACACCAAGTCGTCGGTTGATCGCTGGTCCGGATCGAAGATGACGGCGCATGTTCATCGTGGACATATCTCGCGGCAGGCTACGTCAAGACCGGACGTCTCCCTCCCAAGAGGCTTGAGAATGCGGCGGGGCTTTGAGACGCCCTGCGCGAACGCCTCGGGACGGCGGCGCGTGAATCTTGCGCCTTGTCATGCCGAGGAGCGTGCTTGCTAGCGTCTTGCAGCACGCAGATCGTTACAAGCGCATATCCCAAAAGCTCTCAGCTCTCAGGTGGATAGGACCAGCGGCCATGCAGGGGCGAGTCCACCTGCAGCGCCTCGCCCTCGCCGTGCAGGTAGGTCGGCCCGACGGGGGCCTTGCCGTGGCCGCCAGGAATGTCGAGGACATAGGTCGGCTGGCACAGCCCAGACACCCGCCCGCGCAAACCGCGCATCAGGGCCTGCCCGTCCGCCAGGGTGGTGCGGAACGGAGCGGTGCCGGGCGCCAGATCGGCATGGTGCAGGTAATAGGGCTTGATCCGCGTCTCCACCATGGAGCGCATCAAGGCCTCCAGCGTCGCCGGATCGTCGTTGACGCCGCGCAGCAGCACCGTCTGACCCAGCAGCGGCAGGCCCGCGTCCGCCAGCCGCGCGCAGGCGGCCCGCGCCTGCGGTGTGAACTCTTTCGGATGGTTGGCGTGGATGGCCACATAGACCGCCTGGCCGCCGGAGCGCAGGGCGGCCGCCCGCTCCGGCGTCACCGCCTCGGGGTCGACGACGGGGACGCGGGTGTGCAGGCGCACCACCTTGACATGGTCGATGGACGCCAGCCGCCCCATCGCCTCCGCCAGCCTCCGGGGCGAGAGCACCAGGGGATCGCCCCCGGTCAGGATCACCTCCCAGACCTCGGGCCGGGCGGCGATATAAGCGTAGGCGGCCTCGCGGCCGGCGGCGTCCAGATCACCCATGCCGCCCGGCCCGACCACCTCGCGCCGGAAGCAGAAGCGGCAGTAGACCGCGCAGGTGTGGGTCAGCTTCAGCAGCACCCGATCGGGATAGCGGTGCACGACCCCTTCGACCGGCGTGTGCGCCTCGTCGCCGATCGGGTCGACGCGCTCCTCGGGGAGGGTGAGCAGCTCGAAGGCCTGGGGCACAAACTGGCGCGCGATGGGATCAGTCGGATCGTCCCGATCCACCAGCCGCGCCACCGCCGGCGTCACCGCCACCGCATACCGCTCAGCCACCCGCTCCAGCGCCGGCAGGTCAGCGGCGACGACGAGGCCGGCGTTGGCGAGATCGACGGGGGTGCGGAGAGGTTTCACGGTCGGGGTATGCCGGGCCGCGCCCTGGAAGCAAAGGGCGGCCGGGAGGGATGACGACGTCCGCTTGTCGCCGGCGGTCGATTGGCAGTGTTCGACCCATAGGCGACATGCCGCTCCCTCCCAGCTATGCGACATTCCGGAGGCCCGTGGCGCGCCTGATCGGAGGCGGTGAAAGTCTAGAAGTGCCGTGAAGCGGACGTCGCGGCGGTGCTCCGAACTAGGAGTGCTTCCAGCGCGCTGGCCGCCCTGCATTGGGTCGTCGTCGCCGGCCTCATGCGTCGGCAAGTTCCCGTCCTCGCTCCAGGCCACGAAAGCCGCAACAACTGATCGGATCAACGGCCCGGGGCGTGATGCACGTCACTCACCTCGCCAGTTGCGTCGTCGACCTCCACCCACCACTGGGCGCCGATCCCGCCGCTCGACACCCGCCAGACGAGGCGGTCATCTTGCCTGCGCGCTCTCGCCATGGGCAAGGATCGGCCGAGTTCACGCACGGCCGCGGAGTCCGCCGCCAAGGCGACCACGGCCGCGGCGTCAAGGCGAGTCGCCGGGGGAGGCTCGGGCCAGCCGAGCAGCCAGCCGACAATGCCGCGACGCCCGGGCCCGTTCACGGCCTCGCCCCCGCCCCTGCGAGCGGTTGAACAGGGAGCGGCAGGGACTTGCCCGACGAAGGTTGGGGCGGTGGGGCTCCGGCCTTGAACCAGAGCTGCACGGCCGAACCGAACATCGTGCCGGATGCGATTAGGCCGGCTCCTTCCGGCAGCACGCCCTTGCCGCCCCAATCTGCGATACGCGGGTCGGACCCTGCGCGCCGCCAATAGACATAGCCATTGCGCACGGGAAACCGGAAAGAGGAGAACAGTTCCGTTTTCCCATTCATCTTTACCTGCGCCCGCGTCTCGGCAAGAACTTCCTCGATGTAACGCCAGAGGGAGGAGTTGGTGTAGCTGCCGACGCGCATCTCCACTCGGAAATTGCGCAGGAAGTAGAGCTTGGGGGTGAGGAACTGGTGGACCTGCTCGTGATAGAGGGCCAAGGCCCGGTCCGTGTCGCTTCCGGCCGTCGAAATCTCGATATCGCCCCACCAGCTCGTAACCCCATCCCCCGGCGCGCCCGCCACGCCAACGGTGGTGGGTCGGTAGCGAATGCCGGGCGTCCTGGGCGGAGGCGGACCCGGCTCGCCGCGGCCCGCAGATGGACGCCCACGGAATAGCACAGCGAGCACGGCCTGAATGCCTATGATGGCGATGGCCTTGGCGAGGTGGTCTGCGGCCTTGTCGAGGTCGTCGTCGCTCCGAGCCTGGTAGGTTCCTCGTGCGAACTCAAAGAGTTCGTCGATGCCGTTGAAGATCGCCGTACCGATCGACAGCACGCCGATGATGGTGACGATACCATCGATGATCTCGCCTATCGCGACGCCGTGGCTCAACACCCATAGTGTCAGGACGCCCACGATGACGGCCAGTGACTTGGGCTCGATCAATGCCAGAAGCTGCCTGCCGATCTCTGGTCCTACCTTGCCGGCGGTTCGCTCGAACACGGCGCCGAGATGCTGCTCAAACGTCATCTGTGCGACAGTTGGCATGCCCGATCTTCTCCGCCAGCCTAAACGTGCCAGACAGCTGTCGGTTCTCATCCCCATTTAGACCAAAGCAAGCAGAGTTTATCCTACTGAGGGAGGAGCTTGCTCTGGCTGCGGAGCCGTTTGGCGGCATCTTCGGGTATGTGCGATTAGTCCTCACAGTTGATCGGGCGTGGAGCCCTGTCACAAGCCGTCTGACGGGTCTGATGAGGGTTCCGGGTTGGGGATGCCCTACTTGACGGCGGCGTCCGAAGAGGTGTGCTGGCCACATGAGGTCCGAGACGGCTTGCTCCCCTTGGTGAAGAGCAAGTGTCCGATGGCGGCCCGCCCATAGCTACCATTCAGTGAGTTCGGTTGCGGACCATGTCACGGCCGCTGCCACGCTATGGCGTCCACAGCACCTGCACCACCCGACGCGCGCCGGTGGCCAGCATGACCAGACGGTCGAAGCCCAGCGCGGCTCCGCTGGCCGCGGGCATGATCGACAGCGCCGCCAGCAACTCCTCGTCAATCGGATAGCGTTCGCCGTAGACGCGGGCCTTCTCCGCCATCTCGGCCTCGAACCTTCGTCGTTGCTCGACGGGGTCGGTAAGCTCGCCGAAGGCGTTGGCGAGCTCCACGCCGCAGGCGTAGAGCTCGAAACGCTCGGCGACGCGGGGGTCGTGCGCGCATCGCCGGGCCAGCGCCGCCTCCACCGTCGGGTACTCGCAGAGCAGGGTCGGGCGGCCCTGTCCCAGCTGCGGCTCGATGCGCTCCACCAGGATGCGGCTGAACACGTCCGACCAGGTGTCGTCGGCCGCCACGCGCACGCCGACGACAGCCGCGGCTTCGGCCAGGGCCTCCCGGTCCGCCTCGCCGCCGGGGCTTAGCGTCGCCAGCAGGTCGACGCCGGCGAAGCGGAGGAAGGCGTCGGCGACGCTCATCCGCTCAGGCGCCGCGCGCGGGTCGCAGGTTCGGCCGCGGAAGGCGAACTGCGCCGTTCCCGCCATGTCCGCCGCCAGCGCCAACAGGGCGGCGACGTCGTCCATCAGGGTCTCATAGGGCTCCTCGGCGCGGTACCACTCCAGCAGCGTGAACTCGCGGTGGTGCAGCACGCCGCGCTCGCGGTTGCGCCACACGCGGGCGAAGTCGAAGATGCGCTGCTCGCCCGCCGCCAGCAGCTTCTTGCACGCGAACTCCGGCGATGTGTGCAGATACAGCGGCGTGCGGCTCCCGTCCGGGGCGATCTCTTCGGTGGCGAAGGCGTGCAGGTGCGCCTCGTTCCCCGGAGAGACCTGCAGCGCCGCCGCCTCGATCTCCACGAAGTCGCGCGCCTCGAACCAGGCGCGCATCGCCGCCTTGATGCGGTTGCGCAGCAGCAGGGCGGGGCGGCGGTCGGCATGGACGTCGGGCCGCCACCAGGGCGGCGCATCGGGCGAGGGCGGCAGGACGAGCGCTCCGGGTGGGCGGGGGTGGCGATTTGCTGGGCGTCGGCTATAGGTGCAAACCCCCGATCAACTCGGATACCTCTCCGCGAGCGCCATGTCCTCGCGTGGCCAACAAGGAATATGCTCGTGAAGGTCGCCGCCAGCTCGCTCCGCAAGGGCAACGCCGTGGATATGGACGGCAGGCTCTACATCGTGCTCAGCATCGAGAACATCCATCCGGGCAAGGGCACGCCGGTGACCCAGCTCGACATGCGCCGCATCGCCGACGGGGTGAAGGTGTCGGAACGCTACCGCACCACCGAAGTGGTGGAGCGCGCCGAGGTGGATGAGCGGCCGCACACCTTCCTCTACCAGGACGGCGACGGCTTCCATTTCATGAACCCGGAGAGCTACGACCAGCTCGACGCGTCCAAGGAGTTGATCGGCGACGCCGCGCCCTACCTGCAGGACGGCATGACCGTCTCGCTGATGGTGCATGAGGGCATCGTGCTGGCGCTCGAGCTGCCGCCGCGGGTGACGCTGGAGGTGATGGAGACCGAGCCGGTGGTGAAGGGCCAGACGGCGTCGGGCTCCTACAAGCCGGCGATCCTGTCCAACGGCGTGCGCACCATGGTGCCGACCTACATCACCGCGGGCACGCGCATCGTGGTGATGACCGAGGACGGCAGCTATTCGGAGCGGGCGAAGGACTGAGGCGGCGCCCCCTCAGTCCGCTCCGCGGCCAGCTCCCCCAAGGGGGGAGCATCTCAGCGGCTTTGATCCTCCTGCTTGGTGGAGGGGGCGCTCCGTTCAGCCCCGCTTGTCCTGATACGCCTTCACTGCGCCCAGCAGGTTCTGGACATGTTCGGCCGGGTTCAGGTTGCTGTAGGCGTAGATCACCCGGCCGTCAGGCGCGATGACGTAGGAGGTGCGGTTGGCGAAGCCGACCAGGGGCAGGCGCGCGTCATAGTCCTTGGCGATGGCCAGCTTGGGGTCGGCGGCGACCGGGAACTTGCTTTGGCACTCCGAGGTGGAGAAGCGGTCCAGCGTTGCGATGTCATCGTGGCTGACGCCGATGACGGTGGCGTGCATGGCGCGGAACTGGTCCATGGCGGCGGCGAACTCGTGCGCCTCAACCGTGCAGCCCTTGGTGAAGGCGGCGGGGTAGAAGTACACCACGACCGGACCCTTCTTCAGCGCCTCGGCCAGCTTGAAGGTGAATTCGTGGCCGCCGAGGGTGGCGGGGGCGGTGAAGTCCGGGGCCGGCGCGCCGACCGACAGCGCCGCCAGGGCCGGGCTCGCGGCCGCAGCGATCGTTGCGGCCAGCGCCGCGCCCGCCATCATCCGCTTCATCATGGTCTCCAGGCTCCCGCTGGAGCGCCACGCGACCCTAGGCCAGCCGAGCGGCGCTGGCGAGGGGCGCGGTCTGTTCACCGCACGATGTGTTTCAGCAGCGTTTCGGTGCGCTTGCCGTAGGGCGGGGCGAACAGGCTCAGCGGGTTCACGGGACCGGGGCGGAAGACGCCGCGGGCGTGGCTGAGGCGGCGGAAGCCTTCCACGCCGTGGTAGTGGCCCATGCCGCTCTCGCCCACGCCGCCGAAGGGCAGCTCGTCCTGGGCGATGTGCAGCAGGGTCCCGTTGACCGTCACGCCCCCCGACTGGGAGCCGTCCAGCACGCGATCCACCTCGGCCCCATCCTCGGCGAAGACGTAGAGGGCCAGCGGGTGGGGCCGGTCGGCGACGAAGGCCAACGCCTCCTCTAGGCTGGCGTAGGGGATCACCGGCAGGATGGGACCGAAGATCTCGCGCGTCATCAGCTCGCCGTCGTGCGGCGGGTCGAGCACGACGGTCGGCGGCAGCAGCTTGCGCTCACGATCGGGCGCGCCGCCGTGGCGCAGCACCGTCGCGCCGGCCGCCTCCGCCTCGTCGAGGGCGCCGACGAGCCTGTCGAAGGTCTTCTGGTCGATGAGCGTGCTGTAGTCGGGGCCGAGGTCGGGATAGCCGCGGCGGGCCTCCGCGATGATCCCCTCGGCGATGGCGGCGGCGTCGGCGGCGGGGGCCAGGACGTAGTCGGGGGCGATGCAGGTCTGGCCGGCGTTGACGAACTTGCCGTAGGCGATGGCCGCCACCGTCTTCTTCGGCTCGGCGGAGGGGCAGACGATGGCCGGCGACTTGCCGCCGAGCTCCAGCGTCACCGGCGTCAGGTTGGCGGCGGCGGCGGCCATGACCGTACGCCCGGTCTCAGAGGAGCCGGTGAACACGATGTGGTCGAAGGGCAGGCGGGTGAAGGCTTCCGCCACGCCGCGTCCGATGGCCACCACCGCGGCCTCCTCCTCGTCGAAGCTCGCCTCGAACAGGCGCTTGAGCAGGGCGGAGAAGGTGGGCAGGTTGGAGGCGGGCTTGAGGATGGCCCGGTTGCCGGCTGCCAGCGCGCTGACCATGGGCGAGAGCGACAGCATCAGCGGGTAGTTCCAGGGCGATACGACGCCCACCACGCCCAGCGGCTCGTAGCGCAGCTTGGCCTGGCCCGGCCAGAAGGTCACGGGCACGCCGCGCGCCTTGGGCAGCATCCAGACGCCGACTTCATGGCGGGCGTGGCGCACCGCATTCAGCACGCCCGCACCCTCCAGCAGCTGGGTCTCGACCAGGGAGCGGTTGCCGAAGTCGGCGGAGATGGCGCGCCCGATCTCGGGCAGGTTGTCGGAGACGATGGCGCCCAGCCGCCGCAGCCGGTCGCGGCGCAGCGCCTTGGGCGGGGCGCCGTCGCGCCGGTGGGCGGCGCGTTGCAGGTGCAGCAGGCGTTCGGCTTCGGTGGGCTCGCTCATGACATCCGTTCCGCGATCAGGTCGGCGGCGCGCTCGCCGATCATGGCGCTGGGCGCCTCGGTGTTGCCGCTGATCAGCGTCGGCATGATCGACGCGTCAGCGACGCGCAGCCCCTCGACCCCGCGCACCTTCAGCGCCGGGGTGACCACAGCGTCCGGGTCGGCGCCCATGCGGCAGGTGCCGACCGGATGGTAGATGGTGTCGGCCCGGGCGCGGATGGCGGCGATCACCTCCGCGTCGTCGGCGTCCAGCGCCTCATACAGCGGCGTGCCGCCGTAGCGGGCGATGGCGGGCGCCGAGAAGATGCGCTGGGCGATGCGCACGCCCTGCAGCATCCGCGGCAGGTCGCGGGGCGCGGACAGATAGCGCGGGTCGATGCGCAGGGCGTCCTGCGGGCGCGGGCTGGCCAGGCGCACCTCGCCCCGGCTGTCCGGATTGAGCAGGCAGGCGTGCAGCGACACGCCGGTCTTGGCGTGGCGGCGGCGGCCATGGTCGTCCACGATGGCGATGCAGAAGTGCAGCTGGATGTCGGGCTGCTCCAGCGCCGGGTCGGACTTCATGAAGCCGCCGCCCTCGGCGATGTTGGACGAGGCCAGCCCCCGCCCGCCCATCAGATAGCCGGGCAGGGACAGGGCGGTGCGCGCCAGCGACTTGGGCGTGTAGCCGAAAGTGCCGGCGACATCGTCGAGCACCAGGGAGATGACGTGGTCCAGGTGGTCCTGCAGGTTCTGGCCCACCTGCGGCCGGTCGGCGTGTACCGGTATGCCGAGCGCCTGCAGGTCGGCGCCGGGGCCAACGCCGGACAGCATCAGCAGCTGGGCCGAGCCGAACACGCCGCCGCACAGCACCACCTCTCCAGCCGCCTTGAGCGTCCGCTCGCCGGCGGGCGTGGCGACGCGGACGCCAGTCGCGCGACCCTCGACGATCTCCACCGACAACGCCTGGGTGTCCGACATCACCGTCAGATTGGCCGGCGGGTCGGCCAGATAGCCTCGCGCGGCGTCCCAGCGGCGGCCGCGGTGCTGGAACACCTGATAGCGGCCCACGCCTTCCTGGGTCGCCCCGTTGAAGTCAGGATTGTAGGGATAGCCGGCCTGCAGCGCCGCGCCGACATAGGCCGAGGTGACCGGATCGGGGTTGGCGATCTCCGAGACCCGCAGCGGGCCGCCCGCGCCGTGCAGGTCGTCGGCCCCGCGAACATTGTCCTCGGAGCGTTTGAACAGGGGAAGCACGTCCGACCAGCCCCAGCCGGTGCAGCCCGCCTGGGCCCAGCTGTCGTAGTCCTGCGGCTGGCCGCGGATGTAGCACATGGCGTTGATCAGGCTGGAGCCGCCGAGCCCGCGCCCCCGCGGCTGGAACCCCCGTCGCCCGTTCAGCTCCGGCTGGGGCACGGTCTCATAGGCGTAGTTGACGGCCGAGGCGGTGGCGACGGTCTGGGCGATGCCGATGGGGATTTCGGTCGCCAGCCCGCCCTTGGCCGGCCCGGTCTCCAGCAGGGCGACACGCCAGGCGGGCCTGGCCCTCGCCAGCCGCGAGGCGACCGCGCAACCGGCGGGGCCGGCGCCGACCACGATGATGTCGAACTCGGAGGGGGCCTGAGGCGCGCGGACGGAGGTCTTCATGCGTCCAGCGTTATAGAGCGCGATCGCGGGAGAGGTAATCGCCTTTGCGACGTCGTCGGGGCCTCACGCCAGGCCGAGCGCGTGGGACAGGGCGAACAGCGCCAACCCTACCAAGCCCCCGACCACCGCGCCATTGACCCGGATGTACTGCAGGTCGGGACCGACCTGCAGCTCCAGCCGTTCGACCACGCTGCGGGCATCCCAGCCTTCGACCACCTGCGCCACAAAGCGGCCGATCGCTTCGCGGCGCGGCGCCAACACCTCGCGCACGAGGGTGCGCGCGGCGGCGTTCAGGGAGCGCGGCAAAGCTGCGTCGCCGCACAGCCAGTCGCCGAGACCGCAGAGCAGCGCCTCGAGCCGGACCTCGTATCCGGCGGCCTGGCCCCAGTCGCCGGCGCTTAGCCGGCTTCGAAGCTGGGACCACAGGCCGCGGACGTGTTCGGCGAAGCGGGGATCGTCGAGCACCTGCTGTTTCAGCGCATCGCCTCGCAGCCGCAGGTCGGGGTCGTGGGCCAGTCGTTCGATCAGCCCCTCCACCGCTTCGCCGAGCTTGGCCCGCCAGGGATGATCGGCTTGGCGCACGTCGGTCAGCAGCTGGACCAGACCGCGGGTGATCTGGCGCGCAATGGCCTTGTCGACCCAGCTCGGCAACCATTTCCAGGACTGGGCCTGGACCTTCTCAAGGATCAGCTCCTGGTGTTCGGCGAGATAGTCGCCGAGCCACTCGGCGGCGCGCTCGATCAGCGGCTCGGCGCGGCCGCCGTTCCAGGCCGCGCGCAACAGGGCCGACGCCGTCGGCGCAGCGGGGATCGAGCGCGCCGCCGCGAGCGCCGCCGTCTCGAACAGCGCGTCCAGCGCGCCTTCGGGCAGGGCCCGCACGATCTGCGGACCAGCGCGCACCAGCCGAACGGCCACGACGCGCGCGTTCTGCGGCTGTTTCAGCCAATCGCCCACCCATGCGGCGAGCGCGATCTCGCGCAGCTTGGCGTCAAGCACCTGAGGGCTGAGGAAATTCTCGACGATGAATCGGCCGAGCGCGCCGCCGATCCGGTCCTTGCCGCGGGGGATGATGGCGGTGTGGGGGATGGGCAGGCCAAAGGGGCGGCGGAACAGGGCGGTGACGGCGAACCAGTCCGCGCATCCGCCCACCATGGCCGCCTCGGCGAAGGCGCGCAGATAGGCCGCGCCGGCCCAGCGACGCTCGGCGTAGCTGGCGAGCAGGAACACGATGGTCATGAGGGCCAGCAGGCCCGTGGCCATCCTCTGCATCCGACGAAGGCGCGCCAGGCGCGCCGGTCTGGCGTCCTGGCGCGTCAGGTCTGCCGCCGGGGGCGCATGGCGGCCCCCGGCGGTCCTGAGGTCGTCGTGGCTCAGGGGTGGGCGCCCGCCTGGATGGCGTTTTGCTCCTTGTCGGAGATGCCCTTGCCATTGGTGTCGACGCCGCTGCACGCCGCGCCGTTGGGCGTGGGGTTGGCGCAACGGCCGTGGTGGCGATGGTGGTGATGACGATGGTGGTGGTGATGCACCGTCGAAGCGCCGCTCGTCGAAGCGCTGTTCGTCGTCGTGGCGCTCTGCGTCGTGCTCTGCGAGCCGGCGTCAGATGCCGTCGCACCCGCACCCGCGCCAGCGGAGCCGCCGGTCTCAGCGGCGACGGCTTCGGTCACATTGCCTTTGAAGTCCATGGCGACCGACACCGAGGCGCCGTTGTGGGTGGCCATGCCGCGCCATACGCCGTCCTTGCCCTTGGTCAGGCCGGAGACGTCGCTGTATCCGGACTTCATGATGTGCTGGCGCGCCTGTCCTTCGGTGAAGGAGTTGGCGCCCGGCTTGGCCGAGCCGTCGTTGACCGTGTGAGCATGCTTGAGCGGCGCATTGCCCTTGGCGTCCGGACCGCCGACGGGAGCCGAGGTCTGGGCGAAGGCGCTGCACCCCAGGCCCAGCGAGATCGCCATCGTGGTGGCGAGAAGCGTGTTTTTCATGATCGTCCCCATGTTCAAAATCGTCCCCTGCTCAAATCTGGCTGTAGCGTTGGCGCTCGGCGCGAACCTGATCGGCCGTGTAGACCGGCGCGGTTTCGTCGAAGCGGCTCCAGCCTTCGACCACATAGACCTGCCGACGGCCGGCCACATCGACGGAGCGCTGGCCCTGCAGGACGTCGCGCGCCATCGGCGCCATCGCGTCGTCGACCTTGGCGGTGACCAGGGCGCCGCCTCGCCGAACGCCTTCGGCATAGACGTGGGCGTCCTGCTCGGGGACGCCGGCGTGGACGAGCGCGCCCACCAGACCGCCGGCCGCGCCGCCGACCACGGCCCCGACGCCTGCGCCCACCAGGGTGGAGGCGAGCCAGCCGGCCGCGACGACGGGACCCAGCCCCGGTATGGCCAGAAGGCCCAGGCCGGCGAGTAGGCCGCCGACGCCGCCGACTGTCGCGCCGAGACCGGCGCCTTTGCCGGCGTCTTCGCCGGCTTCATTGGCGCGGTGAGCGCCCAGAGCGTCATGTTGTCCATGCGCGTTGTTGGCGACGATGCTGATGTCGCGATGGGGTACGCCGGACGCCTCGAGATCCTGCACGGCGACCTGGGCGGCTTCGTAGGTGTCGAACAAACCGGTTACGGTCTGGCTCATCTTCATGCCTTCTGTAAAATGGATGGGGTAAACGACGAAAGCCGGCGCGAAGCCGGCTTCCGTGTGACGCTTACTTGGAGGTCGACTTGGCGTGAGCCTTGGTCGAGCTCTCGTGGGCCTTGGCCGAATGGCCGTGGGCCTCGGTGGCGTGCTTGGTGGCGGTCGCGGCGTCACCCTTCTCGTGGTGCTCGGCGGCGCTGTGATGGGCCTTGGCGGCCTTCTCGTGATGTTCTGCAGCTTCTTTGTGAGCGGCCTTGGCCATGTTGTTCTTCCTCTGTAAACGCGGTCGAAACCGCAAATGCGGGTCCGGCGCCAAGCCAGACCCGATCACGCTGGACGCGTAGAGACGTGCGCCAGGCGCGATCTCAGGGGGCAGGGACGCCATGCGGCCGGTCGTCATCGCCGCGCCGAGGGCATCGGTGCGGCGTCCGGGAGCGGCCCTGTCGATGATCCCGCTTCGGTGAAGCCGGCGATCAGGTCGCATTTGATCCGGCCAAGCCGCGGCGTCGACCCCGCCCTACTTGCGAATGTAGACGGTCTTGCGCCCGCCTCGGAGCATCATGCCGAGCACCAGGCCCAGGCCCAGGCCCACAGCGACGGCGGCCATCGGCTGGTCGCGCACGAAGGTCTCGAGTTGCTCGTAGACGTCCTCGGCCTGATCGCGGGCCTGGTCCATGACGTCGGCGGCCTGGTCCTTGATCTGACCATAGGCGTTCTGCACAGAGCCGGCGGCCTCGTTCATCTTGCCCTTGGCCTGGGCCTTGTCGTTGCCCAGCAATCCGCCGGCTGCATCCTGGACTCGACCCAGGCCCTGTTTGGCCGCGCCTTCGATCCGATCTTCCGACATGAACTCTTCTCCTTGCAAACTGCGATCTTAAAACGCCGATACGAAGGGATCGATCCCGCATGGTTGCGCATTTCTACACATCATTAGAGTGTTGGAGCGTTCCATGCCCGTCACCGTCTATCCCGCCCTGGTCACCGGGGATCAGCCGCGAGGCTATCGCGCCGCCTTCGTGGATTTCCCGAACGCATCTGTGACCGAGCCCGGCTGGGCTGAGCTGCTGAAGGCGGCGCGGGAGCGTCTGCTCCACGAGTTGTCGGAGCTCGAGCGCAGCGGCCGGGACTGGCCGGCCGCCACATCGGTCGAGACCTTGGGCCCGCTCCAGGCCGGAGGTGCGGTCGTGCTGCTCGTGGACGTTCAGGTCGACGACACGCCCGTGCGCGTCAACATCTCCATCGGCGAGCGCCTGCTCCGGCGGCTAGACGAGGCCGCCCAGGCCCAGAACATGACCCGTTCCGGCTTCATAGCGGCGGCGGTGCTCCAGCGCTTGGGCGAGGACGGAGCGGCGCGAGGAGAGCCGTCGGGGGGCTCCCAGCGCCTGTTCGAGGAGGTGGCGGAGATGGGTCGGCGGGTCAACGAGGCGCTCGGCCCGGAGTCGACCTTCGGTCGCGCGGTGGCCGAACTCGACGCTCGCGCCTTGGACGGCCTGCGCGTCCTGGCCGACAATGTCGCTTCGGCGGTGAAGCGCCGGCCTGGACGCGGATCGCCTCCGACGGAAGGCGATGTCTGAAAGACGATCGTCGCGACGTCTAATTGAGCTTTAAGATGGCGGCGAACGGGACAGTCATCGCTAAAGCTTTGCGGATTGTAACTCGAACGACGCGGAAAGCGGATATAGCGTCATGTCCATGACCATGCTGTCCGAAACCGTCGATGCTCGCACCCGTTCGCCCGGGGCTTCTGCCGACGAAGGGGAGATGTCGCCCGAGGCGGGCCAGAAGGTTCTGGTGTTGCAGGGCGGCGGGGCTCTGGGCGCCTATCAGGGCGGGGTCTATGAGGCGCTCGTCGAGCGGGAGATGTGTCCGGACTGGGTCATCGGCACCTCGATTGGCGCGATCAACGCCGCGTTGATCGCCGGCAACCGGTCCGAGGATCGCCTGCCCCGGCTGAAGGAGTTCTGGCGGCGGGTGAAGCATGGGCCGCTGACCCAGGCTCTGACCCAGGCCGGGGTGATGGGACGGTCCATGGCCGACGCCATGGTGGCCGCCACGGGCATACCCGGCTTCTTCGCGCCGACGATGAACGCGATGTTCGGGTTCGACGCCAAGCTCAGCCCTGAGCGGGCGGGCCTTTACAGCACAGCCCCCCTGGCGCGCACCCTGGGCGAACTGATCGACTTCGACATCCTCAACGACGGCGACGTGCGGCTTACGGTCGGGGCGGCGGACCTGCGCACCGCGGAGATGCGCTACTTCGATTCGGCTCTCGAGCGGCTGACGGCCGACCACATCCTGGCCTCCTGCGCGCTGCCGCCGGCCTTCCCGGCGGTCCGCATCGACGATGTGCTCTACTGGGATGGCGGGATCGTCTCCAATACGCCCGTGGAGGCGGTGTTCGACGATCGGCCGCGGCGCAGCAGCCTGGTGTTCACGGTTCACATGTGGAACCCGGACGGGGCGGAGCCCGACACCTTGGCCAAGGTGATGTCGCGGGAGAAGGACGTGCGCTTCTCCAGCCGCGCAGTGAACCATATCGCGCGCCAGAAGCAGCTGCATCGCCTGCGCCACGTCGTCGCCGAACTCACCCGCCGCCTGCCCGATGACATCCGAGACCAGCCGGAGGTGCGCGAGCTGTCGGCCTACGGATGCATGACGCGCATGCATGTGGTGCGCCTGCTGGCCCCGACGCTCTCGGAGGAGACGTCGAGCAAGGACATTGATTTCAGCGAGCAGGGGGTGCAGGCCCGTTGGACCGCCGGACGGTCGGATACGCTCAAGGTCCTCGACCAGGCGCCCTGGCGCGGCGATTTTGACCCGATCGAGGGCTTCATCCTGCACGAGGCCGACGGCGGCGTCATGATCAAGGACGGCTGACCACAAGCCGCGTCAGAGCGTTGAGGCGGCCTGGGCCCTCGAACAGCTTGTCATAGGCCTGGATCGATCGCGCCAGACTGAAGTCCTGCGCCCGGCGCGCGGCCTCGGCGCCCAGGCGGCGGGCCCGCTCGGGATCGTCCAGCAGGGCCTCCATGGCCGAGCGCAGCGCGGGGACATCGCCCGGCGGCGTCAGCAGGCCGTCGCGGCCCGAGGTGATCGCCTCGCGCGGACCGAAGTCGCAGGCGCTCGACACCACCGGCGCGCCGCAGGCCATCGCCTCCAGCAGGGCGTTGGGAAACCCCTCCCATAAGGAGGGCAGCACGAACAGTCGCGCCCGCCGGAACCAGCCCCACGGATTGGGCTCGAAGCCCATGAAGCGCACCCGATCGGCGACGCCGAGCGCCTGCGCCTGCGCCCTGAGCCGCGCCTCCAGGCTGCCTTCGCCCAGGATCACGAGGTCCAGGGCGTCGCAGGCGCGGCTGGATGCGAAGGCCCGCAGCAGCGTGGCCTGATCCTTCTGACGCTCCAGCCGGCCGGCGGTGACGATGAAGGGCCTCTCGCCAAGCCGCGCCGGCGCGAGCCGAGCCCCGGCCTCGACGCGGGCGAGGTCGATGGGATTGGGCGCCACATGCACCCGCTCAGTCGCCAGCCCGAAGTCCCGCCGCAGGCCCTCGGCCATGTCCGCAGAGTTGGCCAGCACGCCATCGGCCGAGCGGTAGCAGCCGCCCAGTAGGGCCTTGACCCCGCGCCGGCCGAGCGGATTGGCGAGTTCGTCGTCGATCACGGCCAGGGCGTTATTGCCCTCCCGCGCCAGCCAACGCGGGCGCGCCCGGCCCAGCAGCGCCATGGCCGGCCAGGTCGCCAGGCTCAGCCCCTTGAGGAAGCTCACCGCCACATCGGGCCGGGACCGGCGCACCAGGGCCGCCAGGGCGCGAGGCGCGTTCACCGCACCCGCGATGAGGCGATCGGGCCGGTACATGGCGGCGTTGTCGCCCTCGTCGTGGAGCCACGCGCCGCCCTCGGCCACGTCCAGCCGCGCCGGATCGATGTCGTCGAGATAGGGGCCCGTGCGGCGCAGCAGGCCCATGCGCATGTCGAAGCGCGCCGGATCGCAGCCGTTCAGCAGGTTCACCGCCACCCGCTCCGCCCCCCCGCCATGCAGCGAGCCCAGCAGCAGCAGCACGCGGATGCGGCCGGCCGGCGCGCCGGCCTCGCTTCTCAGGGTGGGCATCGCCGGCTTATAGGAGGCGGCCGCGACGCGGCGCAACGCCGCTGACCGGACGCCGCCCTTGCCCCCGCCCGAGCTTCTCATCGGCGCCGCCGAGTTCTGGACGCGCGCCAAGGCCGACATCGCAGGCGCCCGGCGGCGCGTGCTGGTCCAAGCCATGACCTTCGAGGGCGACGCCGCGGGACTGGATGTCGCCAAGGCCATCGCGTCCAGCCCTGCTGCGCTGCGGCGCGTGGCGGTGGACGACTACAGCCGCTGGGTGATCAACGACCGCTGGGTGCACACGCGCCGGGCCAGGGCGGACGAGGCCCTGCAGGCCGAAGTCCAAGCCACCGCGGCCATGTTCACGCGCCTGCAGGCCGACGGCGTGGAGGTGACCTGGACCGAGCCGATCCGCAGGCTCTGGCGCGACTATCCCTTCCGCAACCACCGCAAGCTGATCGTGGCCGACGACGTGGCCTATCTCGGCGGCGTCAATTTCAGCGACCATAACTTCGCCTGGGACGACCTGATGGTCAGGATCGAGCAGCGCGACGTGGCCGACCGCCTCGCGGCCGATTTCCCCACATCCGGAGCGTCTGCGGCCCTAGCTTGGCGGGCCGAGTTCGAAGGATTGAGGCTCTACGGGCTGGACGGGCGGAGCAACGCCGACGTGTTCCGATCGCTCATGGGCGAGCTGGACGCGGCGCGCCGGGAGATCGTGGTCGTCAGCCCTTACCTGACCTTCCCCTTCACCGACGCCCTGGTGCGCGCGCGCCGTCGCGGGGTGCAGGTGGTTGTCGTCACGCCGCACGTGAACAACAAGCCCCTGCTGCACGACTACATCGACACCCTGTCGCAGCGGGCGGGGTTCGATCTCGTGCAGACCGCGCAGATGAGCCACGCCAAGGCGCTGATCGTGGACAGGGCGCGTTTGACGCTCGGCTCGTCCAACTTCGACTTCGTGAGCTACGACGCCGAACCCGAGCTGATCGTCAGCTTCGACGATCCGGCGCTGGCGCGGGAGCTCCGCCGGCGCCTGGTGGAGCCCGCGCAGGCGAACGCGGTGGAGGCGGTGCGGGTGTCGACGGCGAAGGGCGCGCTCGCCACGGCCAAGCTCAGGCTGGCGCAGGGCTACATCCGGGCGCTGAAGGGGCTACGAGCGACGCGCGACGCTCGGTGAGGTCCGCTCCCCTTCGCAGGGGCATTGCACGACCGTCATGCGTCCTTCGAGACGCCCTCTTCGACGGCTCCTCAGGATGACGAAGCGTGTGGATCGCACAGGGTTCGTCATGCTGAGGAAGGCTGCGCAGCAGCCTGTCTCGAAGCACGCAGGGCGCAGCCCGCAAGCAAAACGGGAAGGGCCCTCAGCCCGGCGGCTTGTGCAGCGGGATGTGGATCGTGTTGTCGCCCTCGTGCACCGGGAAGCGCACCGAGCGGAAGGTGGGCAGGCCCAGCAGGTTCGGCGGATCGTTGGACAGGCCGTAGGGCTCGGTCGGAACGCCCAGGGCGTTGCGGTTGAAGCGGTGGTCGCTGTTCAGGTCCTGGTAGACGGCCACCTCATAGTCGCCAGCCTTCGGCAGCCAGATGCAGAGTTCGGTGGAGGGGGTGGCGGTCGGCCGCCGCACCACGGCGAGCTGGCCATGGTGGGCCAGGAAGCGGCGGTGATCGTCGGGATAGACAGTGGCGGCGATCAGCCCGTCGGACCGTACGATCCGATCGACGGTCATGAACAGCCGCACCTTTGAGGGTTCCCCGTCGCAGGCGGCATCCTGCGCTCGAACCGGTTTGGTCACGTCGATCGCAAACAGGCTGCAGGCGAGCGCCAGGACGGCGGCCGATCGGGCGAGGCCGGATCGCCGCCGGCGGGACGGATACAGGATCAAGGCTTGGAGCTCCTGGCTCAGGCCGGCTCAGCCGTCGGAGAAGGACAGGGCGTAGGCGCCCCCGGCGGCGAAGATGGCGGGCGCGGTCCAGGCCGCGATCAGCGACGGCAGGTCGCCCGCCTCGCCCAACGCCGTGAAGAAGCCGTCGGTCATCAGAAAGGCGAGGCCCGTCCCCAGCGCCACGCCGAGCGGCAGGGTCGGGGAACGGCGTCCGCCCGACCAGACCAGCACGGGCGAGGCCAGCAGCAGCATGATGAAGGGCGTGAGCGGCAGCGACAGGCCGTGCTGGACCCGGGTGGCGAGGTCGTGGCCGCGCTTGTCGGTTGCGGCGCCCGACACCCGCGTCCAGGCCGCCGCCAGGGTGGTGGTCTCGTCCGACGTGCGGGTCACCGCGCGCAGGGTGAAGGGCGTCAGGGCCACATTGCTCCAGCGGCCGCCCGCCTTCGCCACGTTCGTCACGTCGCCGGTCTCGCCCACCTGGTCGATGCGTGTGGCGGCGGCGCGCCAACCCCGCGCCCATTGCAGCGAAGCCGTAGTGATCCGCGCCTGCAGCAGGCCGGTCGGGTCGCGGCGGTAGACCCGCACCCCGCGCAGCCCGCGCCCGTCGGCGTCGATGTGGTCGGCGTACACCAGGTCGCGCCCGACCCGCAGCCACCGGCTCTTGGGATCGACCTGCTCCTGCAAGGGGGTGCTGGCGGACCACCAGCCGTCCAGCGCCGCCTGGGCATGGGGCGCGACCTCCGACGACAGGCCGAGGTCCAGCGCCGCCACGATCAGGGCCACCGGCGCCGCGGCCAGCAGGATGCGGTACGGCGAGACCCCGCAGGCCTGCATCGCCACGCTCTCGCTGCGCTGGCCCAGCGAGAAGAAGGTGGCCACCGCGCCCACCAGGATCGCCAGGCCGCCGAGCTGCAGCATCATGGCCGGCAGCCGCAGCGCCTCGTAATGGAACAGCCCGGCCACGCCGAGCCCCCGCGCCAGGATCTTGGGGCTCATCTCCTGCAGGTCGACGATCTGAAAGAAGGCGATCAAGCCGAGGCCGGCGAAGGCTGTGCGGACCCCGAACAGCCAGCCGATATAGGCCGGCAGCCCCGAATAGCCGCGCTGTAGCCACGCCACCCCGCCGAAGAGCGCCATGCGGCGACGGAGCCCGCCGGTCGCCCAGGCGAAGGTGGCGCCGGCGCGGGTGATGGGATTGTCGCCGGGCCGGCGACGACTGGACAGGTGCACGGCCACACACGACAGGGCGAAGACGGCGAAGCTCGCGCCGATGGGCCAGGCGGCGTGCAGCTTGCCGTTGACCACCAGCCCCTTGAACAGCTCCACGGCGTGGTGGAAGGCGGCGAGGCTGGCGACGGCCACGATCATCCCTGGCGTCCGCCCGCCCCGCTTGCCGGCCATGGCCAGCGGCAGGGCGAAGAGCGGCAGGAAGACCAGCACCCCCGCCTGCACCAGCTTGACGGCCAGCTCCGCCGCCACCACGCGCCCTCGCTGGCCGGGCGCGCCCAGCTGGCCGAACAGTTCGGGCAGGGTCAGCTCGCGTTCGTCGCCGCCGCGGGGCGACACGTTCGCCGCGGCGCCGGAGGGCTCGGTCTCGTCCAGGGTGTCGAAGCGGCCGACGGTGGCGCTTCCGCCCGCCTCGTCGCGCAAGACCGATCCGTCGTGCAGGGTCAGGGCGACGTCGCGCCCGCCGTGGACGAGGTTCCAGGCGCCCTCCTGCGCGGTGGTGACGACTTCGCCGCCGTCGGCCTTGCGCTCGGTCTGGAAGACGCCGCGCAGGCGGTGGCCGACGAGCAGCACCTGTTCGGCCTCAAGGCTCGATCCGGCCTTGGGCGCGAACACCGCCCCAGGCTCCAGCCGGCCGGACCAGCCGGCCTCCTGGGCTGCGGACAGGCCGCGGCTGTAGGCGTAACGGCCGAGCGGCTCGGGCCAGGCGGAGACGGCGAGCACCGCGACCGCCATCGCCGCGCCGGCCAGCATGAAGGGCGCCGCCAGCCGCGCCGGCGACACGCCGGACGCCAGGATCGCCTCGATCTCGCCCGCCTCGTCCAAGCCGCCGACCGCGACCAGCAAGCCGGTGAAGAAGGCGAAGGGCGCCGCGGTGGCCAGGAAGTAGGGGGTGAGCGCGGCCATCAGCGGCAGCAGGAAGCCGAGCTTGGCGCCGCTGTCGGACAGCGCCTGGACCAGGCGCAGCGCCTTGTCGAGCAGGAGCGCCGAAAGGATCAGGCCCAGGCTCACGCCCACCGGCTGCGCCAGCTGGCGCAGCAGGTAGCGGTCGAGCTGGCCCCGCCCGAGCCGCCTCACGTTCGCTGATAAGGTCATGCCGGACGCTGCACCCATGTGGCGGGGTCATAGCCCGAAGCCCGCCCGCAGGCGAGGCGACCTGGCGCCGCTCTGTTCGCGGCTAGGAGGCGGAGCGCCACTCGGCGGGACTGGCCGCCAGGGCGAGATATCGCTCGGCCTTCTCCAGGGCGGCGGCGTCGTCCACGTCGATCCAGAAGCGGTCGCCGACGTCGAAGCTCCAGGCGCGGTCGGCGTCGGCGAGCCGCTGCATGCCGGCGGAGATGCTGCCCGGGCCGCCCCCCGCCATATCCGCCGCCAGCGCCTCGATCAGCGCCGGGCCGGCGCGGAACAGCCCGGTGTCGAAGGCGTCATAGGTCGAGATCAGCTTGCCGATGCGCGCGATCGCCCCGCCGGACGTCGTCTGCACCCGCGTCACGTCCTCCAGATCGACCAGGCGATTGTCGAGCCGCCGGTCGACGGCGAGCACCACCCCGTCCACCGGCTCGGCCTGCGCCATCAGCTCGGCCAGGATGGAGGGATCGAACAGGTGGTCGGCCATCAGCAGCAGGAAGGGGCCGGGCAGCTCCGCCGCGGCCGCCAGCACCGACACGCCGTTGGCGCCGCGCCAGTCCGGGTTGAACACGCACGTGACCGAAACGCCGAGTCGGGCGGAGATGTGCTGCAGCGCGCGAGCCAGCGCCTCCCCCTCATAGCCCGTGGCGACCACGAACCCGTCCACGCCCGCCTGGGCGGCGCCGGCCATGACCCGCTCGATCAAGGCCACGCCGTCGACGGGGGCCAGCGGCTTGGAGGCGGCGACGCCGCGCAGGCGTACGCCCTGGCCCGCCGCCACGATCAACGCCTTCAAAGGCCGTGTCCTTCAGCGTGGCTGCGAGGAGCGGATCGGTCAGGCGACATTGGGTTCGGGCAGGTCCTTCGGCCGGATGGATCACCGAAGGGCTGGACAGACCGTCCCGCATCGTCGGAATGACGGCTTTGCAGGAGCACTATGGTGGAACGACGGCCTTGAAGCCAGCCCGTCCGGCTCGCGAGGCCCGCGACCCCACGCCGAGGTCGAGACTGCTGGCCGCCGTCGTCGCCCACCCTGCGCTCGCCGTCGCGGCCGGGCTGTCGGTGCTCGCCTCCACCGGTTCGATCCTGGCGCTGACCATCGCCGGCCGCTTCGCCATCGACCTGATCGGGCGAGCGCACCGTCGCGCCGATCTTGCGACTCCGCTGCTGGCGCTCGGCCTCGTCGCCTTGGCTTTCGCCGTCACCACGGCGCTGCGCATCTATTTCGTCACCGTGCTCGGCGACCGCGTGGGGACGAGCCTGCGTCGCAGCCTCTACGATCACGCGCTGAAGCTTGATCCGACCGCCCTCGGCGGCCGGGAGCCGGGCGATGTGCTGTCGCGGCTGACCAGCGACGTCGGCGCGGTGCAGAACCTGGCCGGCAACCTGAGCTCGGTGGCGCTGCGCAACCTCCTCAGCCTGGTCGGCGCGCTCGGCCTGCTCGTCGTGCTGCGTCCTGTCTCTGCGGCGCTTCTGCTGTTCGCGCCGGCCCTGCTGGCGCCGCTGCTGGTGTTCCGGCGCCGGCTGCGCCGCTCCACCGCGTCGGTGCAGGACCGCACCACCGAGGCGGTCGGCTTCGCCGGCGAGAGCCTGGGCGGGCTCGCCACCGTGCAGGCCTTCGGGCAGGAGCGCCGGGCCTCGGCGCGCTTCGCCACGGCGATGGAGGCCGCCTCGGTCGCCGCGCGCCGGCGCGCCCGCACCCATGCGGCGCTGTCCTTCGCCATCATCGGCCTGCTGTTCCTGGGCCTGGCCGCCCTGCTGGGCGAGGGCGCCTACGCCGCCTACGTCACCCGCCGCTCCACGACGGGGCTGCTGGTGCAGTCGGGCGTGCTGGCCCTGTTGGCGGCGTCGGCGGCGAGCGCGCTGACCGAGGTCTGGGGCGAGGCGCGGCGAGGCTTGGACGCCATGGGCCGGATCGGCGCGGTGCTGAGCCTGCGCCCGATGGTGACGGCGCCCGCGACGCCCGTCCCCTTGCCTCGCCCGGCGCGGGGCGAGATCGTGTTCCAGGACGTGGCCTTCGCCTATCCGCACGCCAGCCGCGCCGCGGCGCTCCGCGGCGTCAGCTTCAGGATCGCACCCGGCGAGCGGGTGGCGTTGGTCGGCCCCTCCGGCGCGGGCAAGAGCACGGTCTTCCAGCTGCTGCTGCGTTTCTACGATCCGCAGTCGGGCTGTGTGCGGATCGACGGCGTGGACCTGCGCGACGCCGATCCGCGAGACGTCCGCGCCCGCATCGCCCTGGTCGCCCAGGACCCGGTGCTGTTCTCAGGCGACATCGCCTCCAACATCGACTTCGGCGATCCGCCGGTCGGCGTGGAGCGGGTCATCGCCGCCGCCCGCGCCGCCCAGGTGGAAGCCTTCCTGGACGATCGCGCCGAGGGGCTGGCGACGGCGGTGGGGGAGGGCGGCCGCACCCTTTCGGGCGGCCAGCGGCAACGGGTGGCGCTGGCCCGCGCCTTCGCCCGCGACGCCGCCATCCTGCTGCTGGACGAGGCCACCAGCGCGCTGGACGCCCGCAACGAACGCCTGGTGCAGGACGCCCTGGCCGAGGCGGGCCGCGGCCAGACCACCCTGGTCATCGCCCATCGCCTGGCCACCGTGCTCGAGGCGGACCGCATCCTGGTCATGGATCAGGGTCGCATCGTGGAGACCGGAACCCACGGCGAGCTGGTCGCCCAGGGCGGTCTCTACGCCCGTCTGGCGGAGCTGCAGTTCGACGCCGGCGCGCCTAGCCCCGCCTGATCGCCTCGGCCGCATCGCGAAAGCGCGTCCGCTGGTCTGCGTACAGGGTGGCGTAGGCTCCGTTGAGCAGCACCGCGACATAGCCGAACAGATAGATCGGGCTTCCGGCCAGCATGGACAGGAAGATCACCAGCGTTTCGGAATTGGCCGACAGGATCGAGGCGCGGCGCACCACCGGGATCAGCCGCTCGCGGCAGACCGCGCGCGCCGCCTCGAGCCCTGCGGCGCCCTCGGCCGCCCGGCCGGCCACCGCCGCTTCCAAGGGCAAGCTATCCGGCGTCACCCGCTTGGAGACAGCCAGGAACAGGCGGCCCAGGGCGCCGGCGGCTCCGCCGACGCTGCGGCCGCCGCCAGACGACGCGGCTTCGAGGTCCTGGCGGATCCAGGACGTGCCGTAGACCCAGCTGCGGTACTCGCGCCGCACTGTCTCGTAGAAGTTGGCCTGCACGATGCGCGACAGGCCCACGAACACCGTCAGCACCCAGACCCACGTGCCGAACTGTCGGGCCGCAAAGGCGCCGAGCGCCAGATACAGGATGGTGCGCCCGGCGTAGTCGCAGATGCCGTCGACCAGTTCGCCGTGGGTGGAGCTGCGGCCCGTGCGCCGGGCCAACTCGCCGTCCGCGCCGTCCAGCACATGCCACAGGACATGGCACGCCAGACCGAGGAGCGCTCCCCATGGGCGCGGCAGCAGGGTGTAGGCGCCAGCTCCCGCCGCCGCCATCACCGCCCCCGCCACCGACACCATGTCCGGCGAAACGGGCGTCGGGACCAGCCGTCGGGCCAGCGCGCGGGAGATCGGATGGATAAGCCGGCGATTGCTCCACAGCTCCAGCTCGACAGGCCGGGTCCCAGCCGGAGAGGCCGCGAGCGTGGCGGGGGCGCGACCTTGCTCCATCGTTGAACTTTTCCGCCACCGAGCTAGTGAAGCCGACGACGGGTGCGCGGCCGGCCAGACGTCCCGTGAATACGCCCGGCGGTCAAGGCGCGGCGAAGGGCGGACACAGGCGATGGACAGGGACGCGACCGCCTTTACGTGGCGGCCCTCGCCTGTATCCACGCTGTTCGCAGGCTCGGCGGCGATGCTGGTGGTGCTCGTCTTCGCCACGCCCTTCAACCACGACGAGGATCAGTACCTCGCCGCCACGGTGCTGGCCTCCAAGCTCAGGCTCTACCGCGACTTCCTGTACGTCCAGACGCCTCTGCAGCCTGAACTGACAGCGCCGCTTGCGCAGCTGGCGCATGGTTGGACGTTTCTGGCGATGCGCCTGGTCTCGGCGGCGTGCGGGTTCGCAATGCTCGGCGGCGTGTGGACGGCCCAGCGCCGCCTGGGCGTTCCGCCGCGCGTCGCCGGGCTCACGGTGCTGCTGACGGCGAGCTGCTACACTTTCCAGTATTGCGCCAGCGTGGTGCGTAACGACGCCCTGCCCATGGCCCTGCTGGCCTGGGCGATCGCCTCGGCGGCGAGCGCCCTGCGCGGTGACGCGCGGCGGCCTTGGCTGGCCTGGAGCCTCTGCGGGCTGCTGCTCGGCGGGGCGGTGAGCGCCAAGGTCTCCTTTGCGCCCCTGCTGGCGGCCGCAGCGGTCTTCGTCGGCGCCAGCGTGCTGCGGCGTCCGAGCGGCCGGACGGCGGCTCAGGCGCTCGCGCTCGGCGGGGGCGCGGCCGTCGGCTTGTCGCCCATAGCGTTCGCTTGGCTTAGCGCGCCGGAGGCGGTGCGGTTCGCCCTCGTGGGCTTCTGGGCGGACGGCCCGCGACGGTGGTACGTGGCCAACGGGCTGGCGGCCCGCATGGAGCCTGCGTCCAAGCTGCTGCACGGAACCGGCGATCTCCTCCTCGGGCCCGCCCTGGCCGCCCTGGCGGTCGTGCTCTGGAGCCGGTTGAAGCCGTCTCGCTTGGACGTCGCGCCCGCGGGCGCCGCAGGGCTCCTCGACCTGATGATCCTGGCGGGGCTGGTCGCGGCGTTCGCGCCTTCGCCGACATTCAAACAGTATTTCGCCCCGCTGCTGGCGCCGCTGTTCGTGCGCCTGGGCTTGGCGTTGTCGACTGCCCGGACGCCGGCCTGGGCCAAGGGCGCGCTTGCGCTGGGCGCTGTCACGGGCGCCGTCGTTTTCGGCCTCAAGCTCGGGCAGACGGTGTGGACCGGGCGGTGGGCGCCTCTGGTCGTCGCACGGGAGAACCGCTGGGTGGGTCAGGTCCTGCAGCGCTCGTCCGCCTCGGGCCCGATCGCCACCCTCTCGGCCCATGCGGTCGTCGACAGCGGCGTCGCCCTGGACCCGCGCTTCGCCGGCGGCGCCATGCTGTATCGCAGCGGCGACGGCATCGACGCCAGCCTACGCAGACGATTGCACCTGACCAGCCCCGGCTCGCTCGCAGCCGACCTCGATGCGCAGCCGCCGACGGCGATCCTCACCGGCTATGAGAGCGCAGGCGGCGACACCCGCGTGGACCTCGATGCATCGCTGCGGGCCTACGCCCGCGCCCGCGGCTATGTCCTGCATCGCAGCCCATGGGGCGCGTCCGAGCTCTACGTCCGTCCGCAGGGAGGCTCAGGTGTCGTCCGCTAGACTGCAGCTCCTGCGGCGAGGCGGGCTGCTGCTACTCGTGGCCGCAATCTGGATGGCCGTCGACCTGCCGGTCTTCCCGATCAACCGCTGGGACGAGTCGCGTCTGGCGGTGAACGCCATCGAGATGCGGACGACGGGCTGGTCGCTGGTGACCACCTTCGGTTTCCGGCCGGATCTTTGGAACACCAAGCCGCCATTGTTGATCTGGCTGATGAACGCCAGCATGGCGGCGTTCGGCGCCAGCGAGGGGGCGCTGCGCCTGCCCTCGGCGCTGGCCACCCTGGGCAGCGCCGCGGTGGTCATGGGGTTCACCTGGAAGCTGACGCGCACGAGTTTCGCGCCGGTGGCCGCCGGGCTGGTGCTGCTGACCACGCGGGGTTTCGTCGGCCGGCACAGCGGCCAGACGGCCGATTACGAGGCCCTGCTGTGTTTCTTCGTCACCGCCTACGCCTGCCTGCTTTTTCTGACCTTGCACCGCGCGCGGCCGAAGGCGTCGCATGTACTGCTCGCCGGCGCCCTGGTCGCGGGCGCGGCCCTGACCAAGGGGGTGGCGGGGTTGGCGCCGGGCGCGGGTCTGGTGATCTATCTGCTGGTCCAGCGCCGCATCGACCGGCCGTTCCGCTCCTGGGCGTATCCGGTCGCGGGTCTGGGGGTCGCCGTGCTCGTTGCGGCCTTCTACCTGGCGAGGGAGCGTGCGGCGCCGGGATATCTGCACGCGGTGGAGACCAATGAGCTCGGGCGCTACGCCGCCATCGTTGAGAACCACCACAACCCGATCTGGTACTACCCCCTGCTCATCTTCGGGGCTTTCGGTTTCTCGCTCGGCGTCTTCGCCCTGCCGCTGCTGGCCGAGGTCAGGGTGCTGAGGGGCCGGCGGAGGGCGGGGATGGTCTTCGCGCTCTGCATGAGCCTGGCCATCATGGCGGTCTACACCGCCGGAAAGACCAAAATCCGCTGGTACACCGACCCCTGCCATCCCTTCCTGGCCATCGGCTGCGCCCTGGGTCTGCAGAGCGTGCGCGACAGGCTGCGCGCCCGTCGCGGCCAGGCTTCCGACTCGCCCGCGCGCTGGGAGCGAGCGCTGCTGTGGGGCGGGGCGGCGGTTCTGACGCTGGTCATCTTCATCGTCCGCGATGTCTATCCGACGATCTTCGACCAGCGCTCGACGGGCCGCTACGGCGAGGTGTTCGCCGCCCTGCACCGGCAGGGGGTCGACCGGGTGGACGCGCGCGACGATGGGGTGATCAACCAGCAGGACGACGCCTTCTACGCGCCCCAGCTGCAGTTCTACACCGTGCTCTGGAAGGCGCGGGGCGTGCAGGTCGTACGCCGCGCGGCTGACGCGCCCTTCACGCCGGGCCTTGTCGTGGTCACCTGCGACCGGACGCTGGAGCCGCCGCTCGCGCGCGTCGGGCCGGACCTGGCGCACACGCCGGGCTGCCTCGCCGTACGCCCCCGCACCGCCACGCTCCCGCCGGGGCTCCAGGCGGGAGATGGGCGAGGCTCACGCTAGGGGTTTTTCGTAGATGCGATAGGTCTTGTAGACCGACGCGCCGATCGACTCGCTGATGCGGCGCATGGGCAGGTTGTCCTCCAGCACCCAGGACAATTCAAACCGCTTGTAGCCGAGCTCACAGGCGCGCTTCGCGCCTGCGTCGATCATCAGGAACGGCAGCAGCTGGCCGCGCCGATCGCGGTGGAACTTGCGGCTGACGCCCATCAGAGGCACGCGCACCGACTTCACCCGCGCCACCTTCAGCCGCCAAAGCAGCTTGATCCAGCCGAACGGCAGCAGGCGGCCGCCGAGGTCGGAGATCGCCTCGTTGACGTTGGGCAGGTAGACGATGACGCCGGCGGGCTCCCCGTCGATCTCGGCGAACCAGACCAGACTGGGGTCGATCACCGACTTCAGCGCCTTGGCCAACGCGTCCGTCTCCGCCTCGGTCGTGGGCGTGAAGCCCCAGTTGCCGGCCCAGGCGTCGTTCAGGATGCGGGTCAGGGTGGCGACCTCTGCGTCGTAGCGGCTCATGTCCAGCGAGCGCAGCACCACGCCCTTGGGCGGATTGCGCCGCGCCCGGCGCAGCACGCGCTCAGGCAGCATGTCTTCAGAGCTGCAGAGATAGGCGTGCACGTCCTTGGCCTTGGCGTAGCCCTGCGCCTCGATCCGAGCGCCGGCGTAGCGCGGGTCGTGGCCCATCATCACCATGGGCGGCGTGTCGAAGCCGTCGATCAGCAGACCCACCTCCTCATTGATCGACAGGTTGAAGGGACCGCGCGCGCGACCGCAGCCGCGGTCCTTCAGCCAGGTTTCGGCCGTGCTCAAGAGGGCGGCGAAGACTTCCGCATCGTCCTCCGCCGCGATCAGGCCGAAATGGCCGACCGGGGTTCCTGGCTCGGGGGGAGCCAGGCTGTCGATCTGGGCGCTGATACGGCCCACATCGCGTCCGCCTCGACGCGCCAGCCAGAAGGCGGCCTCGGCGTGGGCGAAATAGGGATTGGTGTTGGCCGACAGGGCTTGTCGCCGCTCCATTTCCAATGGCGCGACATAGTTCGGGTCGCCCGCATTCAGCCGATTGGGCAGACGGATGAAGCGATCCATCTGCGCGCGGGTCTGCACGGGCTCCACATCGATCCGCGTGGGGTTGGGCGCGTCGGCCAAAATGCTTATCCTTCGGATGGAGGCTGGGTCTCGCTCAAGATCGGCCTATAGCTTTCGACAGCGATTGTTGAGCGGCGTCTTTGCGGGGCGCGCTGGAGGACGGTGAGCGTGCGCACGGGCATCAGCGAAGACAAGCTCGACCGTGCTCCTGCCGACGGGGGCGTCGGCTTCGCAGAGCGCGAGCCGATCGCGGGCCCGCGCGCCGCCGCGCCGTCCTTGGATGTCGAGATGGTCCGCCGCGCCGCCGACCTGACGCGCGATCTCAACCACGCCCGCCCGTTGATCTATTGGACGGATCTGGCGGCCTCGGTCCTGCTGGGCTACGGCGCGCTTTTCCTCGCCTGTGTCTGGTTGCCGCCGCCTTTGAAGTTCGCGGCCGGCGCCGTGGCGGTGCTCGCCCTCTATCGGGCGGTGAGCTTCATCCACGAGCTGACCCATCTGAAGGCGTCGGCGGTGCCGGGCTTCCGCGTCGCCTGGAACCTGCTCGTCGGCCTGCCGCTGATGGCCCCGTCTTTCATGTACGAGGGCGTGCACACCCTGCATCACGCCCGCACCCGCTACGGCACCGATCAGGACCCGGAGTACCTGCCGCTGGCGCGGATGTCGCCGGTCAAGCTCGTTCTGTTCTTCGTCGTCTCGGTGCTGGCGCCCGCGGCCCTGATCTTCCGCTTCGCCGTGGTCGCGCCGCTGTCCGCCGTCCTCCCGCGGCTGCGGCGGGTCGTGGTGGCGCAGGCCTCGGCCCTGTCGATCAATCCGGCCTTCCGTCGCAAGCCGCCCGAAGGAGCGTTTAAGCGCTCCTGGCGGCTGTGGGAGACGGCGACGAGCGTCTGGGCCATAGGGCTCGTTGGTTCGGTCGCAGCCGGATGGATCGCATGGCCGGTCTTCCTCACCTTCCTGGCGGTCGTCTCGAGCGTGACCGTCATCAACCAGTTCAGGACCCTGGCCGCCCATCTTTGGGACAGCGACGGCGAGCCGGTCAGCATCGCCGGCCAGTACCTCGACAGCGTCAACGTCCCGCCGCCCGGCCTGCTGCCGGCGTTGTGGGCTCCGGTGGGCCTGCGCTACCACGCCCTGCACCACCTGCTGCCGGGGGTGCCGTACCATGGACTGGCGGAGGCCCACCGCCGCCTCGCCGCCTCGCTGCCGCCCCAGTCCGACTACCACCGGTCGCACCATCGGGGTCCGGGCCGGTTGATCGTTCGGCTGGCCGCTGCATCGGTCCGCAGCCGCACGGGAACAGCCGGCGGCGCTATGGCCGGCTTGCGATCGAGGGGCTGACGTTTCAGGACCCCCGCGTGACCCCGACACCGACCTCGCCTGACCGACGGCTGCCCTCGGCTGACCTCTGCACGCTTGCGGCCGCGCTGGACGCCGCCGCCGGCTTAGACACCGGCGTCAACCTCTACGGATCGCGTGGAGAGCTGGTCGAGGCGCTTTCCTACGCTGATCTGCGGGACCGCGCCCTGGCGCGGGCGGGCCGCTTGCAGGCCTGTGGTCTGGAGCCGGGTGACCGAGTGGGGCTTGTGGCGGAGACGAGCCTGAGTTTCATCGAGAGCTTTCTCGCCTGCCAGTACGCCGGCCTGGTGCCGGCGCCTCTGCCGCTTCCTGCGCCGCTGGGGGGCGCGGGTGCTTATGTTGAACAGATCAGCCGTCTGTTGACCCAGGCCCAGGCTGCGGCCGTGTTCGGGCCGGCCGCGCTCCACCCGATGCTTGAGGCCGCGGCGGATCGCGCCGGCGTCCGCACGCGGCCGGCGCTGGACGCGCTTCCTCCGGGCCAGGTCCGTCTGGTCAAGGCGCAGGTCGAGGACGCCTGCTACCTCCAGTTCTCCTCGGGCAGCACGCGCGCGCCGACCGGGGTGGTGGTCAGCCACCGGGCCCTGATGGCCAATGTGCGTGCGATCACCCGCCACGGCCTTCAGGTGACGGCCTTGGATCGCGCCATGTCCTGGCTGCCCCTGTTCCACGACATGGGGCTGGTCGGCTTTCTGCTCAGTCCGCTGAGCGTCGCCATGTCGATCGACCTCTTGGCCACCGACGCCTTCGTGCGCCGTCCGCTGCTCTGGCCCAAGCTCATCGCCGAGACCGGGGCCACCATCTCCTACAGTCCGAGCTTCGGCTACGAACTCTGCGCGCGACGAGCCGAGACGGCGGACCTGTCCGGCTTGGACCTGTCGCGCTGGCGTGTGGCGGGGGTCGGAGGCGACATGGTGCGCGCCGGACCCCTGGCCGCCTTCGCCAGGCGGTTCGAAGGGGCAGGCTTTTCCGAGCGCGCCTTCGTGGCGAGCTACGGCATGGCCGAGGCGACGCTGGCCCTCACCATGGCCCCGCTGGGCGGCGGCTTGCGGCGAGACAGCCTGTCTGTCGACCAGCTGGAGCGGGACGGCGAAGCGGCGCCCGCGCAGGGCGATGGCCGCGCCCGCGACTTCGTCCGCTGTGGACCTGTGCTGCCCGGCCATGAGCTCGAGATCCGCGACGAGCACGGCGCCTCCCTGCCGGAGCGGCGCGTCGGGCGCGTCTTCGTGCGGGGCCCGAGTGTGATGAAAGCCTATTTCGCCCAGGCGGAAGCGACGGCGGCCGTGCTCAGCGACGACGGCTGGCTGGAGACCGGCGACCTTGGTTTCATGGTCGATGGCGAACTCGCGCCAACCGGGCGCAGCAAGGACCTGATCCTGCTGAACGGCCGCAACATCTGGCCGCAGGACCTGGAGTGGACGGTGGAGGCCGAGATCGTCGGCGTGCGCAGCGGCGACGTGGCGGCCTTCCCGATCGACGGAGACGGGGAGGGCGTCGTCGCCCTGGTTCAGACGCGGGTGCGCGATCCCGAGGCGCGCAGCCGTCTGGCCGCCGACGTGGCCGGCCTGCTCCGCGCCCGCCACGGCGTGGAGGCGCAGGTTCGGCTGGTCGGGTCCGGCGCCTTGCCCCAGACGTCCTCGGGCAAGCTGCGGCGGGCTCAAGCCCGGGAGCTCTACAGGGTCGGCGCGTTCGAGCCTGCCTGAGTGGCGCCGCTGGCGGCCCTCACCGGCGGCACGGGGTTCGTGGGCCGCCACATCGCCCGCGCCCTCGTCGCACAGGGGTGGAGGCTGCGGTTGCTGGCCCGTCGCGATCCGGTCGATCCGCTCTGGTCGCGTCTTCAGCCCGAGGTGGTGCTCGGCGATCTCTCCGCCGCCGAGCCCCTCCGTCGGCTTTGCCGCGGGGCTGATGCGGTCGTCCATGCGGCGGGCCTGGTCAAGGCGGCCGATGCGGCCGCCTTCGACGTCGTCAACGCGGCAGGAGCCCTCAGCATGGCCAGAACCGCCGACGAGGTGGCCCCCGAGGCCGCCTTCGTCCTGGTCTCCAGCCTAGCCGCGCGAGCCCCGCATCTGTCGGCCTACGCCGCGAGCAAGCGTGGAGGCGAGATCGCCGTCGGCGAGGTCCTGGATGGACGGGCGTGGATCGTGCGGCTACCGGCGCTCTACGGGCCTGAGGATCGCCAGACCTTGCCCTTGTTCCGGGCCGCAGCGGCGAGCCCTTGGCTTCCGGTGCTTGGCGCTGGCGTTCGGCTGCCGTTCCTCCACGTCGAGGACGCCGCGGCGGCCTTGGCCGCCCTGGCCGCGATCCGGAGCCGGGGCGGCGAACGGGAGCTTAGCGACGAACGACCGAACGGCTACAGCCTGGCGGAGGTGATGACAGCAGCAGGTCGGGCCTCAGGGCGTCGTCCGAGTCTGGTCCGCATTCCGCCCGTCGCCATGCGCGCCCTGGGCCTTGCAGGCGATCTGGGCTGGAGGCTTGGCGCCGCGCCGATCATGACCTCCGGCAAGGTTCGGGAGCTGCTGGACGGAGCCTGGGCCATGGCGTCGACGGCCAGGGGCGACGAGCTGCCGAGCCCCCGCTTCGGCCTGGTCGATGGCTTTCAAGACACGGCTGACTGGTATCGCGCCGCCGGCTGGCTTGATCGACCGGTACGGATTGCGGTGTGACGAGTTTGTGGCTATCGCAACCCTTGCTGCCTATATCGTCACGTCACGATGCAAGGCGAGGCGGACGATTCGAGCGGGCATGACCGTAAGCGTGACGGACTTCACCCTTGCGGAGATCGCGCGAGCGGCCCGCAGCGTGCTGGGCCGTCAGGTGGCGATCACCTCCAGCACGGACATCGCCCGCGATCTGAACGTCGACTCCTTGGCTTTGATGAACATCGTCATGGAACTTGAAGACGCCTTCGACGTGTCGATCCCGTTGGATAGGCTTGGCCAGGTCCAGACTGCAGGCGATCTCGCCACGGTGATCTCCGAACTTCGCGAAAGGGTCTGAAGCATGGGTTTGCTGGACCGGCACCGCGGCTTTCGGGATGCATATGATCAGATCCGTGCAGTCGGCGCCGACCCCTTCAACGTGCGCTTCGACGAGATGCTGTCGCCAACCGAGGGCCGTATGGGCGCTCGGCGCGTCATCATCATGGGCGCCAACAACTATCTGGGCCTGACCTTCGACCCGGAGTGCGTGGAGACCTCAATCGAGGCTGTGCGCGCCTGGGGCACAGGCACCACGGGGTCGCGCATCGCCAACGGCAGCCTGGACGCCCATCTGAAGATGGAGCAGGCGCTGGCGCGCTTCTTCGACCGACGCCACGCCATGCTGTTCACCACGGGCTACCAGGCCAATTTGGGCGTGTTGTCGGCCCTGGTCGGGCGCGGCGACCACCTGATCCTGGACGCCGACAGCCATGCCAGCATCTACGATGGCGCGCGCCTCGGCCATGCCGAGGTGATCCGCTTCCGCCACAACGATCCTGACGACCTCTACAAGCGCCTGCGACGCCTGGACGGCGCGCCGGGCGAGCGGCTGATCGTGGTGGAGGGCGTCTACTCCATGCTGGGCGACACCGCGCCGCTGAAGGAGATTGCGGCGGTGAAGCGCGAGCTCGGCGGTCATCTGCTGGTGGACGAGGCCCACTCCATGGGCGTGCTCGGCGCGCGGGGCCGCGGCTTGGCGGAGCTGGCGGACGCGGAGGCTGATGTGGACTTCATCGTCGGCACCATGTCCAAGAGCCTGGGCGCCATCGGCGGGTTCTGCGTGTCCGACGTGGAGGATTTCGACTTATTACGCGTGGTGAGCCGGCCCTACATGTTCACCGCCTCGCTTCCGCCCGGCGTGGTCGCCTCAACGCTGGCCGCGCTTGGCCGGGTCGAGCGGGATGCGCCCCTGCGCGCCCGTCTGACCGACAACGCGGCCAGGCTCTACGGCGGCTTGAACGCCATGGGTTTCGAGACGGGACCGCAGCCGACCCCCATCGTGGCCGTCGCCATGCCCGACCTGCCGAGCGCGCTGGCCATGTGGAACGGCCTGCTGGAGGCGGGCGTCTATCTGAACCTCGCCCTGCCGCCCGCCACGCCAGACAGCCGCCCGCTGCTGCGCTCCAGCGTCAGCGCGGTGCATACGCTCGAGCAGATCGACACGGTGCTGTCGGCTTTTGCGGAGGTGGGCGCCAAGCTCGGTCTCGTGCGGATCGCCCGTCGCGCGTAGGCTTTGCCATCGGATCACCGCTGGGCTAACGCCTCGTACCGGTGCACCTGCGACGCACCCGACACTGGACGCCAACCATGCCTGTGAAGGCCGCAGAGACCCGCTATACGCGCGTCGCCATCGCGCTGCACTGGACCATCGCGGTCCTGATCGCTGCTAACCTCATGCTGGTCTGGTTCGTCGACAAGTGGCCGGCGAGCTGGACCCGGCCGGTGATCGACACCCACAAGTCCATCGGCATCATGGTCCTGGGCCTGGTCCTGCTCCGGCTGCTCTGGCGGGCGGGACACCCGCCGCCGCCTCTTCCTGAAGACTATCCGCGCTGGGAGCGCCGGGCCGCCCATTGGGCCCACATCGGCCTGTACGGGCTGATCCTGGCCATTCCCCTATCGGGATGGCTGCACGACTCCGCCTGGAAGGACGGGCCCACCCATCCGGACAAGCTGTTCTGGCTGGTGCCTTGGCCTCGCATAGCGCCGATCGCCAACCTGCCGTCGGGGCCCAAGGAGCATTTCCACGACGTGCTCTTCGCGGCCCACAAGTGGCTGGCCTATGTCCTCTACGGTCTGTTCGCCCTGCACGTCGGCGCGGCCCTTAAGCACCAGTGGGTGGACAAGGAGCCCGAGCTCCAGCGCATGCTTCCCTGACAGGAGACGGCGGCTGGCGCTTTGTAGCCACAAAGACGCTTATGATCTCCGGGAGTTCAGCTTGCCTCTTTACATCAGGCCAGCGCCTTGAAAGGCGGGGGACGATGGCCAACCGCCTGCTGCCGCCCTGCCTGCGACGCGACGCGACGCGCCTGATCACGCTGGTCCTGGTCGCCTTGATCATGGCGGTCCGGGCTTCGCCAGACGCCTTCGCCGATCCGCAGCCCTTCGATCTCGCCGGTCCGACGCTGCGGGTCAGCGTTACCCACGGCGGCGTGACCCTGCCGATCGCGGAGACGCCGAACCTCAGCCCCGGCGACCAGCTGTCGATCCGGGCGGACCTGCCGCCGAGCCAGTCGGTCCGTTATCTGCTGGTGGCCGCCTTTCTGCGGGGGGCCACCAACCCGCCGCCGGAGAGCTGGTTCTTCCGCGACGAGACCTGGACCCGCAAGGGGCGCGAGGGCATGCACGTCGTCGTGCCCGCCGACGCTGAGCAGGTCGTCCTGTTCCTGGCGCCCACGACGGGGGGCGACTTCAAGACCCTCATGGGCGCGGTGCGCGGGCGTCCCGGCGCGTTCGTGCGCGCATCACAAGACCTGAACCAGGCCGCCCTGGACCGCTCCAGGCTGGACGCCTTCCTGGCCGCGGTGCGCCGCAGCGACCCCGCCGATCCGGACCGGCTCAAGACCGTGTCGCCGCTTCTGGCCCGCAGCCTGACCATCAAGCTGAACACCGACTGTTTCCAGAAGGCGCCCGAGCTGCAGGCCCCTTGCCTGCAGCAGGGCGGCGACGCCCTGGTGCTGAACGATGGCCACAGCACCTCCATCGTCGAGGCGTTGACCTCCGGCGCGCCGGCCGACCTGGCCCTGCAGCTCAGCGCATCGCCGGTGGGCGGCCTGGGTTACGCCAGTCCCTACGTCGCTGCGGCGTTCGACATCGCGCGCATCCTGGAGTCCTTTCGCACCGCCGAGTACCAGTACATCCCCGCGCTTGCGACCGCGCGCGACGACCGGCTGTCGCTGGTCCTCAACACGCCGCCGTCCTTCCACAACCCGCAGTCGGTGCTGGTTACCGCGCTGCCCGCCGTCGAGCCGCCGCAGTCGCCGCCGCTGCAGCCTGTCGATCCGAAGCAGGTGTTCTGCGCCGAGCGCACGGACTTGCTGCTGCCGGTGGACGGCGCGCCCCTGGTCTACTCCACCCAGTACGCTCACGACCTCGTGCTGCGCGTGAAGGGCAAGGACGGCAAAAGCTTCGACCTGCCGGTCCGGGCCGACGCCGAACGAGGCGGCGTCATCGCCGACACCCGGGGCGTCCAGGCCGACGACCTCGGCGACGCCATCGGCGGATCGCTGCACGGTCAGTGGGGGTTCGAGGCCTTCGACGGCCCGGCCTTCCACCTGCAGGCCGCCCGCGCCGGTCCTTGGCGGCTCACTCCCGACGACCAGCAGGCGCTGATCGTGGGGCGCGACGACACCGTGCGTCTGGATGGCCGTTCTGCCGCTTGCGTCGAGCATGTGGCGCTGCAGCCGTCTTCGGGCGTGAGCCGCGAGCTGGATTGGAAGGCCGTTTCCCCCGACCAGATCAGCGTCGTCGTGCCGCTCACCGAAGGCCAGCCCGGACCGTTGACCCTGATGGTCAAACAGTATGGCGCGGCCCAGGCCGACGTAATCGCCTTGCAGGCCTTCACCCAGGCCGCGCATGTGGAGAGCTTCGCCTTCCACGCCGGCGACCACTCAGGGGTGCTGAACGGCAGCCGCCTGGACGAGGTGGCCGCCCTGAGCCTGGACGGGGTCGACTTCGCGCCCGGGGCCTTTACGTCGTCCTCCGGCCAGGACGCGCTGACGTTGGATGCGGCGGCCGATGGCGGCGCAGAGGCGCTGAAGACGGCCCGCACCTTGACCGCTCGCGTCAAGCTCAAGGACGGCCGCACCTTGCCCGTCCGGATCGTGGTCGGAGCGCCCCGTCCGCAGGTCGCCCTGATCGGCGAAAGCGTGCAGGCCGCCGCGAGCGGGTCGATGCCCATCCAGCTGACCCAGCCCGACGAACTGCCCCAAGGCGCGGAACTCACCTTCTCCGTCCAGGCGGAGCGGCCCATGCGCTTCGAGGGCCGCGAGACGATCGAGGTGGCGACGACGGACGGCTCGGCCTCCACCACCCTGACCCTGGCGAACGGTTTGACCCAGGAGGACGCCCAGGTGGTGCTCGCCACCTTGGACACCGCGAAGGCGTTCGGCGGTTCGGCGTTTGGCCCGCTGCGGTTTCGGCTGGTGCAGGACGGCGTCGCCGGCGATTGGGGTCCGCTCGGCGTGCTGGTGCGCCTGCCGACCTTGCGCGACCTTCAGTGCCGCGAGGGCGTCGGCCACAGCTGCGAGCTCAGCGGCGACAACCTCTTCCTGCTCGACGCCGTGTCGGGCGAGCCGAACTTTGACAACTCCGTGAAGGTGGCCGAGGGCTTCCCTGGCCATAGGATCAACGTGCCGCACCCGAAGACGGGGCATGTGATCTATGTGCGGCTGCACGACGATCCGCATGTCGTCAATCAGGCCGTGCTGCATCCGCAGGCGACCGGCAAGCCGCCGACGCCTTGAGCCCGCGCGCGGACGTGTCCACGGCCAAGCGAGAGACCCCTGCATGAGTTTCAGCACCTGCGACCTCTATGATCAGTTCGAGGCGGCGGCCCAGGTCTCGGAAGCGAACTGGCGCGACTACGGCGGCCGGCGACGCTTCAGCGGCCGGGTCGCGACCGTCAGATGCTTCGAGGACAACAGCCGCATTAAGGAGCTGAGCGGCCAGCTCGGCGAAGGGCGGGTGCTGGTGGTGGACGGGGGCGCGAGCCTGCGCCACGCCCTTGTGGGCGACATGATCGCTGGCGACCTTGCCGCCAACGGCTGGGCCGGGGTGGTGATCTGGGGCGCGGTGCGCGACGTGGAGGCGCTCGCGGCCTTGGACCTCGGCGTCAAGGCGCTGGGATCGACGCCGCGCAAGTCCGTCCGGCGAGGCCAGGGCGAAGCGGGCGCGCCCGTCCGTTTCGCCGGCGTGGAGTGGCGGCCGGGCGACCGACTCTACGCCGATGCGGACGGCGTCCTCCTCCTGCCGGAGACCGCCGCGCCGACCTAGCGGGAGCGACCTTCGGTCAGAATGCGGTCTGCAGGGTCACGAAGACCATGCGCGGCGCGATTGGAAAGGCCTGGTAGCCGCCGGAGGTGCTGGTCACCACCGCCGTCGAGACCCCGCGCTCATCGTTCAGGTTGGTGAGGTTCAGGCTGATCTTGGCGTTGTGCACCAAGGCCTGGGGCGCCAGGACGAGGTTGTAGCTCGCCTCCAGCCCAAGCTCGAAGGTGGATGGAACCGACAGGTCGTCGAGATAGGTCACATAGCGTCGTCCGATGAAGTCGCCGTTCAGCTGCGCCTCGAACGGTCCATAGTTGGTCGAGACGATGAACTTTTCCAGCCAATCCGGCACCAGAGGTACGGTCTTGCCGCCGGTTGCGATGACGTTGGGCGCGCCGGTGCTGGTGACGCCGCTATCGTAATTAGAGTCGTATTGGGACTTGTTGTAGGAGATTGAATTGTAGGCCTCGAAATGGGGTCCGAAGTGCAGGGTGCCGGCGAAGTCGACGCCGTTGGTGGTCACGCCCCCCACATTGACCAGGATGGCCGGCGCCGGATTGATGAAGTTGTATGGCGCGACGTTCAAGAGCCGGTTGGCGAAGTTGACATGATAGTAGTTCACCTGTCCTTCCACCGAAGTGAGCGGCCCCAGATCGATGGGTCGATGGCTGCGCAGCCCGACTTCATAGGTGCGCGAGGTCTCCGGCTGCACCGTCGTCTTGAACAGGTTGAAGGCGGCCTGGGTGCCAAGGCTCCAGGGCGAGAAGCCGAAGTAGTTGCTGCCAGCGCCGTAAGGGATGAACTGGCGCAGGTTGCGCTGGTAGTTGAAGAACAACTGCTCGTGGCTGGTCACGTCATAGAGGGCGCCCACCTGAGGCAGGAAAGCCTTGTTGGTGACGATGGTGCCGGATGGATAGTGCACCGCCGGGTTGGTCGCGGCTAGTCCAGCCACATTGCCGGGGAGAAGGTTCTGCTGGTTGATCGGGAACTGGCCGTCCGCGGTCTGGAGGCTGGACTTGAAGCCGCCCTGAATCAGCAGGTTGGGCAAGATGCGCCACTGGTCCTGCAGGTGGAACTGGGTGTCCTCGACAAAGAACTGGGCGTAATACTGGGTGAAAACCGAAGGGCCGTGCGGCACGTCATAGGGATCCAGGTCGTTGTTGGCCTGGCTGAAGGGGTACCAGACCCGGTGCTCCGCCGGCTGATTGTGCTCGAACCAGACGCCCGCTTCGATGGCGTGCTGGCCGAGCTGCCAGTTGAAGTTGGAGCGGTAGCCTTCGCGGTTGATCCGGTACTCTGTGGTGCGGACCTCATAGCCGCTGCCGCCGAACAGGTTGACGATGTTCTGCAGCGTGCCGGTGCTGGTGGTCGACTTGCCTACCACCAGCTGGGGAAAGTAGTCGGCGAACAGGCCCGGCAGACCCGCCTGGTTGATCGGACCGGCCACGATGCCGCGTCCGTAGTCGTAGTGGTAGTAGAGCTGGTTGGTCCAGGTGATGTTCGGTGCGACGCGATAGTCGTAGTTCACATAGCCGAGGATGTCGGTTCTCTGGGCGGCGCTGAAGCAGTTGGAGAAGTTGTTGCCCTGCGCAGGCGGCGGGGTGCCTGGACCGCCGGTCAGGTTGGCGATACAGCCCTTGTCGTTCGGATAGATGAAGGGACGGGTGTAGGGCGTGAAGCTAGCGGCCGCCGCGGTCTGCTGGTTGCCGAAGTCGGTGGCGTCCTCGTTCGGCTCCTCCTTCTTGTCCCAGTCGACGAACAGGGTCAGCCGGCCGTGAGGGTCGTCGTGCACGGTCTTCAGGTTGATCTGGTCGTCGCGCTGATGGCCGTCGAAGTCCCAGGCGCGGGCGTCCTGGTGCACATAGGATAGGTAGGCGGCGTTGCCGTTGAACAGGTCGCCGCTGTCCAACCGCAGGAAGGTGCGGGTGTCGTCGTGGCTGCCGATGGTCTCGCGCGCGTCGCCTCCGGCGACGTGGGATGGATCGCGTGAGAAGGTCTCTATCGCGCCGCCGAGGTTGCTGGTGGAGGCGACGCCGAGCCCGCCCGCGCCGGACGACAGCTCCACCTGGCTGACGTTCTCGCTGGTGACCGCGCGCGAGACGCTGAGGCCGTTGTAGTTTCCGTACTGCTGATCGCCCAGCGGCACGCCGTCGAAGGTGTAGCCGAGCTGCTGGGTGGAGAAGCCGTGCACGAACAGGGCCTCGTTCTGCTCGTTGTTGCCGATCGGGTCGGAGGTGGTGAACACCACGCCGGGCAGGGTCTCGATGGCCTTCAGCGGATTGATGCCGGGGATCAGCTTCTGGGTCTCCGCTCCGGTGATGGCCACCGACGAGCGAGTGGTCTTGGCGGCGGTGACGACGATCTCGCTCACCGGGGAGCCGGAGGCGGCGGGCGTCTGCGAGGCGTTCGGCGTCGCCGCTGCGCCCGTGTCGCCCGGGGCGGTCTGGACGGGGGCGGACGCCGCGTCCGCCGCCAGGGCCAGGTGCGGCGTCGCCGAGACAAGACCCAAGCCGGCGAGGGCGGATGCCGCGAGCAGCGAGCCGCGCAGGCGGCTCCAGGCGTCGGTCGTCATGGAAGCGGTCCCCCGTCGAGGAGCCCCCGCCCCTCGTCTCATGGCGACGGTCTGTAAGGGTCGCCCATAACGCTAAGACGAAGCTTGCATGTCAGCTTGCATGCAGTTCGATGACGCCCACGTGACGGTCGCAGGGCGTCTGCAGCGCCGTCGATCACTGGCCCCAGGCTGCCCGGGCTCTGGTCTCGTTGGGGAGCCGCGCCGCCGTCCGTGCGTGGTCCAAGGTTGCGCCGACGCCGTGCAAGGGCGTATCGCCACACCCGCGATGTCGCCCGTCCCGCGGCGTGCGCGCTTCGGCCTCGCCAGCCTTTAGGAGGTCTTCGATGAGCGATACGTCAGCCTATACGCCGCCCGCCGTCTGGACCTGGAACAAGGAGAACGGAGGCCGCTTCGCCAACATCAACCGCCCGATCTCCGGCGCCACGCATGAGAAGGACTTGCCGGTCGGCCGCCATCCCCTGCAGCTCTACTCCCTGGCCACGCCGAACGGCGTCAAGGTTACGGTGATGCTGGAGGAGCTGCTGGAGCTCGGCCACAAGGGGGCGGAGTATGACGCGTGGCTGATCCGCATCAACGAGGGCGATCAGTTCTCCAGCGGCTTCGTGGGCGCCAATCCGAACTCCAAGATCCCGGCCCTGGTCGACCGCAGCGGGCCTGAGCCGATCCGGGTGTTCGAGTCGGGCGCCATCCTGGTCCATCTGGCCGAGACCTTCGGCGCCCTTCTTCCCACCGAACGGGCGGCCCGGGCGGAATGTCTGTCGTGGCTGTTCTGGCAGATGGGCAGCGCGCCCTATCTCGGCGGCGGCCTTGGCCACTTCTACGCCTATGCGCCGATGAAGATCGAATACGCCATCGATCGCTTTGCCATGGAGGTGAAGCGCCAGCTCGACGTGTTGGACAAGCGCTTGGCGGAGAGCCGTTATCTCGCCGGTGATCACTACACCATCGCCGACATCGCCGTGTGGCCCTGGTACGGCCAGCTGGCCAAGGGGCTGCTGTACGGTGCGGGCGAGTTCTTGCAGGTGCAGGGGTACGCCCATGTGCATCGCTGGGCCGACATGATCGCCGCGCGCCCGGCCGCGCAGCGAGGGCGTATGGTCAACCGGGTGTTCGGAGAGTCCTCCAGCCAGCTGCATGAACGCCACGAAGCCGACGACTTCCACACGAAGACCCAGGACAGGCTCCAGCCTGCGGCGTGAGGATCACGCTTTTGACGTCACGCGCGACCGAGCCGCCCTGCGTCAGGTCATGATGGAACGTTGTGGGCGAGACTTATGTCGCGTCCAGTTCCGAGAGCGGCGGGCAGGGCCGCGATCGCTCCGATCGTCTCTTCGATATGGGTCTGCAGGATGGCCGGGGGGCCGGTTGGATCGCTCATCAGCCGGGCGCTCGCATGACGCATGACCTCACCCTAGCCGATCACGCGGCATCGCGCCGCCTCGGCTCTCCCGCACGGCCGTCCGCCACAGGCGGGGCTGCACGGCGGCATTAAGGTGTCGGACGCGTCAAGGATGTATGTGCACCGTTGGGAAACCTGGACGTGCCACCCTCTTGTCGGAAGGCGAGGCAGCCATGCGACTGATGCGCTACGCGGTCCTGAAATGCGGCGAGGAGTGGCGGGTCGTCAGTGGAAGGCGCAAGATCGGTCACTTCCCTGACCATGAAACGGCGATGCTAACAGCCTCCGGCCTGTGCCGGGAGGCGGAGAAGGCAGGCTGCCAGGTGGAGCTCCTGACGCAGAACCCTTCCGGCGAACTGGTGCCGGGTCTTCCGTCCGCCTGTTAGGCGCAGACCCGTCTGCACAAACGGAAAGGCGGTGGTCTCTGCGTCGCCGGACGCCTCCCGCCCGCGGGAAAGCTGGTGGACGCGACAGGGATCGAACCTGTGACCCCTTCCATGTCAAGGAAGTGCTCTCCCGCTGAGCTACGCGTCCGCTCCAGGAAGGCGGGCTTATAACCCCTCGATCGCGCGGCTCGCAAGCCTTGGCGCCTGACCGGCGGGTTGCCGTCAGAGGATAGTCTGGCCGCTGGCCGCCCAGTCGTCGAGGAACTGGTTCAGGCCACGCTCGGTGAGCGGATGGGCCAGCAGGTCTTGGAAGACGTTGGGGGGCAGGGTGACGCAGTCCGCTCCCGCCAGGGCCGCCTCGCGCACATGGGCGGGGTGCCGGATGGAGGCGGCCAGGATCTCGGTGGAGAAGCCGTACTGGTCATAGATGGCGCGGATGTCGCCGATCAGTTCGACGCCGTCTGCGCCGTGGTCGTCCAGCCGGCCTATGAAGGGGGAGACGTAGGCCGCGCCGGCCTTGGCGGCCATCAGCGCCTGCACCGCCGTAAAACACAAGGTGACGTTGGTCCGCACGCCCTGAGCGGCGAAGCGCCGTGTGGCCTTCAGTCCGTCCCAGGTGAGCGGCAGCTTGACCACGACGTTGGAAGCGACCGCGGCCAGGCGCTCGCCCTCCGCGACCATGCCGGCGAAGGTCGAGGATGCGACTTCGGCCGAGACGGGGCCGTCCACCAGGGCGCAGATGGCCGCGATGCTGTCGAGGAAAACCCCGCCCTGTTTGGCCACCAGCGACGGATTGGTGGTGACCCCGTCCACCAGGCCGCTATCGGTCAGGCGTTTCAGGGCCTCGAGATCGACGGTGTCTATGAACAGCTTCATGGGCGGCTCCGCTATAAGACCGAGAACCGCGCCGCGCCATGGGCGGCGGCTTGGCCGCCTTCGGCTTACACTGAGCTGCATGAGACGATTCGCCCTTCTTTCTCCGTTCACCCGGATTGCGACCTGCGCGGCGACGCTAGCCGTCGCTATGGGCTCACGGACCGTCGCACGGGCGGACCCGCCGCTCTGGCGCGTCTCAGGCCCCCACGTGCAAGTCGATCTGTTCGGCTCCATCCACCTGCTCTCGGATGCGACCCGTTGGAAGACGCCTGCGCTGGCGGCGGAACTCGCCAAGGTCGACGCGGTCTGGTTCGAAATCCCGCTGGGCGCGACCGCGGAAGCCGACGCGGCCAAGATGATGCAGTCGAAAGGATTGCTGCCGGCCGGTCAGACGCTTTCCGCCCTGCTGCCGCCAGCGCTGGGCGCGCGGGTGCAGGCCCAGGCCCGGCGCGAAGGGCTCGATCCCGCGGTGCTGGAGCGGCTGAAGCCCTGGCTGGCCGAGCTGGAGCTGACCATCGTCTTCTACCAGCGCCAGGGCTACAGCGAGGCGTTGGGCGTGGAGAGCCAGATCGACGCCTCGGCCCCGCCGACCGCTCGGCGCGAGGCGTTCGAGACGCTCGCCGATCAGGTCGACCTGTTCGCCGACGAGCCTGTGGGCGAGCAGGTCGCCTCCCTGAAGGAGACTCTGGACGAGATCGATACCGATCCCGGCGTCTTCAACCGAGCCGCCGAGGCTTGGCGGCGCGGCGACGTCAAGGCGCTGGCCGCCGAGGTGATCGATCCGATGCGCAAGGAAGACGAGGGGCTTTATCGCCGGGTGCTGATGGACCGTAACCGCCGCTTCGAAGCCCGCATCGAGCAGATCGTGCGGAACGGCTCGGGGCGGGTGTTCGTGGTGGTGGGCGCCGGCCATCTGGTCGGGCCGGACGGCGTGCCGGCGCTGTTGCGACGCGATGGCTTGCAGGTGGAGGGGCCCTGACCGCCCGAGCCTCAGCTCGAATAGCAGCTCGTGTTCGTACCCGACCCGCCGTTGGCTGCCGCGCCCGTATAGGTCACCTGCGTGCTTTTGCGCGGCTTGAAGTAGGAGACGTCGTTGAAGGTCAGCAGGCTGCTGAGGATATTGACCGGGAACGAGAAGCTGTAGGTCGTCTCGGCCATGATGACGCTGTCGCCCGGGGTGCTGGTGTTGACCAGATTGGGCGGCAGGGTCATCGGCGCCTGCTGGGCGTAGGGCGGAAGGTTGGCCTGGCTCGTCGGGATGGGAGGAGAGCGGCTCCAGGCGACCTGTGTCGCGCCGGAGCTGTTGACGATGACGCTGGTGATGCGCTGGCTGAAGATGGTGGGCGAGACCGGTAGCGGCGCGATGATGTCGGGCGTCGCCGCCCACATGTTGCTGAGATCGGTGTCGTTGATGTTGGCGCACTGGGAGACAAGGTCGCCCAGCGATGAGGTGGCGTGGTTGGCGTGGCGGTTGGCGATCACAGCGGAGGTCACCTCCGACAGGCCGAAGTAGAGAAGGATCAGCAGCGGCGCGATCAGGGCGAACTCCACTGCCGCCACGCCCTGGTCGTCTTCACCCGCGTGACGGACGAGGCGCGACATCGCCCGCCTTGTCCCGAAGGAACTCGACAGCCTCAGCACGGGGTGCTGCCCGGATTGATCTGGCCGTTCGGTTCGACCTGGAACACTTCGGCGGACTGCAGTTCCGCAACCCCGCCCGCAAAGGTCTGCAGGCTGGTGAGGAAAGGGGTGAGCAGCTGCCAGCGGTAGAAGGCGCGCATTTCGACCGCGCTGCCGGCGCTACCGGAGTAGTAGCAGAAATTTGTGGTATTGAGCTTGCCGTTTTGGACGGCCGGCGGACTTCCGGAAGCGCCACTAAAAGAGCTTAGAGGGCGAACATCCAAGGCTAGATAAACAATCCCAGTCTGAGAATTTATTCCGCTGTTACATTGGCTTTGCAGCCATGACATGTTGCTGCAGATGGCCTGCAGGAAGGCGGTTTGGCTTGTCGAGTCGCTGTTGCCGTCCGCCACCACCTGTCCCGTGCGCAGTTGGCGCGCCGCGAGGGCCGTGGCGTTGTCCAAGGTGACCTGGACCATGAAGTAGAGAGCCAGTTCGATGATGGCGAAGATCATCAGCACGAACGGTGCGCCGACGATCGCGAACTCCACCGCCGTCGCGCCGCGACGGTCGCGCAGACCCCGCGTTAGCAGTCGGCCGAGAAGGCGAGGGGGCAGGTTCATGTCGGCTGCGGCGCGCTCAGTGCGGCGCGCTTGGAAGCGGGCTGGCTGGTGCGCCGCCGGGCAGGGTGTTGAACAGGCTGGCGACAGGGGTGACGGGAGCGGGCGGATGATCCTCGCTGCAGGCGGGGGCGCAGGCGTAGTCCTCCCGCGCTATCCCGCGATAGAGGGCCACGCTGCGCCCGGGGGCTCCCACCGTCACTTCACCGGAGTAGATGGTGCGGCCTTCGTGATCTGTGACGACGATGTCGGTTGAGCCGTAGCCTCGCCCCTGAACGTAGAGGGTGTGGCTGTCCACCACCGTTACATCGGCGATGCTCGCTGACCCGACAACGACATTGGCCGCCGTTCCGCTGAGACTGAGCCGCTGGGAATGGTTCAGCATGACCGCGATCTCTCCGGCGCGGGCGGTCCCGCCGACGATGAGCGCCAGGGCTACGGGAAGAATGGGATACAGCAAGCGCATGGGGAACCTGCGGAAAGACCGGTCGTCACGATCGCCCTAAAGCGTCAATAAATCTTCAAGGCCGCGCATGCGCCGGCCATGACGGCCCGCCCGCGTACCCACGGGCTTTACTATAGGTCGAACGCATAAATTCAAGTAAACCATCTTTTGTTTGATGGTGTCAGTGGACCTAATCAAACATGGTAAATGGCCGTTAACGGAAAAATATTGCACTGACGACTTGTTTTCACCTCACATTAAGGAGCGGCGGGCATTGTGACCCTGTGTTCGGGGTCAAGCGGGCGGAAGTGCTCGGGACCCGCTTCCGCTTAAAACAATAGGAGACCAACTATGTCGAATTTCGCCAACCAGTTCCTGAAGGACGAGTCGGGCGCCACGGCCATCGAGTACGGCCTGATCGCAGCCCTCATTGCCGTCGTCATCATCGCCGGCGCCACCTACCTCGGCACTCAGCTGAGCGCCAAGTTCAACTCCATCGGCAGCAACATCTCCACTGCCGGCACCGCGTCCTAAGTCGACGCTCTCTTGTAGTGTGTAGTGAGGGTCGCGGCGTAACCACGTCGCGACCCTTCTCTCTGTCCGGGAGGCGACAACATGCGTGAGATCATACGGCATGTCGCGCGTGATGAGCGCGGCGCCACGGCCATCGAATACGGCTTGATCGCAGCCCTGATCGGTCTGGTCGTCATCGTCGGCATGGGTGCTGCCTTCCATGCGGTCAACAACACGTTCAACACCGTCGCCACGACGGTGGGCTCCACCGGCAGCTAACGGCGGCGCGGCGCTCAACGCTTCGTTCACCCGCTTACGTCAGGCTCCAGACGACCCGGAGCCCGACATGTCCCTGCTCGCTCATGCGCTGCTGCTGATCTTCCCGCTGGCGGTGATCGCTGCGGCGATCACCGACGCTACCCGCTACATCATCCCCAATCGGCTGAGTGCGGCCCTGGCGTTGGCGTTCATGCCCGCAGCCCTGGCCGCAGGCCTGCCGCTCCCGGCTGTTGGGCTCTACGTCGCTGTGGGCGCGGCGGCCTTGGCCGCGGGGGTCGTGCTGTTCGCCTTCCGGGTGATCGGAGGCGGCGACGCCAAGCTCGCCGCCGCCTGCACGCTCTGGCTGGGGCCGGTCACAGTCATGCCCTTCCTGTTGTGGACCGCCGTAGCCGGGGGCGCCCTGGCGGTCGGCCTGCTCATAGGCCGGCGCATGCCCGGATCGATCACCCAGGCGGGACCCGGATGGGTCAGCCGGCTGCTGCAGCGGGGCTCCGACGTTCCATATGGCGTAGCGATCGCCGTAGGCGCCCTGGCGGTTTTCCCGCTCTCGCCCCTCGCCCGGCTCGTCCATCGATGAGCGCTGAAGCGTCGCGCGTCCGCTTAGTCGGCCGTTAACCAGGCTTCGTCATGGTCGAGATCGAGACGCACCTTCCGCCACCGAGATCGGCGCGCCGCCCCGGCGGTGCTCCTTGTGGGAAAGACCAGGCATGAACACGGCCCGCATGGCCATCCTCGGCGTCGCCTCCCTGGCCGGGATTTGCTGCGTCGGCGTGCTGGCGCATGGCTTGGCCGGCGCCAAGAGTCCGGCCCCGGTCGTCGCCCCTCCGCCTCCGCCAGCCCCAAGCCTCAAGGTTCTCGTCGCCCGCCGCGATCTGAATGTAGGCGACCGCATCCAGCCGGCCGACATGGGATGGCTGGCCTGGCCCAAGGAAGGCCTGAACCCCAGTTTCATCACTGACGGCGGCGCTGCGACGACCTTGCCCCAGGGCCAGCTTGGCCGCGTCGCCGGCCAGCTCGTCGACACGGCCAAGACGGCCATCTCCAACCCTGCCGAAGGCGCTGGCTCCAGCCTGGTCGGCGCTATCGTGCGCGAGCGGATCAGCATGAACGAGCCGATCATCGCCACCAAGGTGGTGCGGTCGGGAGGATCGGGCGTGCTGGCGGTGACCCTCGACGAGGGCAAGCGCGCCGTCGCCCTGCCGCTGACCGCTGAGAGCGCTGCAGGCGGCTTCATCCTGCCCGGCGACCATGTGGACGTGCTGCTGACCCGCCAGCTCGACGCGACGGGCGGCGGCGCGGTCGCCACCGGCCACGGCTTCATGACCAGCACGGTGCTGCGCAACGTGCGCGTGCTCGCCATCGACCAGAACCTCAGTGCGTTGAAGACTGCCTCCGCCATCGGCGCGACGGCCACGGTGGAGGCGACGCCGGAGCAGGCGGAATACCTCATCATGGCCAAGGCGTCCGGCACCCTGACCCTGGCGCTGCGCTCCTACGCCGACGCCGCCGGCGGCGCTCAGATCGGCTCCTTCGGCCGCGAGGCGGCCTCGGGCGAAACAGTGCGCGTGTTCCGAAACTCCACCCCCACGCCGGTGACGGTGACCCGATGACCGCTCTCGCCAGACGTTCAGACGTGAAGCCCCAGCGTTTCGATCCGACAGCCCTTCGCACGGCGCTGGCGCACATGACCGGGCTGGCCCTCGTGTCGACGGTCTTGCTCGCCGGGGCCGGTCGGGCCCATGCGGCGGGCGCGCACGCTTGGTCGGCGCTGGACGGCGCGCCGCAGGCTGGAGCCGGCCGCATGGTGCGCGTCGATCTCGCCGGGCAGGGCGGCGCCACCCGGACCATCTCGCTTCCGCGCGGCAAGTCCGCGGTGATCGAGCTTCCGGTCGACGCCCGAGACGTGCTCGTGTCCGACCCCAAGATCGCCGACGTGGTGCTGTCCACCCCTCGACGCATCTACGTGCTGGGCCAGGCCTCCGGGCAAACGGACGCCACCTTCGTGGACGGGCTCGGTCATCAGATCCTTCGGCTCGACGTTCGTGTCGCCAACGACACCTCGGTGGTCGCCGACACGCTGAACCGCGTGCTGCCCGGATCGTCTATCCATGTGGAGGCGGTGAACGACCGGCTCATCCTCAGCGGCGAGGTTCCCGCTGCGTCCGACGCCGATAGGGCGCTGCGCATCGCCCAAAGCTTTACGGCCAAGCCCGATGACGTACTGAACCTGCTGTCGGTGGCCGGACCCGAGCAGGTGATGCTCAAGGTCCGCATCGTCGAGGTCAACCGTCAGGTCATAAAGCAACTCGGCGTCAGCCTACAGGCGCTGATTACCCAGATCGACAACCGGGCCAGTGAGCTGGCCATCGCCACCCAGGCGACCTACGGCGTGAACGGCGCGGCCCTGGGCGGGCTGACGGCGGCGTATGCGTCCTTGAACGGCAAGAGCGGCTCCGGCTCCGACGGCGTGCTGCAAGCGTTCGAGCAGACCAATCTGGTCCGCACCCTGGCCGAGCCGAACCTGACCGCCGTCTCCGGCGAAAGCGCAAAATTCTTGGCCGGCGGCGAGTTCCCCGTGCCCGTGTCCGAAGACAATAATGGGCGCGTCACCGTGGAGTTCAAGCAGTTCGGCGTAGGTCTCGGGTTCACCCCTGTCGTGCTGTCGAGCGGACGGATATCGCTGAAGCTGTCTACTGAGTATTCGGAGTTGACCAATATTGGCGGCTTCTCCCTGACGAGCGGAACCGCGTCGAGCAGCACCGCGACGTCGACCAGCACCAGCGGCGCGTCCAACACGGGTTCCGGCCTGACCCTCTCCGTGCCGGGCCTGAATGTGAGGCGAGCCGAGACGGTGGTCGAGCTGCCATCCGGCGGTGCGATGATGATCGCGGGTCTGCTTGAGTCGACCAACAAGCAGTCGATCTCCGGCTTGCCTGGACTTGGCCAGCTGCCGGTGCTCGGCGCGCTATTCAGGTCTCGCGACTACCTGCAGGGCGAGACCGAGCTGGTGGTGATCGTCACGCCCTACCTCGTCAAGGCGACAAGACCCGACCTGATCCAGACGCCGGCCGATGGTCTGCAGATCGCCGACGACGCGTCCGCCTATCTTATGGGGCAGCTGAACAAGGGGTTCGGCCTGCCTCCAGCGTCCAAGCCCGGCAAGAACTATCAAGGACCCTTTGGCTATGTCGTACAGTAGAGCTTCAAGGATGCGGGCCGGTTTGGCGGTGGCGTTGCTGACGGCGACCTCTGTCGTCGCGGGCTGCGCCTCCAAGCCTACGGGCCCCGTCGCGCTCACACCGACCGAGCACTTTGGCGTGCAGGTGACCAGCCATCCTGAGCAGATCGCGCTCGGCCTGCATCGGGACGGACTTTCCACCAACCAACAGGCGGCGCTTAGCCAGTTCGTCAGCCAGTGGCGCGAGGACGGCGGCGGCGTGGTTACTCTGCGCCTACCCATCGACGCGGCTGATCCCGCCGCCGCGGCTCGCGTGCAGCGGGAGACCAAGACTTATCTCGTTCAGCTGGGCATACCCGCCGAACGTCTCCAGACGGCCGGCTATACGTCCAACAGGGCCCCGGGCGCGCCGCTGCTCGCCAGTTATGATCGTTTCGAGGCGGTGGGCCCCAACTGCAGCAGCGGCTGGTCGAACCTGGCGCATGATTACCAGAACCGCGCTTTCGATCACTTCGGTTGCTCAGTCACCGCCAACACCGCCGCCCAGGTCGCCAACGCCCGCGACTTCCTAGCCCCCGCCGTCGAGACGCCCGCCGACAATCCGCGCCGTCAGGTCGTGCTCGGCAAGTATCGACTGGGCGTGCAGACCTCCTCGGCCAAGGACGACCAGGCCGACGGCAAGGTTTCGGGAAATTGACGATGCTCCCCACCCCTGTACGCCGGAGAGACGTGTGATGGCCCAGGCCGCTCCCCTCGATTTGGACGACGTGTCCGGCGGTTTCGACGCGGACGACGAGTTCGGCGTCGTCGGCGCCAGTTCCGCTCCGCTGGACCGGGACGAGGACGACTTTCCCGCGACCTTCCCGGGTCCCCAGCCCGTGACGGACGCCACGACGGCGCCGGAGAACGTGCAGAACCCCGTGGCCGCCCTGCTCGCGAGCACCGAGGCCGCCCTAGGTGAGCTGACAGTCCCGCGCATCAGCATCCACATCTTCTGCCAGCGGCCCCAGACCGCGGCCATAGCCCAGCAGGTCAGCGCCGACCGGCGGTTGACCCGCGCCACCACCCTGGTGCGTGACGGCGGCCTGACTGAGGCGTTGGCGCTCTACCAGAACCAGCCCACGCCCTCGCTCGTCATCGCCGAGAGCGCCGACGATGCGGCCGTGCTGCTGAACCAGCTCGACGCCCTGGCCGAAGTCTGCGATCCGGGCACCAAGGTCGTGGTGATCGGCACCCACAACGACATCCCGCTTTATCGTGAATTGATGCGCCGGGGCGTGAGCGAATATCTCGTGCCGCCGCTCAGCGTGCTGCAGATGATCCGCGCGGTGACGACGCTGTATTCGGACCCGGCGACGCCCTTCGTCGGGCGCACCATGGCTTTCGTGGGCGCCAAGGGCGGCGTGGGCTCCTCCACCCTGGCGCACAACGTCGCCCATGCCCTCGCCGAGCACATGCAGGCTTCCACCACCATCGTGGACTACGACCTGCCGTTCGGCACCGCGGGGCTCGACTTCAACCAGGACCCGCTGCAGGGCTTCGCCGACGCCCTGTCCAAGCCGGACCGGCTGGACCCGGTGCTGCTCGACCGCATGACGGCACGCTGTAGCGAGCGGTTGAGCCTGTTCGCCGCGCCCGTCTCCCTGGACGAGGATCACGAACACGACGCCGACACCTACGAGGAGGTGCTGGGCAAGATCCGTGCGACCGCGCCCTATGTGGTGCTCGACCTGCCCCACCTCTGGTCCGGCTGGATGCGCCGCACCCTGCTGTCCGCCGACGACGTCGTCGTGGTCGCCACGCCCGACCTCGCGTCGCTCCGCAACGCCAAGAACCTGCTCGATCTGGTCAGCAAGTCACGCCCCAACGACAGCCCTCCCTTTCTGATCTTGAACCAGGTCGGCGTGCCCGGGCGGCCGGAGATCCCGGTGAAGGACTTCACCAAGGCGCTGGGCTACGAGCCGGCCCTGGTGCTGCCCTTCGACCCCAAGCTGTTCGGCCATGCCGCCAACAACGGTCAGATGGTCCAGGACGTGAACGCCAAGTCGAAGGTGGCGGAAGGCGTGATGCAGTTCGCCCAGCGCCTGTCGCGCCGGGAGACCCCGGCCGCCAAGCCCAAGGCCGCCAGCGCCACGTCCATGCTGTTCGAGCGCCTGCGCAAGCGCAGCTGAGGATCACCGTCCGATGTTCGGCAAGCGCAGCGTCGCCGGGCCTCCCGGCCCCACCGCTCCCCCGCCTCCACCCTCCGGCGGAGCGGAGATCGCGACGCGTCCCCAGCGCCAGGAGCCGCCCCAGCCGGTCGAGGCTGCGCGGGCTGATCCGACCCCCAAGGCCAAGCCGGCGACCGCCGACAAGGGCGGTCCGCGCCAGACAGCGGCCTTCGAGCAGCTGAAGGCGGCGCAGGGCGGGGCGATCTCCTCCAACGCGATCACCGAGATCGTTCGCGAGCAGAGTGATTACTACCACGCCACCAAGACCACCATCTACACCGCGCTGCTCAACACCATCGATCTGGGCCAGCTCGCCCAGCTCGACGTCAAGGCGGCCGCCGAGGAGATCCGCGACATCGTCGCCGAACTGGTGGCGATCAAGAACGTCTCCATGTCCGGCGCGGAACAGGAGCATTTGGTCCAGGACATCATCAATGATGTGCTGGGCTACGGGCCCTTGGAGCCGCTGCTGGCCCGCGACGATATCGCCGACATCATGGTCAACGGCTCCTCGCGCGTGTTCATCGAAGTCGGCGGCAAGGTCCAGCTGACCAATGTCCGCTTCCGCGACAACCAGCAGCTGATGAACATCTGCCAGCGGATCGTGAGCCAGGTCGGCCGGCGCGTGGACGAGAGCTCGCCCATCTGCGACGCCCGCCTGCCCGACGGCTCCCGCGTCAACGTCATCGGCCCGCCGTTGGCGCTGGACGGCCCGACGCTGACCATCCGGAAGTTCAAGAAAGACAAGCTGACCATGCGCAACCTGGTGGACTTCGCGTCCATCAGTCCGGAAGGAGCGCGGGTGCTCGGCGTCATCGGCGCCTCACGTTGCAATGTCCTGATCTCCGGCGGCACGGGCTCCGGCAAGACGACGCTGCTCAACACCATGACCGCCTTCATCGACCCCACCGAGCGGGTGATCACCTGCGAGGACGCGGCCGAGCTGCAGCTGCAGCAGCCCCATGTGGTGCGCCTGGAGACCCGTCCCCCGAACCTGGAAGGGCAGGGCACCATTACCATGCGCGACCTGGTGAAGAACTGCCTGCGCATGCGGCCCGAGCGGATCATCGTCGGCGAGGTGCGCGGGCCTGAGGCCTTCGACCTGCTGCAGGCCATGAACACCGGCCACGACGGCTCCATGGGCACGCTGCACGCCAACAGCCCGCGCGAGGCCATCAGCCGGATCGAATCCATGATCACCATGGGCGG